>NZ_JBHMIV010000009.1:0-147514 GCF_048060475.1 Nocardiopsis sp. LOL_012 | reverse complement strand
GGCGAGAGGTAGACCTTCTCGCCGCCGACGGAGAACTCGGTCACGTCGGTGACCCACTTGCGGGCTGGGGCATCAGCGGCGAAGTTGCGGTCCAAGACGTTGGCCGCGGTCCTGCCGATCTGGCCGCGGTAGGACAGGTAGACGTTGCGTCGCCTGCGGACCCCGCAGACCAGGCCCGCCTCACGCATGAGCGCCAGCACGGTCTTCCTGGCGACCTTCCACCCCTGGCGGGTCAGGACCGTATGGACGCGCCGGTGCCCGTAGCGGCCCTTGGCCCGCTTGAACGCGGTGGCGATGGCGTCCTTGAGCGGCTGCCGGGGGATCAGGGCGGCCCTGGCGGGCCCGGTGGTAGAAGTACGTCGACCGCGCCAGGCCGGCGGCGTCGAGCAGCACCGAAAGCGGAAACTCGGCCTTGAGGGCAGCGACAGCACGTGCTTTCATGGCCGCTCCTGATCCCTCAAGGCCTTCAATTTTCCCAGGTAGGCCACCTGGGCGCGCAGCCGCTCGTTCTCCTGGCGCAGCCGTTCCAGCTCGCTGATCGGCTCCGAGGCGGCGGGTTCGCGTCGTTTGGGGCGCCCTCGGGGCCTGGGGCGCAGCCCGTACTCGCCCTGGTCGTGGAAGATCCGCACCCACTTGTTCAGGATCTTGCGCGAGGACAGACCGTACTCGCTGCACAGGTCCGTCGCGGTCTCGCCCGCTAGGCGCCGACGCACGATCTCCAGCTTCGTCTCGAACGGGAACCGCTCTTTGGTCCGCTTCTCCACCAGAGCCCTTCGACCATGGAGCTTCCATCGCTCGAACAGGATACGGAGCGCCTGGCGGCCCACACCGAGCGACGAGGCCGTGGCCTTGAAGCCGTGACCGGCCTCGAACAGGTCTACAGCGGCAGCGCGCTGCTCGCTGGTGAGCGAACTATGCGGGTTCATGCGCGTGCTCCCCGGAAGCGGAACCGATTTCTCAGTCCAACTTCCGGGGAGCAGTTCAACGAAGGGGAGGGGCCCAAGGCCCCTCCCCCGTGGTCCGTCCCCGGTCCGGCTCAGACGCCGACGGCCGAGCGCAGCGCGGCGGCGCGGTCGGTCCTCTCCCAGGTGAACTCGGGCAGCTCACGGCCGAAGTGGCCGTAGGCGGCAGTCGCCGAGTAGATCGGGCGCAGCAGGTCGAGGTCGCGCACGATCGCGCCGGGGCGCAGGTCGAAGACCTCCTTGACGGCCTTCTCGATGAGCTCCGGGGCCACCTGTTCGGTGCCGAAGGTCTCGATGAACACGCCGACCGGGTGGGCCTTGCCGATGGCGTAGGCCACTTGGACCTCGGCGCGCTCGGCGAGCTCGGCGGCGACGATGTTCTTGGCGACCCAGCGGGTTGCGTAGGCGGCCGAGCGGTCGACCTTCGACGGGTCCTTCCCGGAGAAGGCGCCGCCGCCGTGGCGGGCGTAGCCGCCGTAGGTGTCGACGATGATCTTGCGGCCGGTGAGGCCGGCGTCACCCATCGGACCGCCGATCTCGAAGCGGCCGGTGGGGTTGACCAGCAGCCGGTAGTCCTCGGCGTCCAGACCGAAGGCGGCCACGACCGGCTCGATGACGTGCTCGCGCACGTCGGGGGCGAGCATCTCGTCGAGGTTGATGTCAGCGGCGTGCTGGCTGGAGACCACGACCGTGTCGAGGCGGACCGGGGTCTGGCCCTCGTACTCGACCGTGACCTGGGTCTTGCCGTCGGGGCGCAGGTAGGGCACGGTGCCGCCCCGCCGCACCTGGGACAGGCGCTCGGAGAGCGAGTGGGCCAGCTTGATGGGCAGCGGCATCAGCTCCGGCGTCTCCCGGTTGGCGTAGCCGAACATCAGGCCCTGGTCGCCGGCGCCCTGCCGGTCGAGTTCGCTCTCCTCGTTCTCGACGCGGGCCTCGTAGGCGGTGTCGACGCCCTGCGCGATATCGGGGGACTGCGCGTCGATGGAGACGTTGACCCCGCAGGAGTCGCCGTCGAAACCCTTCGCGGACGAGTCGTATCCGATCTGGAGGATCTTCTCCCGCACGATGGCGGGGATGTCGACGTAGGTCTGGGTGGTGACCTCACCCGCGATGTGGACTTGACCGGTGGTGATCAGCGTCTCGACCGCGACCCGGCTAGCGGGGTCGCTCGTGAGCATGGCGTCGAGGATCGAGTCACTGATCTGGTCGGCCATCTTGTCGGGATGGCCCTCGGTGACCGACTCGGAGGTGAAAAGGCGGCGGGACACGTTGCCTGACTCCTTGCAGCGGCTGCTGGCTGACTGTCGGCGCGGCACCGGGCTCTGGATCCCCTGGTGGGGAACACGGCGCGCGGCCGACCCTGATGGGTTGTTGATCCACTGTAACGGGACTGGTGGGGGCGGGAGTCCCGTGACCGACCCGAAAGCTGTCACGGCTCCAGTTGGAAGTGTGACGTACTCGGGCGTAGGAATCCAGACCCCGATCAGGGTGATTCCGGCCGGGCCGGGCCCGCGCGGTCGGCGACGAGGTCCCACACGCGGTCGGCGAGGTCGTCCTTGGGCCCCCGAGGGACCTCGAAGGCCCCTCCGCCGGAGGCGAGGATCACCGCCTGGTTGTCCTCGGTGCCGAAGGCGAGCCCGCCGCCGACCCGGTTGACCACGAGCAGGTCGCACCCCTTGCGCGCCAGTTTGGCCTTCCCGTGGGCGAGGACGTCGTCGGTCTCGGCCGCGAAGCCGACGATGGTCTGGGCCAGGCCCTCCCGGTCCCGGTCGGCGACCAGCCCGGCGAGGATGTCGGGGTTCTCCGCGAGCTCGATCGGGGCGGGGGCGTCCCCGGACTTCTTGATCTTGGACCCCACCGCGGCGACGGGCCGGAAGTCGGCGACGGCGGCGGCCATGACCAGGACGTCCGCCCCGGCCCGTTCGGCGGCCACGGCCTCGGCCATGTCGCGTGCCGACTCCACGGGCACGACGCGGACCCCGGCCGGGTCCGGCAGGGAGACGTTGGCCGCGACGAGGGTGACCGCCGCACCGCGCGCGGCCGCGGTCCGGGCGAGGGCGTACCCCTGCCTGCCCGAGGAGTGGTTGCCGATGAAGCGGACCGGGTCGATGGCCTCGCGGGTGCCGCCCGCGGAGACGACCACGCGCAGCCCGGACAGGTCGGCGGCGGCCGTGCCCCGCCGCAGGGCGAGACGGGCGGCCTCGAACAGCTCCGCGGGTTCGGGGAGTCGGCCCCGGCCGGTGTCGGCACCGGTCAGGCGCCCCTCGGCCGGGTCGAGCACGATCGCGCCGCGGGAGCGGAGGGTGGCCACGTTCTGCCGCGTGGCGGGGTGCTCCCACATCTCGGTGTGCATCGCGGGGGCGAACACGACCGGGCAGCGCGCGGTGAGGAGCGTGTTGGTCAGGAGGTCGTCGGCCAGGCCCGCGGCCGCCTTCGCCAGGATGTTGGCGGTGGCCGGAGCGACGAACACGAGGTCGGCGCTCTGGCCGATGCGCACGTGCGGGACCTCGTGCACGCCGTCCCAGACGGTGGTCGCGACCGGCTGCCCGGACAGCGCGGCCCAGGTGGGCTCACCGACGAAGCGCAGCGCGTCACCGGTGGGCACGACTCGGACGCGGTGCCCGGACTCGGTCAGGCGGCGCAGCAGCTCACATGCCTTGTACGCGGCGATGCCGCCGCCGACGCCGAGGACGACCCGGGGCGCGGACTCTGGTGTATCACTCACAGCACCGAGTTCTACCAGGCCCACCGGCCGGGAACGCGTACCGCCTCCCGCTTCGGGAGCCGCCTCGCCCGTCCGGCCGAGACAGACGACCGGCGGAAGCAGCGCGAGGGCTCCGCCGGTGTCTGCGGGAGGAGTCTCCACCGCAGCGAGGAACGAGCCGGAAGGAGCTGCGCAACAGGCGTCCGTTGAGGGTAGCGGTGGGCGGGCGACGACGAAGACGCCGGTTCCCCACGCCGCGAGCACCGTCCCGGGCCCGCGAGGGACCATGGATACGGCTAGGCGCCCTCGTAGGGCTCCGCGGTGAGCAGGCCGGACTTGACCTCGCGCAGGGCGATGGACAGCGACTTCTCCTGGACGTGGGTCTCCACCAGCGGGCCGACGTACTCCAGCAGGCCCTCACCGAGCTGGGCGTAGTAGGCGTTGATCTGGCGTGCCCGCTTGGAGGCCATGGTGACCAGGCTGTACTTGCTGTCGACGCACTCCAGCAGGTCGTCGATCGGCGGGTTGGTGATGCCTTCGGCGACGGGCTCGGTACCAGCCACTTCAATACCCCCAGGGACGGTCTCCGGCTCGTCGAAAGCCGTGACGTGGTTGTTCGGGACGGGTGGGCGGCGCCCAGGGCGCGGCGCGCGGCCGCTATCACACCTTGGGCGCTCTGATCAACGCTAGCAGCTCGTCGCACACGTCCCGTACGGACGTGTTGACCAGCGTGGTGTCGAACTCCTTCTCCGCGGCGAGCTCGGTCCGGGCGGCCTCCAGCCTGCGCTGGATCACCTCGTCCGGCTCGGTGCCGCGCCCGGTCAGGCGGCGCACCAGCTCCTCCCAGGAGGGCGGGGCGAGGAAGACGTGCAGGGCCTCGGGCATCGAGTCGCGGACCTGGCGGGCGCCCTGGAGTTCGATCTCCAGCAGGACGGGGACACCGGCGGCGATCCGCTCGCTGACGGGGGCTCGGGGGGTGCCGTAGCGGTTGCCGGCGAACTCGGCCCACTCCAGCAGCTCGTCCTCGGCGATGAGCCGGTCGAACTCCTCGTCGGAGACGAAGTGGTACTGGACGCCCTCGCGCTCGCCGGGGCGGGGTGGGCGGGTGGTGGCCGAGACGGAGAGCCAGACGTCGGGGTGGTCGCGGCGGATGGCGTCGACGACCGTGCTCTTGCCGACGCCGGAGGGGCCGGACAGGACGGTCAGCCGCTTCGCGGACGGACTGTTCACGGCTCCGGGCTCGGCAGGCATGGAGGTCTCTGGCTTTCCTTCGTGTGCCCGGCGCGCCCGGTGTGGGAACCGGCTCGCTCGGCGCGGCGGGCGGGTGTGCGGGTACTGCCGCGATCGGTCGCGGAAAGCTCCAGTTATACCACCGCGCCGCGGTGCGGGGGACGCCCGACCTGGGGACGGGCATCCGCCGACCGCGGCGCGGCGGCTAGTCTCACCGGGGGTTGTGCCGTGGCACGTGGCCGCTCCGCGGGGAACGGTCTCCGCCGCGGTCGTGGGGATGCGCGGACGGGCCGGTGCACTTCAGGGGTCCTACTTGGTGAGGTCGCCGAACTCGCTCTCAAGGGCGGCGCGCTGGTTGGTGCCCAGGCCGCGGACACGGCGCGACTCGGCGATGTTGAGCCGCTCCATGATCTGCTTGGCACGGACCTTGCCGACGCCGGGCAGGGATTCCAGCAGAGCCGAAACCTTCATCTTGCCGATGACGTCGTCCTTGAGGCCCTCCGCGAGGACCTCGGACAGCGAGATGCCGCCGTTCTTGAGCTTGTTCTTGACCTCCGCGCGCTCTTTTCTGGCCTTGGCGGCCTTCTGGAGAGCCGCGCTGCGCTGCTCGGGTGTGAGGGGAGGAAGGGCCACGCCGGGTCACCTCGGATTTCTACTCGTCTGTAGAGGGCGGACGCCTGCGCAAGTTAGTAGGTCCGACCTGCATTAGGCAACGCAAAGTGGCCTTTCAGCGGCTATTTCATCAAAGAAACTACAAAGAGTAATTGTATCATTGCTTTAAGAGATGGAAACCGGGACTTTGGTCCTGGTTGAAACGCGGCGGACCGTGCCACCAGCGCAGGTCACCCACGGGTGACGCACGTCACTCTCAGCGCCAAGAGCTTAATTTCGGTCACACCTAATTCGCGACAGTCAGTGACATACAACTGTGCGTGATGGGAGCGCTGCGACATACCGCCTCATTTCCCCCCCTGGCGTCCCCGGCCCTTCGAGGCCCGTCTGACGGCCGCGGCGACGGCGGCCGCTGCCGCGCCCGGGTCGGTCGCCCGGGTGATCGGCCGGCCCACGACGAGCAGGTCCGCGCCCGCGGCGATCGCCTCCTCCGGGGTGGCCACCCTCGACTGGTCGCCCCGGTCAGCCCCGGCCGGGCGCACGCCCGGCGTGATCAGGGTGATGTCCGGACCCACCTCCGAGCGCACCAGGGCCGCCTCCCGCGGCGAGCACACTAGCGCCCGGGCCCCGGCGCCCACCGCCAGCGCCGCCAGGCGCCGCACCGCGTCGGAGGGCGGCCCGGCCAGTCCCACCTGGTCCAGGTCCTTGTCGTCCATGGAGGTCAGCACCGTGACCGCGGCGATCCTGGTGTCGGGCGCGTTCTCCACCGCGGCCCGGACCATGTCCGCTCCCCCGGCGGCGTGCACCGTGAGGATCGACGGCCGCAGCCCGGCCACACTGCGGGCCGCCCCGGCGACCGTCGCCGGGATGTCATGCAGCTTGAGGTCGAGGAAGACCCCGACCGGGTTGGCGCCGCGCACCGCGCCGACCACGTCCGGCCCATAGCGCAGATAGAGCTCCAGCCCCACCTTGACCGTGCTCACATGCGGCGCGACGGCGGAGGCCCACGTGGCGGCGGTCTCAATGTCGTCGGCGTCGATCGCGACGGCGATCGGCGCACGCGAAGCGCTGGTCTCGGTCATCCCCGGTACTCCCCCCTCGGCCCGGAGCCGGTCACGGCCCGGGCACCGGTGCCCCTCGGTCACGGAAGGCACCGGCGAATGCACGTTCACTGTCATGTGCACGCGTCCACGGTGTGCGATTCCCAGGATGCACGGCTTCATGCCCCGGTGGGATCACTTCCCCGTAACGGCCCTGAGACAGCCGCAGGCGGCCTCACGCACCACCCGCCACACGAGGGAGGCCCTAGCCGACCCCCCGCCATCCAGAGGCCCCCTGAAGGCCGTTCAGGCCGGTCGGAGCCCCCCGGCACCCTGTTCCCCGCTCACACCCAGGCCCCGGAGCCGTGTGCCGCCCCCACCAGGTCGGCGGCGCGGCCGACACCGCGCGCCTCCAGGGCCTCGGTGAACTGCCTGAGCACGCGCGCGCAGGCGGAGGGGTCGGAGAAGCTGGTCGTGCCGACCGCGACGGCGGTGGCCCCCGCGGCCATGAACTCCATCACGTCCTCTCCCGTACGCACCCCGCCCATGCCGATGATCGGGACCTCGGGCACGGCCTCGTGCACGCGGTAGACGCAGCCCACCGCGAGCGGGCGGATCGCCGGACCGGACAGTCCGCCCAGGCCCCCGGCCACCGCGGGCCGCATCGACCGCGTGTCGATGGCCATGCCGCGCACGGTGTTGATCATCGACAGCCCGTCCGCCCCCGCCTCGACACAGGACCGCGCCAGCGCGACCAGGTCGGGGACGTCGGCCGCCAGCTTGGCCAGCACCGGCAGGCCCGACCGCGCGTGGGAGCGGACCGTGCGCACCACGGCGGCCGCACGCTCGGAGTCGTCGGCGAAGTGGCGTCCGGCCGGGGCTCCCGGGTCGGGGCAGGAGAGGTTGACCTCCACGGCGCTGACGCCCTCCGCGTCCGAGACGCGCCGCGCCAGTTCCCCGAACTCGCCCACGCCGGTGCCGGCCACGGACACGATGGCCCGCCCCCCTCGGGAGAGCAGCCACGGCAGGTCGCGCTGGAGGAAGACGTCGACGCCGGGGCCCTGCATCCCGGTGGTGCTGAGCATCCCGCTGGGAGTCTCGGCCATGCGCGGCGCGGGCCGGCCGGCGTTGGGCTCCAGCATCATCGACTTGGTCGTGACGGCGCCGATGGAGGCGATGTCGAAGAACCGGTCGAGCTCGCGCCCGGCCCCCGCGCACCCGGCGGCGGTCACCACCGGGTTGGGCAGCTCGACACCGCCCAGGCGGATCCTCAGGTCAGGGCCCACTCTTCCCACCGTCCTCATGCTCGCCGTGCCCACCGCTCAGGCGATGTCGCGCGCGGACTCGGCCGCGCGGGCGGCGCTGGAGCCCTTCCACCCGGGGGCGCCCAGGGCGTCGAAGGGGATCGTGCCGACGTCGTCGAAGCGCACCTGCTCGCCCCGGAACACCGGGCCGTCCACACAAGCGCGGGCCATCCGGGTGATGCCGTCGCCGCCCACGACCGGGACCACGCAGGTCATGCAGATCCCCGTACCGCAGGCCATGGTCTCCTCCACCGCCACCTGTACGGGGACGCCGCGGGCGCCCGCCACGGCGGTGACCGCGCGCAGCATCGCCATGGGTCCGCAGGCGTAGACCGCGTCCGAGCGCGCCTCCTCGATGACCCGCCCGAGCACGTCGGTCACCCGGCCGCGCGTGCCGAACGAGCCGTCGTCGGTGGTGAAGGCGGCGGTCTCGGCGATGCGGCGGGCGGACAGGGCGCTGAACACGCGGTCGGCGGAGGCGCCGCCCAGGACGAAGTCCACCCGGCATCCGCGTCTGCGCAGGGACTGGGCGAGCGGGAACAGCGGCGCGCCGCCCGACCCGCCGCCCACGAGGACGCAGTTGACCGGGTCGCGCGGCAGCGGGAAGGGGCGGCCCAGCGGGCCCACCACGTCCAGCAGGTCGCGCGAGCGGCGCTCGGACAGCCACGCGGTGCCGGTGCCGCGCACGGAGAAGAGGAACTCGACGGTGCCGCCGTAGTCGGGCTTGACGTCGTGGACGGCGAAGGGGCGCCGCAGCAGGGTGCTGGAGTGGTCCCCGCCCACGCCCACGGTGACGAACTGCCCGGAGCGGAAGCGCTCGGCGATGCCCGGAGCGACCACGGTGATGGCGTAGTAGGCATCCACCCTGCGCACATTGAGCACGGGGCACCTGATCTGCACCGGTCCGTTGTCGCTCATCGGCCTTCCGTTCTTCCCCCTCGGCTGCGGTGGTACAAGGTTAGGGCCGTCCCGCGCGCGGCGGTCCCGGTCCGGCACGGGGCGGGGCCCCGCGGCCCCGCCCCGGCGTCGCCGCGGTGCCCCCGGCCGGCGGCACCGCGTTCGGGAGAGTCCCTACTCGCGCCCCTCCTGGAGGGTGCGGGCGTGCTCCTGGAGCGAGCGCACGCCGATGTCGCCGCGTACCCGGGCCTCGATCGCCTGCACCGCGGCGGCGAGCCCCTGGACCGTGGTCACGCTGGGGACGCCGCGCACCACGGCGGCGGTGCGGATCTCGTACCCGTCCAGGCGCGGACCGGCCTGTCCCGCGCTGCCGAAGGGGGTGTTGACGATGAGGTCGACCCCGCCGTCGTGGATGAGCTGCACGACGGTCGGCTCCCCGTTGGGCCCGGCACCCTCGCTGTGCTTGCGCACGACGGTGGCGTGCACGCCGTTGCGGCGCAGGACCAGGGCGGTGCCCTCCGTGGCCAGGATCTCGAACCCCAGGTCGGCCAGGCGCTTGACCGGGAAGATCATCGAGCGCTTGTCGCGGTTGGCCACCGAGACGAACACCCGGCCCTGCGAGGGCAGGCTGCCGGTGACGGCCAACTGCGACTTGGCGTAGGCGGCGCCGAACTGCACGTCCAGGCCCATGACCTCGCCGGTGGAGCGCATCTCCGGGCCGAGGATGGTGTCGACCCCCTCGCCCTCCTTGTCGATGAACCGGTTGAAGGGCAGCACCGCCTCCTTGACCGAGACCGGGGCGTCGGCGGGCAGGTCGCCGCCGTCCCCCCGCTCGGGCAGCATGCCCTCGGCGCGCAGTTGCGCGATGGTGCTCCCGGCCATGACGCGGGCGGCGGCCTTGGCCAGCGGAACCGCGGTGGCCTTGGACACGAAGGGCACGGTGCGGGAGGCACGCGGGTTGGCCTCCAGCACGTACAGGACGCCGGAGGCGAGCGCGTACTGGACGTTGAGCAGCCCCCGCACCCCGGTCCCCCGGGCGATGGCCTCGGTGGAGTAGCGGATGCGCTCGACGTCCTCGCTGCCCAGGGTGATCGAGGGCAGGGTGCACGCCGAGTCGCCGGAGTGGATGCCGGCCTCCTCGATGTGCTCCATGACGCCGCCCAGGTACAGGTCGGTGCCGTCGTAGAGCGCGTCGACGTCGATCTCGATGGCGTCGTCGAGGAAGCGGTCGATGAGCACCGGGTGCTCCGGGCTGACCTGGGCGTTGCGCCGGATGTAGTCGGCGAGCATCTCCTCGCTGTAGACGATCTCCATGCCCCGGCCGCCGAGCACGTAGGACGGGCGGACCATCACCGGGTAGCCGATCTCGTCCGCGGCGGCCTTGGCCTCGGCGAAGGAGTAGGCGGTGCCGTGCTTGGGCGCGGGCAGCCCGGCCTGGGCCAGGACCGCGCCGAACTCGCCGCGGTCCTCGGCCAGGTCGATGGCCTCGGGGCTGGTCCCGATGACGGGGACCCCGGCGTCCTTGAGGCGCTGGGCCAGGCCCAGCGGGGTCTGTCCGCCGAGCTGGACGATGACCCCGGCGACCGGCCCGGCGGCCTGCTCGGCGCGGACGACCTCCAGGACGTCCTCCAGGGTGAGCGGCTCGAAGTAGAGCCGGTCGCTGGTGTCGTAGTCCGTGGAGACCGTCTCGGGGTTGCAGTTGACCATCACGGTCTCGTACCCGGCCTCGGAGAGCGCGAAGGAGGCGTGGACGCAGGAGTAGTCGAACTCGACGCCCTGGCCGATGCGGTTGGGGCCCGAGCCCAGGATGATGATCTTGGGCTTGTCCCCGGTGGGGACCTCGGTCTCCTCGTCGTAGCTGGAGTAGAGGTAGGGCGTCTGCGCGGCGAACTCCGCCGCGCAGGTGTCCACGGTCAGGTAGACGGGATGGACGCCCAGGGCGTGGCGCAGTTCGCGGACGACGGTCTCGCTCTTGCCGGTGATCTCGCCGATCTGGACGTCGGAGAAGCCCAGCCCCTTCGCCTCGCGCAGCAGGGCGGTGTCGAGCTGGGGGGCCTGGGCCAGGGCCCGGGCGGTCTCCTCGACGCGGAGCATCTGGTCGAGGAACCAGGGGTCGATCCGGGTGGCCTCGTACAGCTCCTGGACCGTCGCCCCGGCGCGCAGGGCCTGTTGGACCTGGCGCAGGCGGTGCTCTGTCGGGGTGGCGGCCTGGCGCAGCAGGCCGTCCTTGTCCTCAGGCTCTCCGGCCCAGGTGAACCCGACCCCGGCCTTCTCGACCGAGCGCATGGCCTTCTGGAGGGCCTCGGGGAAGGAGCGGCCGATCGCCATGGCCTCGCCGACCGACTTCATGGTGGTGGTGAGGGTGGGGTCGGCGCCCGGGAACTTCTCGAAGGCGAACCGCGGGACCTTGACGACCACGTAGTCGAGCGCGGGCTCGAAGCTGGCGGGCGTCTCCCGGGTGATGTCGTTGGGGATCTCGTCGAGCGTGTAGCCGACGGCGAGCTTGGCCGCGATCTTGGCGATCGGGAAGCCGGTGGCCTTGGAGGCCAGCGCCGAGGAGCGGGACACGCGCGGGTTCATCTCGATGACGATGACGCGGCCGGTCTCGGGGTGGACGGCGAACTGGATGTTGCAGCCGCCGGTGTCCACGCCGACCTCGCGGATGACCGCGATGCCCAGGTCGCGCAGTTTCTGGTACTCGCGGTCGGTGAGGGTCATGGCGGGCGCGACGGTGATGGAGTCGCCGGTGTGCACGCCCATGGGGTCGAGGTTCTCGATGGAGCAGACGACCACGACGTTGTCGTTGGCGTCGCGCATCAGCTCCAGCTCGTACTCCTTCCAGCCGAGGATGGACTCCTCCAGGAGCACCTCGGTGGTCGGGGAGAGCGCCAGGCCCTGGCCCGCGATGCGGCGCAGTTCGCCGGCGTCGTGGGCGAAGCCCGATCCGGCGCCGCCCATGGTGAAGGAGGGGCGGACCACGACGGGGTAGTCCAGTTCCTCGGCGGCGTCCAGGCACTCCTGGAGGGTGTGGCAGATGCGTGAGCGCGCGGACTCGCCGCCGATGCGCTCCACGATCTGTTTGAAGGACTCGCGGTCCTCGCCGGACTGGATGGCCTCGACGTTGGCGCCGATGAGTTCAACGCCGTACTTGTCGAGGATGCCCGCCTCGTGGAGGGCGATGGCGGCGTTGAGCGCCGTCTGCCCGCCCAGGGTGGGCAGCAGTGCGTCGGGGCGCTCCTTGGCGATGATCTTCTCGATCATCTCGGTGGTGATCGGCTCGACGTAGGTGGCGTCGGCGATCTCCGGGTCGGTCATGATCGTGGCCGGGTTGGAGTTGACCAGGACGACCCGCAGGCCCTCGGCCCGCAGAACCCGGCAGGCCTGGGTGCCCGAGTAGTCGAACTCGGCCGCCTGCCCGATCACGATCGGGCCGGAGCCGATCACGAGGACGGATGAAAGGTCACTACGGCGCGGCATGTTCTTCCTCTACTCCTGCTCGGAGGCCGGTACGGACTGGGCGGTCATCAAGTCGCAGAACTCGTCGAAGAGCCCGGCGGCGTCGTGGGGGCCCGCGGCGGCCTCGGGGTGGAACTGGACGCTGAACGCGGGGCGGTCCAGGAGCCGCAGGCCCTCGACGACCTGGTCGTTGAGGCCGATGTGGCTGACCTCGGCCCGGCCGTAGGGGGTGTCGAAGGGACCGTCGAGCGGGGCGTCGACGGCGAACCCGTGGTTCTGGCTGGTGACGGCGACCCTGCTGGTGCGGGTGTCGCGTACGGGCTGGTTGATCCCGCGGTGCCCGAAGGTGAGCTTGTAGGTGCCCAGCTCCAGGGCGCGGCCCAGGATCTGGTTGCCGAAGCAGATGCCGAAGAGCGGTGTGCCCGCGTCCAGGACGCCGCGCATGGCGGCGACGGGGCCGTCCGCGGTGGCGGGGTCGCCGGGGCCGTTGCTGAAGAACACGCCGTCGGGGGCCAGCGCGAGGATCTCCTCTGCGGTGGCGGAGGCGGGCAGCACGGTGACCTTGCAGCCGCGCTCGGCCAGGCGCTGGGGCGTCATGGCCTTGATGCCCAGGTCGACGGCGGCGACGTGGAAGCGGGTCTCGGTGCCCTCGGGCGGCAGGACCTCGTAGGGGGTGTCGGTGCTGACCTCGTCGGCCAGGGCGGACCCGGCCATGGGCGGCTGCTCCAGGATGCGGGCGAGCAGCGCCTTCGGGTCGGTCTCGGTGGTGCTGACGGCCGCGCGCATGGCACCGCGGTCGCGCAGGTGGCGGGTGAGGGCACGGGTACCGGTGAGGGCGATGCCGACCACGCCCTGGCGGCGCAGCTCCTCGTCGAGGGTGCGCTGGGCGCGCCAGTTGGACGGGATGCGGGCGGGCTCGCGGACGACGTACCCGGCGACCCAGATCCTGCCGGACTCGGGGTCGTCGTCGTTGACGCCGGTGTTGCCGATGTGCGGGGCGGTCATCGCCACGATCTGGCGGTGGTAGGAGGGATCGGTGAGGGTCTCCTGGTAGCCGGTCATGCCGGTGCTGAAGACGGCCTCGCCGAAGGTCTCCCCGGTGGCGCCGAAGGAGCGGCCGTGGAACACGCGGCCGTCCTCAAGTACCAGAATCGCCGGTCCGCCGGTCTCCTCGGCCACGTTCTCCCCCTTCACGGTGCCGACTCCGGGCCGGCTGTGTGCTGCTGTGTTCAACTGATCTTCCCCTCCAGGACGGTCGGGACCCCCCGCAGGAAGGTCGCACGGACGCGGCCGGGCAGGGTCATCCCCCGGAAGGGGGTGTTGCTGCTCTTGGTGGCCATGGCCGCGCCGTCGGCCTCGACGGGGGCCGCGGGGTCGTACAGGACGACGTTCGCGGGCTCCCCGGGGGCCAGGGCGCGCCCGTGGCCGGTGACCCGTCCGATGCGCGCCGGGGCGGCCGACATCCGGTCGGCGACCTGTGCCCAGGTGAGCAGACCGGTGTCGACCATGGTCTCCTGGACGACCGCCAGCGCGGTCTCCAGCCCCACCATGCCCATGGCGGCGGTGGACCACTCGGTCTCCTTGGCCTCCACCGGGTGGGGTGCGTGGTCGGTGGCCACGACGTCGATCGTTCCGTCCGCCAGGCCCTGGCGCAGCGCGCGGACGTCGTCGGCGGTGCGCAGCGGCGGGTTGACCTTGTAGATCGGGTCGTAGCCCTCCACCAGCTCGTCGGTGAGCAGCAGGTGGTGGGGGGCGACCTCGGCGGTGACGTCGCATCCGCGGGCCTTGGCCCAGCGGATGATGTCGACCGAGCCCCGGGTGGAGACGTGGCACACGTGCAGGCGCGAGCCCACGTGCTGGGCGAGCAGGCAGTCGCGGGCGATGATCGCCTCCTCGGCGACCGCGGGCCAGCCTGGCAGGCCCAGGCGGTCGGAGACGCAGCCCTCGTTCATCTGGGCGCCCTCGGTGAGGCGGGGCTCCTGCGCGTGCTGGGCGATCACGCCGTCGAAGGCCCGGACGTACTCCAGGGCGCGGCGCATGAGCAGGGCGTCGGAGACGCACTTGCCGTCGTCGGAGAAGACGCGGACCCCGGCGGCGGAGTCGGCCATGGCGCCGATCTCGGCGAGGTTGGCGCCGGCCAGTCCGGTGGTGACGGCGCCGACGGGATACACGTCGCAGTAGCCGGCCTCGCGGCCCAGGCGCCAGACCTGTTCGACGACCCCGGCGGTGTCGGCGACCGGGTCGGTGTTGGCCATGGCGTGGACGGCGGTGTAGCCGCCCATCGCGGCGGCTCGGGAGCCGGTGGCGACGGTCTCGGCGTCCTCGCGGCCGGGCTCGCGCAGGTGGGTGTGCAGGTCCACCAGGCCGGGCAGGGCGATCAGCCCGTCGGCGTCGACGGTCTCGGCGCCCTCGGGGGCGGCCAGGCCGGTTCCGGTGTCGGCGATCCGTCCGTCGGCGACGAGCAGGTCGACGGGGTCGCCGCCGAGCGGTCGGGCACCGCGGATCAGGTAGGCGCGGTCGGTGTCGGGCATGACGGTGTGGAGTCCTCGTGTTCGTGGATGCGGGAAGTCGAAGGGGGCGGGTCCGGTCAGGAGCCGCCGAGCAGCAGGTAGAGCACGGCCATGCGCACGCTCACGCCGTTGGCGACCTGCTCGGTGACGGTGCAGCGCGGGGAGTCGGCGACCTCGGCGGAGACCTCGACGCCGCGGACCATCGGGCCCGGGTGCATGACGACGGCGTCCGAGGGCATGCGCGCGAGGCGTTCGGCGTCCAGTCCGTAGTTGCGGCTGTACTCGCGCACGGACGGGAAGTAGGACTCGTGCATGCGCTCGTTCTGTACGCGCAGCATCATGGCGACATCGGACTTGGGCAGCACGTCGTCGAGGTCGTAGGAGACCTCGCAGGGCCAGGTGTGCACAGAGACCGGCAGCAGGGTGGGCGGCGCGACCAGGGTGACGTGCGCTCCGAGCGTGGTCAGCAGGAGCACGTTGGAGCGGGCCACGCGGCTGTGCGTGATGTCGCCGACGATCGCCACGCGCAGGCCCTCCAGCCGCCCCATGCGGGAGCGCATGGTGAAGGCGTCCAGGAGGGCCTGGGTGGGGTGCTCGTGGGTGCCGTCCCCGGCGTTGAGCACCGACCCGTCGACCCAGTGGGAGAGCCGGTGTGGCGCCCCGGAGGCGCTGTGGCGGATGACGACGCCGTCGGCGCCCATCGCCTGGAGGGTGAGGGCGGTGTCCTTGAGGCTTTCGCCCTTGGAGACGCTCGACCCCTTGGCGGAGAAGTTGATGACGTCGGCGGACAGGCGCTTGGCCGCCAGTTCGAAGGAGGTGCGCGTGCGAGTGGAGTCCTCGTAGAAGAGGTTGACGACGGTCCGGCCGCGCAGGGTCGGCAGCTTCTTGACGGAGCGGTCGCTGACCCTGGCGAGTTCGGCGGCGGTGTCCAGGATGAGGGTGGCCTCGTCGCGGGTGAGGTCACCGCTGGAGAGCAGGTGGCGCATCAGGAGCCCGCCCCCTCGGTCTCGGGTCGCCACTCGGCGCCGGGTCTGGCCCGATCGCGGGCGGGGCCGAGCAGGACCGCGTCGCGGCCGTCGCTCTCGGCCAGGCACACGGTGACGCCCTCGCGCAGGGAGGTGGGCAGGTTCTTGCCCACGTAGTCGGCGCGGATGGGCAGTTCGCGGTGGCCGCGGTCGACGAGGACGGCGAGCTGGACGGCGCGGGGGCGGCCGAGGTCGCCGAGCGCGTCCAGGGCGGCGCGGACGGTGCGGCCGGAGAAGAGCACGTCGTCGACGAGGACGACGACGTGGTCGTCGAGGCCCCCGTCGGGGATTTCGGTGCGGCCCAGGGCCCGGGCGGGCGCGAGCCTGAGGTCGTCGCGGTACATGGTGATGTCGAGGGAGCCGACGGGGACGCGCAGGTCCTCGACGCGTTCGATCCGCTCGGCCAGCCTCCGGGCGAGGGGGACCCCGCGGGAGGGGATGCCCAGAAGGGCGACGTCCCGCCCGCCCTTGGTGCGTTCGAGCACCTCGTGGGCGATGCGGGTGAGGGCCCGGTCGATCTCCGGACCATCGAGGACGGTTCTGTATCCCTCGGGCGCCGGGGGCGGCGGAGCACCCCCGCCACCTTTCGCGTTGTCGTGCGCACGCAAAGTAGTGACCCCTTCCCTGCCTCACTGAACAGGTCGTTAAAGGATGTCGATCGGCCCAACGCTACCAGCGGCCCCCTGAGTCCCTCGACCGGCGGCCCCGGGACCGAGCACGGGCCGCGTGAGGCCCGACACGCGGGAAACGCGCGGCGGAACGCCGGGGCCGTGCCCGCGGAACCGGGGACACCGCCCCGGCGCCCACCGTGTGCCAGGGAATCCCTGCGGTGGCGAGGCTCTGCGTGACCGGTACACACCACTAATCCGGTTCGGTCCGCACATGAGAGGAGTCTCACTTACGCACGGTTTGGATACTGATTAGTCGCGTTTCACCCCAACGGCTTGACCTGGAGGCCGGACCGCCCTAGCGTCACTGTCTGTAACCACTGCTGAGTGGGGTTGCATCCCGCGACCCTCCGAACGACCGCCTCGGCGGCCGCCGAGGAAGGCCGGACGCCTCCCCCACCACACCAGCCACCGTCACGGCCGGGAGCGACAAGAAGATGCCATCCGAATACGCGAAGTCCCTCGGCGCGCGGCTGCGTGCCATCCGCACCCAGCAGGGCCTCTCCCTGCACGGCGTGGAGGAGAAGTCCCACGGGCGATGGAAGGCCGTCGTGGTCGGCTCCTATGAGCGCGGCGACCGTGCCGTCACCGTCCAGAAGCTCGCCGAACTGGCCGACTTCTACGGCGTTCCCATGTCGGAACTGCTGCCCGGCGGCGCCGCACCCACACCCTTGGCTCCGACGCCCAAGCTGGTCATCGACCTGGAGCGCATGCAGCAGGTGCCCCAGGAGAAGGCCGGACCGCTGTCCCGCTACGTCGCCACGATCCAGAGCCAGCGCGGCGACTACAACGGGCGTGTGCTGTCCATCCGCCAGGAGGACCTGCGCTCACTGGCGGTCATCTACGACAAGTCGCCGTCAGACCTCACCGAGGAGCTCATCAACTGGGGCGTCCTCGACCCCGAGGCGCGCCGCGCGGTCGACGCCTTCTGACACCCGGCCCCGGTTCGGGGCCTCCCCCGCACACGGGAGCCGGCGCCCTGAGGGTGCCGGCTCCCGTGTGCGCGCGGGCACGGTGCGGCCGGGCACGGGGCTTCCCCTCCCCGTCCCGGCCACACCGGCACTTTGATCGAACTCACGTTCGATCAAGGCCAGTTAACCCCAGCCCCGACGGACACGTCAACCCGTGCTCGCGGAGCCGAAGGGCCCAAGCTCTAGAGTGGGACGGTGGCAGCCGACACCGAACTGCGCGAACTGGCCCCTCCTGCGTTCGCCCACGCCGTCCCCTCCCTGCTGGGCGTCTACGACCGTGCGATGCGCCCCCCGGAGGACCAACTGCCCGGCCGGGCCGCCGTGATGAGCGGCCACGCGGGCTATCCGGGCTTCCGCTCGGTGGTGGCCGTGCGCGGCGAGCGGCCGGTCGGCTTCGCCTACGGCTTCCACGGCGGGCGGGGCCAGTGGTGGCACGACGTCGTCACCGAGGCATTGCGCGCCCGGGGCAGGGCGCGCCTGGCGCACCGCTACCTGTCGGACACGCTGGAGATCGCCGAGGTGCACGTGGACCCCGACGAGCAGAACCGGGGCGTGGGCAGGTCCCTGCTCCACGCCCTGTGCGTGGGCCGGCCCGAGCGCACCGCGGTGCTGTCCACCCGCACCGGCCCCACCGCGGCGCGCCACCTGTACGGTTCCTGCGGGTTCACGGAGATCCTGGAGGACTTCTCCTTCCCCGGGAGCCCGGCCCAGTCCTTCTCCGTCATGGCCGCGCGGCTTCCGCTGGGCGCGCCCGGTGACCGGCGACCTCGCGGTAGATCTCCCTGGTGGCGGTGGACTGGTTGAAGGTGATGAAGTGGATGCCCGGCGCCCCCTCGGCCAGCAGCCGCTCACACATGCGCTGGGCGTGCTCGATGCCGAAGGCGCGGACGGCCTCGGCGTCGTCGCCGAAGCGCTCGAACCGCTCGGCCAGATCCCGCGGGAAGGGCGCGCCCGAGAGCTGCTCGGACCGCTCGATCGTGGCCGTCCTGACCACCGGGAACACCTCGGGGATGATCGGCACCCCGCATCCCCGGGCGGCCACCCTGTCGCGCAGCCGCAGGTACTCCTCCGGATCGAAGAACATCTGCGTGATGGCGTAGTCCGCCCCGGCCTCGCACTTGCGCACGAAGTGGTCGGTGTCGGTCTCGACGTCGTCGGAGCGGGGGTGCTTGTGCGGGAAGGCCGCCACGCCCACGCTGAAGTCGCCGCTGTCCTTGAGCAGGCGGACCAGCTCCTCGGCGTAGGTCAGGCCCTGCGGGTGGCGGACCCACGGACCGCCGGGGTCGCCGGGAGGGTCGCCGCGCACGGCCAGCATGTTCGACACGCCCGCGTCGGAGAAGCGGCCGATGAGGTGGCGCAGCTCGGCCACCGAGTGGTCCACCAGCGTCATGTGCGCGACGGGCAGCAGCGTGGTGTCGGCCGCGATGCGCTCGGTGGTCTCCACCGTGAGGTCGCGCGTGCCGCCGCCCGCGCCGTAGGTGACCGAGACGAAGGAGGGGCCGAGCGCCTCGATCTCGCGGATCGCCCGCCACAGCCGGGCCTGGGACTTCGGACCGCGGGGCGGGAAGAACTCGAAGGAGAACAGGGGCTCGCCCGTGTCGAGGAGTTCACGGATCTGGCGCGGGCGCGCGGCGGGCGGGTGCGGCCCTGCGGGCTGGGTCGGTGCAGCGAGCATGGACACCACCTTAGGCGAGCCCGGGCAGCGCGGCGGGGGAAGCGTCCCGCTCCGTGAGACGCGGTGACGCACACCGCACGGACCGGCAGGCGAACGGGGCGGCCGGGTTGCGCCGAACACGGCGTCCGGTGGCCCGGAAGCCGCTAGTGTGCTGGTTATGGCCCCTTTCGCTTCCTCCTCGCCCGTCTCCGTGGTCCGCTCGGCGGTGGACGGAGAACTCGCCTCGTTCTGCGCCTCGCACCGGACCCGCCTGCTGGAGATCGGGGAGGAGCTGGCCCCGGCCATGGACGCCCTGGAGGCGATGCTCTCGGGCGGAAAGCGACTGCGCCCCACGTTCTGCTACTGGGGGTGGCGCGGGGCGGGCGGCGCCGACGGCGACGCGCGTATGGTCCGGGCGGCGGCCTCCCTGGAGTTCCTCCAGGCGTGCGCGCTGATGCACGACGACGTGATCGACCGCAGCGACACCCGGCGCGGCCTGCCCGCCACGCACCGGAGGCTGGCCGCGCTCCACACCGGGCACGGCTGGAGCGGCGACGCCGACTCCTTCGGGGAGGGCGCGGCGATCCTCATCGGCGACCTCTGCCTGGCCTGGTCCGACGAGATGTACCAGGCCAGCGGGTTCGCGCCGGAGGTGCTCCAGGGCGGGCGGGCGCCCTTCGACGCCATGCGCACCGAGGTGATGGCAGGGCAGTACCTGGACACGCTCGAACAGGTGCGGGGGACGGAGAGCCGCGAGGCGGCGCTGCGGGTGATGCGCTACAAGGCGGCCAAGTACACGATCGAGCGGCCGCTGCACCTGGGCGCGGCCCTGGCCGGGCGCCTGGACGCCCTGGGCGGTGTCTACACCGGCTACGGGATGCCGCTGGGCGTGGCCTTCCAACTGCGCGACGACGTACTCGGGGTCTTCGGCGACCCCGGCACCACCGGCAAGCCCGCCGGCGACGACCTGCGCGAGGGGAAACGGACCCTGGTCGTGGCCGAGACCCTGGAGCGCGCCGACGCCGGTGCGGCTGACCGGTTCCGCTCCCTGCTGGGCACACCGGACCTGTCGGAGGCCTCGGTGGAGTGGATGTGCGCGCTCATCGAGGACTCGGGGGCGCTCAAGGCGTGCGAGCGGCTCATCGAGGAGTACGCCGAACAGGCGCTGTCGGCCTTGGAGAGTCCCGAGCTGGACGGGTCGGCGCGCGAGCCCCTGCGGTGGCTGGTGGACGCCGCCACCTCGCGCACGCACTGACCCGGGGATCTCCTTAGGGGATCTTCCCGGGTCCCCGACCGCCCCGGGCGCATTGTGCCCGTCCCGACGCTCCGGTTGAATCGCAAACACGACATATCGCGACACCGGAGGGATGCCCATGTCCACGCACACCGCCTCACGCGGCCCGACCGGGGCCGGGGAGCGCTCACTCGCGCCGGACCTGGCACGCGGGTCCATGCTGGCCTTCATCGCGATCGCCAACGCCACCTGGTACCTGTGGGCCCTGCCGATGAGCGGGACGAGCGCGCACCCCGCGCCGGAGGGCCTCGCGGATGGCATCGCGCAGTTCGTCACCACGGCCGCGATCGACATGCGCAGCTATCCGATGTTCGCGTTCCTGTTCGGGTACGGCATGGTGCAACTGACCCGCAGACAGGAGGCCGCGGGGGCCTCGCCCCGCCAAGCGGACGCGGTGCTGCGCCGCCGCAACCTGTGGCTGCTGGTGTTCGGCCTGGTGCACGCCCTGCTGCTGTGGGTGGGCGACATCCTGGGGGCCTACGGCCTGGCCGGGCTGGTGCTGGCCTGGCTGTTCCTGCGGCGCCGGGACACGACCCTGCTGGTGTGGGCCGGCCTCCTCACCGCCCTGATGGCGGCCCTGACCGCGCTGTCGCTGCTGAGCCTGGCCCTCGTGCCCCCGGAGGAGATGGCGGGCCAGTCGCTCGGGCAGGAGGACATGGTGGCCAGCATCGCCGACCCCTCCTACCCGGCCTCGATCGTGGAGCGCCTCACCTACTGGCCCCTCGTCACCGTGGGACAGGGCCTGCTGGGCATGGCCGTGCCCGCCGCGATCCTGCTCGGCCTCTGGGCCGCGCGGCGCCGGGTGCTGGAGGAGCCGGGGCGGAACCTGGGCCTGCTGCGCGCCGTGGCCGTCGGCGGCCTCGCAGCGGGGTGGATCGGCGGCCTGCCCCTCGCCCTGGCCCAGACCGACCTCTGGGACCTGTCGGAGGGCCAGGGGCTGCTCCTGTCCCTGCCGCACATGCTCACCGGCCTGGCCGGCGGTCTGGGCTACGTCGCCGCGATCGCCCTGATCGCGCACCGGATCGAGCGCGGACGAGGCGCGGGACCGGTGACGGGCGCCCTGGCGGCGACCGGCAAGCGCTCGATGTCGGCCTACCTGGCGCAGTCGGTACTGTGCGCGCCGGTCCTGGCCGCCTGGGGGCTGGGGCTGGGCGCGCACCTGACCTCGTGGAGCATGCTGCTGTTCGCCGTCGGGGTGTGGCTGGTGACGGTCGCGGCCGCCGCCCTGCTGGAGCGCGCCGGACGGCGCGGCCCGGCGGAGGTCCTGCTGCGGCGCCTGGCCTACCGCGGCGCGGGTGAGGCCAAGAGCGCGCCACCCCTCGACCGGAACCGGTAAAAACACGCGTGCCGCTGGCCGGTCGCCGCGGTCCGATCCCTCAGGATGGGGTGTCATGGGCGACGATCACATGACAAACCACACCATAGGCGTGACCGGAGCGACCGGCGCGGTGGGCGGGCGGGTCGCCGCCCGGATCGCCCGTCTGGGGCTGGCGCAGCGGCTCATCGTCCGCGACATCAACCGGGCCCCCGAGTTCCCCGGCAGCAGCGCGTCGATGGCGGCCTACGAGGACACCCGGAGCTTCGAGCGGGCCTGCCGGGGGGTGGACACGCTGTTCCTGGTGTCGGCCACCGAGTCCGAGAAGCGGATCGAGACACACATGGGCGCGGTGGACGCGGCGGTCGCCGCGGGGGTGTCGCGGATCGTCTACCTGTCCTTCCTGAACGCCGGACCGGCGTCCACCTTCACCTTCGCCCGCACGCACTTCTTCACCGAGGCCCACATCCGGATGAGCGGGGCGGAGTTCACGTTCCTCAGACCCGGCCTGTACCTGGACCTGCTGCCCACGTGGGCGGACGGCCAGGGCGTGGTGCGCGGTCCGGCCGGTGACGGGCGGGTCGCCTGGGTCTCGCGCGACGACGTGGCGGACGTGGCGACCGCGGTGCTCACCGACCCGGCGGTGACGGCGGTGTCCGGAGGCGCCGCCTACGATGTCACCGGGCCGGAGGCGCTGACGCTGGGCGCGACGGTGGACAAGCTGTCCTCGCTCACCGGGCGCACCATCCGCTACGTGCCCGAGACGTGGGAGGAGGCGCTGGCCTCGCGCCGGTGGACCGGAGCGCCCGAGTGGGCGGTCGAGGGCTGGGCGTCGTCGTACGCGGCGATCGCCACCGGGGAGCTGGACGTGGTCGCGCCCACCGTGCCCAAGCTGACCGGCCACCCGGCCCAGTCCATCGAGGGCTTCCTGCGCCGCCACCCGAGCGCGCTCTCCCACGTGGTCGTGTGAGGTGTCCTAGGCTCGGGCGGTCAGGCGTGCGCGCAGCGCGGCCGCGGCCGCCCGCGGGTCCTCCGCCTCGGTGATCGCCCTGACGACCACGACCCTGCGGGCCCCGGCGTCCAGGACACGGTCGATGGTGGACAGGTCGATCCCGCCGATGGCGAACCAGGGCCGGTCGGTGTCCAGGGCGGCGGCCCGCTCCACCAGTTCCAGGCCGGCCGCGGCGCGTCCCGGCTTGGTGGGGGTCGCCCAGACCGGGCCGACGCAGAAGTAGTCGCTGCCGGGTTCGCTCGCCGAGACGGCGGCGGCCTCGATGTCGTTGTTGGAGCGCCCGATGATCGGGTCCGCGCCGACGATGTCGCGGGCCATGGGGACGGGCAGGTCGTGCTGGCCCAGGTGCAGGACGTCGGCGCGCACGGCGCGGGCGATGTCGGCGCGGTCGTTGACCGCGAGCAGGGCGCCGTGCCGCTCGCAGGCGTCCCTGAGCACCTCCAGGGCGGCGATCTCCTCGCGCGCCTCCAGCCCCTTGTCGCGGAGCTGGATGATGTCCACTCCTCCCGCCAGGGCGGCGTCGGCGAACTCGACGAGGTCGCCCTGTTCCCTCCGTGCTCCCGTACACAGGTACAGGAGGGATGCGTCCAGGTGCTTGCGCAGGCTGTCTCCGTGGCTGGTCCTCACCCGGACCACCCTAGGCCCTGTCCCCCAGCCGCCCAAGGACCGCCGCGCCCCGTCGGTCCGGTGCCAGGCGTGGCCGTCCCGTCAGGGACCACCGGGGCATCCCCCTTGGGGGCGTCATCTGGGGGGGTGCGGCGTTTGGGTCCAGTGGGTGGGCAGGGCGAACCAGGCGGTCGCCCCGTTGCCGGTGTTGGTGACGCCCCAGGCGGTGCCGTGGTCGACGACCAGGCAGGGGTCGTCGGGGTTGACGACGAGGACGACGCTGCCGGGCACACCGCCGCCGGGGTCGGGGGTGTCCTGGTCGGGGTCGCGGACGTGGACGCGGATGGGGGCGGGGCTGGTGAGGACCACGCACGGCACACCGTGGTCGTCGCGGGGGCCGGCCGGGGGCGGCGGGTCCTCGTCCAGGTGCGGCTGGTGGATCTCGCCGGGGACGCCGGGTGCTCCGAGTCCGGCCAGGGCGGTGACGGTGTTGTCGATGCGGGTGGCGGTGGCGCCGTTCTCCAGGCGGGAGACCATCGCCTGGGAGATGCCGCACATGTCGGCCAGGGCTGTCTGGGAGTGGTGGCGTGTGGCGGGGTGGCGGCGCAGGTACTGGATGACCTTGGACAGGTCCAGGGCGTGGACGGCGCGGGCAAGGTCGGGGGCCTGCCATACCTGGGCGGGGATGCAGGCGCAGCGGTAGGCGGGGGCTCCGCCGTGGCGGGGGCTGCCGCAGTGTCCGCACAACAGGACCGTCACTTTCGGTGTCCCTTCTCGTTCGGCGGTGTGGTGCCCGATGGTGGGCCGGGGGCGGCGGCGGGGATGTCCGCCGTCCCCGGGGTGGCCGTGCCGCGCCGGGAGTAGGGGCGCGGCACGGGGCTCAAGCGGTCACCGTGGGAAGACGGCGCGGACGGTGGTCCGGCCCTCGGGGTTCGACTCCCAGTCCCAGTGGGCGCACACGGCCTCGACCAGGCGCAGCCCGAGCCCTCCTGGCCGCAGCGGGTCCGGGGCGGGCACGGTCGGGCGTGTGGCGGCCGTGCCGGGGCGGGGGCCGTCGTCGGTGACGCGCAGCTCCAGGTGGCCGGTGCGGTCGATCTCGACGCGGACGGTACCGCCGGGCAGGCCGGAGGCGGTGTGGCGCAGCGCGTTCGTCGCGAGTTCGGAGACGGCCAGGACGAGGGGTTCGGCCATGCCGGGGCGGCTGCGGGTGGCCTGGGCCGCCCAGCGCCGCGCGATAGCGATATGGCCGAGGTCGGGGCCGAGCAGGAGGCCCGACCTGGTCGGGGTTCCGGGCAGTCGGCGGAGCAGTGCGGAGGGTGGAGCGATAGACTGGTGCATGTCTCACCTCGGGTCGTTCGGGGTGGGGCCGTGCCTCGGAGCCGCTGCAACCCGGCTGCCGAGGTACTTCTGTTTCGGGCCAGGCCGTCTCCGCCTCATGGAGTCGAGTGGTAACCCGTGCGCTCATCGTCTAGGCCCAGGGGTGTCAGTCACTACCTCTAGACCGACTCTGTCCGCGATCTGTCGAGACGGGTACCCAAGAAAAGTTCTCACATGTCAAGCTGTACACATGACTGAAAAGGTCAGGACAGAATGGGTTCCGTTCGGCAACGAAGTGCGTCGGGTGCGCGAGCAGGCTGGTCTTACGTTGGATCAGTTGTCCCCCCGGATCGGCTTCGCCGCGTCCACCATCAGTAAAGTGGAGCGTGGGACAAGAGAGCCCAAACGGGAGTTTGTGGACAAAATAGAAGCGGTGTTCGGTACCAACGGCGCTTTGTTGCGTCGTTGGTCGGACACGAAGAAGGCACTCGCCGACCCGGACTGGTTCCAGAAGAGCGTCCGGTCAGAAGAAGAGGCGACCGAGATCCGCATGTGGCATCCCATGCTGATCCCGGGGTTCATGCAGTCTCCGGGGTACGCACGCGTGATCTTCCGCGACGGACGCCCCTTCGACACCCCGGAGCAGGTCGATGAACTCGTCCAACTGCGCACGAGTCGACTGCCTGCCCTACGGCAGGGTAGGAATCCCCGTATCAGCGCCGTTATCGCTGAGAGGGTGGTCCGCGCCAACGTCGGCTCCACAGGGGTGATGCGCGAGCAACTGAAGCACCTGCTGGATCTGGGAGAATCGGGCGCTGTACAGGTGTCTGTACTGCCAGACGACACCCCTTACCACGGCGGTTCCTCCGGGCCGATTAAGGTTCTGACGACCCCGGATCGGGCCACACTCGTGTACGCGGACCATGCGGCAGGCGGCGAGCTGGTCACCCGACCGGATCGCGTGGCCCGACTGGCGGCCCTGTTCGGGGACCTGCAAGCGTGGGCGCTGCCCCCGGCCACCTCACGCGAGCTCATAGCGACAGTTTTAGGAGACCTACAGTGATCGCAGACCAGTCCTGGCACAAGTCCAGCTACAGCGGTGCGGAAAGTGACTGCGTTGAGGTCGCGGAAGGCGCCGTGACGGGCATCCGCGACACCCAGAACCGCACGCACGGTCACCTTGACGTGCCCGCCCGCGAGTGGACCGCGCTCTTGACCTCGGTGCGCACCAGCCGTTGAACGAGCGGACCGGCCCCTGGAGTTCGCCCCGTGGTGGCAGGGGCCGGTTCTACGTCGCAGCGATCAGCGCCGCCTCGTTGTACACCTGCGCCACAGAGGCGACGGCAGCATCCGCACCGTCCAGCTCCTGGTCTACGGAACTACGAAAGAAGGGTGTGAAGTGCGTCCTCGGCCCTGTCCACAGCAGTGGTGAAGGTATGCGTGTAGGCGCGCGGAAGCTCCCCTGCTCCGAGCCCGGCCGCGGTGAGAACGGCGTTGAGCTTTCCTCTTCGCTCTCTGGTCAGGCCAGAGCCCGCAGCGGGGTGGTCAAGGACTTCACGGACCGCGTAGGCGTCCAGAGCGGCCACTTCGGCGATGGCGTCCTGGAGAGAGACGATACGCGGGCCAGGCCGGTTGTGGGCCAGGTCAAGCGTGGCCAGACCAACGCGGGTCTGGAACACCGCAATCTCAGGTGCGGGGGTGGCGACCACGGTGGTCGCCTCACCCACTACGGCGTCGAGTTCCTGACCGGTGGCCGGTGAGCATTCGGGGCGACAGGCCACACGCAGAAGGGCCGCGACCGCGCTCTCCCAGGGTTCGGTGGGGGCGGTGGCCTCGATCGTCTCGCGCGCCTGTGGGTCGAGGCCTTGTTCCATCAGCGACATGATCAGGATCTGGCGGCCCTCCAGGAGGCGGTTGCCGATGCCCCGGTGCGCGGTCATGGCTTCGGCAGCCTGCCTCCAGCGGCCGATGCGTGCCAGGGCTCTGGCCCCGTCGACCAGGAGCACGCTCCACAGCTCCCGGCCGACCTGCTGGTGGTCGGTGTCCGTGGTCATCCACCGCGCCAGGTCGACGCTGCGGCCCTGGATGTGGGCCGTACCGCGTTGTCGGGCCGCTTGGTAGAGCCGGTTGAGCACGTCGTAGGCGGCTTCGCCGTCGCCTTGGCGGGTCAGCAGCCGGGAGATGTTGACCAGGGGCATGAGCGCCATCACGGCGATGTCGCCCGTGAGGCGGCCGGCGTCGGCGAACACCCGGTGCTGTCTCCAGCACAGGTCGGCGGCCAGGTCGGGTATCCCGAGGTCGGAGACGATCAGGGCGGCGTAGTTGAGGACCCCGCAGGCGCGGGCCACCAGGTCGCGGTGGCTCGCACCCGCGGGCTCGACAGCCAGCCCGGCCAGGTGCGCCATACGTTCGTCCAAGGGCAGTGCGGATGCCTTGGGGCGGCCTACCAGCGGGATACGGTCGGCGATCGGGGGGATCATCGCCTCTCAGCTCCGGCGCGGCCAGTCGATGACCAGGCGGCTGTGGGGCTTGTCGACGACGAATCGCGGTTCGGCGGCCGTGAGCCGGTCGCGGGCCTGGCCGACGGCCATGCGAAACCCCGGCTCGGGGGCGCTGTTGCCCCAACCGCGATCCCACTCACGCACCTCGGCCGTGACCTGCTCGGCGAGTTCGGCGGCGCGCGGGCCGTGGCCGATGACGCCGATCTCCCAGAACCGGCCCTGGTCGTCCTCGCCTTCGCGGATGGTGAAGTAGGCCAGGCTGTCGCCGTCCAGGGCGGTCATGGCGCCCCATCCGAAGTGCGGGGTGAAGCCGGGCCGGGAGCCGGGCATGCGCGACAGCCCGTTGGGCAGCGCACAGGCCAGGTACAGGTACAGCCACTCCCAGTTTCCGTTCCCGCGGAGCTTGACCCCGGTGTAGACCTTCACCTGGTTGCGGTCCAGGGCGGTGCGCAGTGCGTCGCGGTCCACGTCCTGCTCGCTGAAGGTCTCCAGGTGCACGTCCCCCTCCCCTTGCATGGGGACGCGGGTGTAGACGTCGTCGCACACGCCCTTGCGCAGGGGGACGAACGTGGCCATCTCGCATGAGACCGTCTTCCAGGCGTCGCCGTCGCGCTCGAAGGCGAAGCTGCGGGAGATGCTGCCGCGGATGCGCATCGGCACGACCAGACGGCCGCCGGGCGCGAGCTGGTCCAGGATCTTGACCGGGACGTCACCGGTGCCGACGGTGAACTGGATGCGGTCGTAGGGGGCGTGCTCGGCGAGGCCGACCGCGCCGTCGCCCAGCACCACGGTCACGTTCGAGGTCCCGGCCTCGGTGAGGTTGGTGCGCGCGTTGTCCACCAGGTCCTGGTCGACGTCGATCGTCCACACGTGCCCTCGGGGGCCTACGAGACGGCCCAGGATCGCGGCGTTGTACCCGGTGGCGGCCCCGGCCTCCAGGACCTTGTGGCCGGGCTGGGCGCCCAGTTGCTCCAGTTGGGTGGCCACGATCGAGGGCGCGGAGATGCAGGAGACCATCTGGCCGGTGTCGTCGTGCTTGATGGGCACGGCGTCCCCTGCGTAGGCCTTCTGGGCGTCGACGCCAGGCAGGAACCGGTGGCGTTCGACGTGGTGCAAGGCCTTGATGATCTCGGGGGTGCGCAGGCGGCCGTGGTCGGCCAGGCGGGTGACGAGTGCTCGGCGGAGTCGGTGGCGGGGGTCTCGGTGGTCAGGGTGTGCTCCATTCGGGTCACGTCAGGGTTCGGGGACACTGCGTGGTGGGCGGACACGTCGACTTCCTCGGGGAAAGCGATGTGACGGCCCAGCCAGGCCGTCGCAGCCTGCTCGGTGGCGGGCACGGCGGCACGGTTGAAGGCGAAGACGGCGTGGTGTGCCAGGACCGCGCGCAGGCCCCGCGTGAGCCGTCCGTCGTGGGCCAGGGAACTGAGCCGGTGGCCGGCGTCGGTGAACGCGGCGACGCGCTCGGCCCACCCGGGTTCGGGGTGTGGCCGTTGGGCGGCGTCAGCGTTCATCAGGCGTCGCATGGCCGAGGCAGCGCGGTCGCGTTCGGAGCCGGTGGGCGGGGTGGGGGGTGGGCGCAGGGAGCCGAGTCCGGCCCACACATCGCCGACCTCGAACGGGTCCAGACCCGCGGACCGGAACAGGGTGGCCAGCAGCAGGACACAGCGCTCCCTTGCGCCCGGCATACCGGTCTCGATTAGGGCGGAGCGGCTGTCGGCGCAGAACAGGTCGTGGGCGACTGCCATGCCCTCGGGGCCGCCGAAGGCTTCGGTCTCGGGCTCGTAGACGCCGCCCGCCCAGCCGCTGATCAGCCCGTCGGCGACCAAGCGGTTCAGAAGGTCGGCCGCAGACCGTTCGGTGCGCAGCCGCAACCCTCCGTCCTTGCGTAGGAAGTGGAACCGCTGATCGCCCAGTGCGGAGGCCAGCGCCCGAGCAGCCCTGGCTTTGGCCCCGGCGTGGTCCGCGCACGTCACGCTGGCGTGCCACCAGCCTCCCTCACGGGTGAGGGGCAGGTTCTCGACGTCGTCCATGGTCGTGAGGTGCTCCTTGTCGGTGCGGGCGGGGCCGGGTCAGGTGATCAGCAGGGCACGGGTCCATCCGGTGGCATCGGTGCCCGCCAAGGCCAGGTGCGCGCCGGCACGGCCCTCCATGAACCCGGGTTTGGGTAGGTGGTCCACCGTGGCGGCCAGTCGCGCGGTCAAGTCGTCGATCAGGGGTGTGAACCGCTGCGGGGTGGGGCTGTCGGCGGCGACAGCGCGGGTGAGGGCCACCAGTCCGGCCCAGCCGTGGCACAGCGAAGCGTCGGTGATCCGCCCCAGGTCGGTCGGGTCGGTCAGGGTGCGCACGAGAGTGTCCTCGGCCTCCAGGCTGCGGGCGCGATCGCCCAAGGCGAGTCCGGCCAGGTGGTGGGCGCGGGCGATGCCGGGTCGGCCGTAGCACCAGGACGGACGTGCGGGCGCCGGGGCGGGCGGCTGCGGGGCGTCCAGTTGGTCACGGGTGGTCCAGTAGCCGCAGGCGTGGCTGTCCAGCCAGCACGCGAACACCCCGATGGCCTCGTCCTGTCCCGGTACCCGGACGCCGTGCCGGGTGGCCAGGGACAGCAGTGCCAAGGGTCCGGCAATGCCGTGCGCGACGCCGTTGTTACCGTGGCCGCCGCCCTTCTGCTCGCCGTGCGGGCTGAGCGCGGACCACCAGCCCGGTAGCTCCCGGCCGTTGACGCGGACCGGTTGCGCGAGGGACACCAGGTAGGCCAGGACCTCCTTCAGCAGGGGCGAAGTCTCGTCGCGGGCCAGCAGGAGCGCGCCCAGTCCGGTCAGGCCCCCGATGAGGTCGAACTCCGCCAGATACGGCAGCACCCCGTCGGCTCGCCGCCGGTGGGCGGTGGCCAGGCGGGCGGTCACGACGCGGTCGACGGCCTCGCGTACATCGGGGCGGGTGTGCCCGGCGCGGCCGAGTACGAACTCCAGGGCCGGGGTGCCGTGGAAGAGTGAGGCGTTGGCTCCGGTGCTGACGCCGCCCGCGACCGCTCGGGCCAGGCCGGTGTGTGCGGCGTCGGTGTCGCCGCGTTCGATGTGCAGCAGCACCGTCCCGAGTTCACCTTCGGACAGTTGCTGTGATCTGGGCGGGGCCGTGGTCGTCATGGGCGGGCCTCCAGTGGCACGACGATGCTGTGGGCCCGTCCGCCGATCCACCCGTTGGCGTTCGGGGGTGGCGCGTCGTGCAGGAGGGCGACACCGTTGGGGCGGGCGGACAGGTGGGCGCGTACCAGGTCCAGGTGCATCTCCTGGTCCAGGTCCAGGGGGAGCTGTTGGTCGTCCTGGGCTAGGAGCACCCGTTCGGGGACGCCGAAGCGGCTCCGCCAGGCGTGGAACTTCTCGGCCCACTCGTCCAGGGCAGCGGCGCGGCCGGGCAGGTCCCGGGCCTGGACCTTCCAGCGTGCGGGAGCCAGGACCGACCGCCGGTAGCGCAGCGCGGGGGTGAACGGCAGGGTCCAGGCCGCGCCCCACTCGAACCCGGTCACCTGCGGGGTCCGGGCGCGGCTGATCTCGGCCAGGAAGCGGACCAGGGGCGGGGTGTAGTGGTTCCACACGAAGTTGATCGCGGTAGGCGCGAGCAGTTCCAGGCGTTGGCCGGTGGCGGCCTCACACAGGTAGAGGCGGCCCTCGCGGATACCCACGGCCAGGTCGGAGGGGAACAGCACCCCGCTGGCGCGGCGGCGGAACTCACCGACGCTGACCAGGCGGGGCAGGATCTGCGGGGCGCGGGTGAGCGGGTCGGCTGGGGCGCGGGCGGGGTGGAAGGAGAGCTGGGCCGTCTCGACTCCGGGATCGACCGTGGGCAGGCGGGTGTGGGTCTGGGCGGTGTGCGGGAGCAGGTGCCAGAACCGGCCCGTCATCGAGCCGGCCGCGCGGGAGACGGTGGAGATCCGCAGCCAGAAGTTCCCCGTCTCCAGAGCGTGCGCTGAGGTGGCTTGGACCTGGGCGCACACTTCCAGATGGGGCGGGGTGAGCGCGGGTGTGCCGGCGGCGGCCTCCAACCGCTCGATCGTCGCCCCGGACAAGGTCACCGCCCGGCGGCCCTCCACGGCGGCGGTGCCGGCCAGGTCCAGCAGCAACCGGTCCCGCAGGACCATCGGACGCGGGGGGCTCGATGCTTGGGTGAACCCCTCGGGCATTCCCAGCCCCTTCGCGGGGTCCGTGACCTCCGGCAACGGCACTTCGGTTCCCTCGCCGTAGCGGTCGGCGAACCGGTCGGCGTAGTGCTGCCACGCTGCGGTCCCCTGCGGGTAGGGAGTGAGCCGGGTCAGGACCGCAGCGGCGGTTTCCGCTTCCGTCACGACCGTGCGGGGCAGCCGGATCGTCGCGTCCAGCCGTAGATCCGGTGCCGCCGGGCGGGCTTGGGCCTGCTGGCACAGGGCGACGGGGAGGGGGTCGGCGGGGTCGGCGACGGTGGCGGGCGCGCGCAGCGACGAGAGCAGCAGCCGCACGCGCAACAGCCGACTCAGCAGCCCTGCAGGGTGGTGTTCGGCCGTGCCGGGGAACTCAGCGGCGAGCTTGCCCGCCAAGACGGAGAACCGGATGGGGGAGCGTGCTGCGTCCAGCACCAAATCGAGCGCGGGCGTCAGCGCGACCGAGTACTGCGCGTCTCCCTCGGAAGGGACATGGACACGGCCGTCGCGCTGGTACGCGAGGTTGTTGACGCACACCTCGACGTCGGCCATGCGCGTGCCGCCGCTCTCCCAGTCGCTGATCGCCGTGTCCAGTGCCACTGGGTCCGGCCGGGTCACGGCCCGATGGCGGTTCCCGACGCGGATGTGGACCGTGTCGCCGAACTCAAGGGGGGCGACGCCCGCGAACCAGCCGAAGGGGGTGGACCGGCGGGTGTACCGGAGCGCGTAGCGGGCGGTGGCCAGCGCCGCCCGCCGCACTCGGCGCGGCTTCGGCGCGTGCCCCTCCAGGATGGATTCGACCTGACGGGCCAGGTCCGGGCTGGTGGCGGACACCGCCTGCCGGAAGGTGGCGTCAGCCCACACCGTGCCCAGCCACGCACGCCAGTCGTCGATTCGGGCGTCGGGTCCCGGCCACGGGGCCATGTCCGGTCCGGTGAGGTTCGCTGCGGCGCGCAGCATCCCCCCACCCGCGCCTCGGTACAGGCTCGGTCGTGAGCGCGTCATCCCTCTGTCCCTCTCCGGGTGGGAGGGTGCGGGCCGGTCGGCAACCGGTCGTCCGGTCCGCACCCCGGGGTGGGCTCGGACTAGGAAGTGGTGCAGGCGCTCGGGCAGGAGCTCCCGCAGGTGTCTCCGGTGCTGCACGCCAGGATCGACTCGGTCACCGGCGTGCCCTCGATGAAGGAGATGTCGAGACCGAACGGGTCGGTGGCTTCGGTGTCAGTGGTGTCCTGCTGGGATTCCTGCGCCAAGCGCATCGCTCACTCTTTCCGGTAGGGGGCTCTGGCACAGGAAAGACTAGGCACGCCGGAAAGTCGTTTGAAGGACTTTCACGGGTGGGAATAAATTCACGCTACGGAATGTCGGTTTTCGCTCGTTCTCGATATTCCTGGGCGAGTCGGCCGAGAAACAAGCGGGCATCCTCATGCGCGAGGGATCGGTCGTGGTAGAAGTCGAAGATCTCTTCGCTGTAGGCGATGTCCTTGGGGTCGCGTAGCGCCAGCTCACCGGTGAACACCTCAACGGTGACGAGCCGGTCGTCGTAGAGCGTGAACCCGTTGAGCGGCCCGCTCGGGACTGGAGGGTGGGCGGGGACGATCCGGATGTCCACCCCGGCCAGCTCACTCAAGGACGCGAGGCGGTCCATCTGCAACGCCATGACCGTGGGCGGGCACAGCGGCCAGCGCAGCGCGGCCTCGGTGAGCACGAACACGAACCGTCGTCCCGGCTGGTAGAGGGCCTGTTGGCGTTCCAGTCGGCGGGCCAGGGCCGTGTGCCACTCCGCACCGCGGTTCACCAGTGGGTGCGCCAGGCTCTGTCGCGCGTATTCGGGGGTCTGCAGCAGGCCGGTGATCATGCACGGCAGGAAGTAGCGGATCGTGGCCGCCGCGCCCTCGATGGCGGCCAGGTCGCGCTGCAGCTCCCCCAAGCCGCGTTGCAGCGCGGTGCGGAACCCCTGGTAGTCGGAGTTGGTCACCCGCGCCAGCTCCAGCAGGCGCACCCCGTCCCCTCCTTCCAAGGGGACGCCGAGGGCGGTGAGGATGCGTTCGACGTCCAGATGGGAGGGGCGGATGCGGTTGTTCTCGATCTTGCTGATCTTGGCCTGGCTCATACCGGCGCGGGCGGCCAGGCCCGCACCGGTCATCCCGGCAGCGCGGCGGAGCCGGCGCAGGGCGTCGGCCAGTTCGCCGCGCTGCCGGTCGGCGTTCTCGGGCTCAAGGGTCAATCAGCGGACCTTGTAGTACTCGGTGAAGGGGGTGGAGTGCTCCAGGGCCAGGTCCTTGTACCGGACATAGGGGGCGGGGTCGGTGTCCTCCAGCAGTTCCCGGCCGGTCTGGGTGCCGTCGGCAGCGTAGTGCATGAGGACCACATGCGTGTCGTCGAAGAGCCAGAAGTCCTGCCGGGGAAGGCCGGGGTCGGGGGTGGTGGCGAAGTCGAGGATGTTGACCTCCTCTCCCGCCTGGACGCTGAAGGCGTACCCCCACTCGAACTGGAACCGCAGGTGGTCGCCGACAGGGCTGGTGAGGGTGTGGACCCTGCGCATCCGGCGCCCGGCTTCCACGTGCTCGCGGACCTTGATCAGGTAGGTGTCGGTGTGCAGCTCCTCGGCGGGCCGTGCTTCTCCGGCCAGGAAACGGCGCAGCTCGTCCTCTTCCTCGGGCACGGTGTAGCCCGGCAGAGTCTCCAGCCGGAACGCCTCCCGGCGGAAGGAGTGGAAGAACTCCTGCCAGGCGTCACCTTCCAAGCGCACAGGCGGCCTCCTCGATGAGGTGGGCGGGGATCTCGACGGCCACTTCACCGGCGGAGAGGGCGAGTTCTTCGGTGGCCTTCAACAGCGGCCCCTGGACGATCACGGTTCCCGTCCCGGTGGAGAACACACCCGGGCAGTCGTTCCGGTTGCAATCACCAGAAAGTTTCCGAAGTGCCATGAATCATCCTTTCCGTATGGCATTATCGAGAATTCACGGTAGAGAGCGGCTGGGGTGACGGTCAACTCATCCGGGAGTATTCACGCTCGGGAATATTCCTTCGGTGTTCAGGAAGGGCTGTGGACGAGTCACGCCAGAGGATCGAGTCGGTCAAGGCGCACACCGCTCTGGGGGGCCGTCTGGTGCACGGCTGCCAGTCCGCTCCCTCACAGCGGGGCGGGGTGGTGGCGGCCTACGGCACGCCGATGAACAGGTTCCGCGATGACCTGGCCGGGTTCCGGGACATGTGGATCGACAGGGTCCGCTCCTTCGACACCTCGACCTGGCCGGCTGCGGCCATGATGGGGTGGGGCCTCCAAGGTCCCGCCCCTGTCCGGTGGCCTTCAGGAAGGACCCCATCATGAAGCAGACCCGGATCGACCGGCTGCGCACCCGGCTCACCGCCGAAGCAGGTATCGACACGGTCAAGGCCCAAACGCTGCACAGTTGGGAGCTCTCCCACGTCGAACGCCTCACCACCAGGGACGGCGGCACGGTGGTCCTCAAGGTCGCTAGCGAGCCGTTCACCCGTGAGGCCGACCACCTGCACTGCGCCCACCGCGCCGGGATACGTGTTCCTCGCCTCCTGGGTGTCGTGCACGAGGCGTCAACGGTGGGGATGCTCCAGAAGGATCTGGGGCCGGGGGTGCGCGAACCCACCGACGCGGACGGGATCGCGGCAGCGCTGGCCCTGCACACCGCGTCCGTGCCCGGCCACCTTGAGGAAGGCGGTAGCGCGTGGCTCACCTGCCTGCCACAGCGAGCTCTGGACACCGTCGGTGCACTGCGCGAGCGGGGCAGGTGGGGAGACACCGAGCGGATCGCCGACCTTCTGCGCCTGGTCTCGGACGCCGCTCCGGCACGCGCCCAGGGTGCGGAACTGGCCCCCTACGGGTGGGTGCACTCAGAGTTCCACCCCACCAGTCTGATCGTCACCGGCGAAGGCGTGTCCGTCCTCGACCTGGCGCGCACCTTCCACGGGCCGGGCCTGATGGACCTGGCGTCCTGGCACGGCACCGTCGACCCCGCGGACCCAGACCTGTTGGCCGGTTTCCTGGACTCCTATGTCGAGGCGGGCGGGCCCGCACAGACCCTGAGCCGCCGGGGCGGACTGGACGCGGCCCGGTGGGCGCTGGGCTGGCACCGTGTATGGATCGTGGAGTGGTACCTGTCCCAGGCCGCCCGGTGGATGGACAACCCCGAGACCGACCCCCTGTACATCCGCGTGGTGGGCACCCATCTGGAGGAAGCCACCGCTCTGCTCGACCTTTGACAGACCGATGAGGAGCCCCGTGATGGCCGTACCAGCCCAAATCCACCCCTTCGAGCAGATGACCACCCCTGGGGGTGTGCAGGTACCCGTCGATGAGGACCTCGTCCCACTCCTGGAGCGCTTGTGGGCGCTGGGAATGCGCACGAAATCGAGTTGTCAGGACTACGGGGCCCTGCTGGCGATGTCCGCCCCCGGTCTGCCCGCAGGAGACCAGAGGTGGGTCGACTTCCACGCCGACCGCTGCTGGGTGGAGATGGACGCCGCCGATGCTGAGGAACTGGTGGGCCTGCTGTCCCGAGACGGCGAGTTGCGGATGGCCGTGTCCCAGTGGGGAACGGCCCGGTCATGGCTGTGCGTGCGCCCCCTCCTACCGGCTTTGGAGAAGACCAGCGGCCACACCGCTTCCAGCGCCCACCTGTTCTTTCCCCGGGAGCACCTGGACCGGGTACTGCACGTACTCTCTGCCGTGAGCTGAGGGCTTCCCGTACCGCACCACGCACCCGAAGCGCAGCCGGGAGGGATCACGCCGCAGGCGGCCTCTGAGAGCGGCGTCAGGCGCGGCCGTCCCGCCCCGCGGTCGAAGTTCTCCCCGGAACGAGAATCGACGCCCGTCCTCGCCGCAGAGCGCATCTCGGCCCCATGGCGACTAGAACGCCATCCCCTGGGCCCTTCGGCGCACCTCGGTCCCGCGGTTCTCGCGCATGGCCTGGATGGGGGTGCCCGGCAGCGAGTCGTCGGGGGTGAACAGCCAGCGCAGCGCCTCCTCGGTGGAGAAGCCCGCGTCGGTGAGCAGCACCAGCGTGCCCGGTAGACCCTTGACGAGGTCGGTGCCGTCGATGAACGCCGCGGGTATGGACAGTTCACCGCCCCGGACCAGCCCCATCATCCGCTTCTCACGGATCAGCGTCTTGATCCGGTTGGGGCTCACGCCCAGCGGCCCGGCCGCCTCCTTGAGCGTCAGCCACTCGCCGATCAGTGCGTCGATGTCGGGTTCGCTTCGTGTCACCCCTCCAATCTGCCACACGCGCCGCGAAGGCGCGCACCTTCGCGCCCCGGGGCGGACGTTCGCGGGGGGTGAACCGCCTCTCAGTGGTGCTCCACGGCGTGTCGACTACGATGAGGTGGCAGAACACGAACGTCCCGCGGGAGCCGGGTGGAGCCGGCTGAGAGGGAGGCCGGTCCGCCTCCGACCGCATGAACCTGATCCGGGTCATACCGGCGAAGGGAGTGGCACCGAAGCCATGCCCACCTCCGATTCCGGCGTGGTCGTGGTCGGCGGCGGCCTCATCGGGCGCGTCACGGCCTGGCGCGCCGCGCAGCGGGGCCTGCCGGTCACCGTCGTCCAGCCCGCGGCCTCCGACGCGGGCGCCGCCTCCACGGTCGCGGCGGGCATGCTCACTCCGGCCACCGAGGCGGCCTTCGGCGAGGAGCCGCTCATGGAGCTGGGCCTCCGGTCGGCGGGTCTGTACGCGGACTTCGTCGCCGAGCTGGAGGCCGCCTCGGGTGTGGAGGTGGGCTACCGCACCAGCGGGACCCTGCTGGTCGCCTTCGACCGCGACGACCTGGCCGCCCTCGCCGACCTGCACGGCCTCCAGGAGCGCCTGGGCGTGGCGGGTGAGCGCCTGACCGGCCGCGAGTGCCGCCGGCTGGAGCCGATGCTGGCGCCCTCGGTGCGCGGCGGCCTGCTCTGCCCCGATGACCACTCCGTGGACCCCCGGCGCCTGCTGCGGGCCCTGTCGGCGGCGGGCGGGCGCGCCGGTGTGTCCGAGGTGTCCGACCGCGCCGTGGGGGTCCTCTCCCCCGGCCCGGGCGGAGCCCGGCTGGGTGTGCGCCTGTCCGGGGGGCGGACCCTGCCCGCGGACCAGGTGGTCCTGGCCGCCGGGTGCTGGGGCGAACGGATCGCCGTCCCCGAACCGGTGGTGCCGGCGCTGCGCCCGGTCAAGGGCCAACTGCTGCGCATGCGCGGTCCGGAGGGGGAGCCGCCGATCGTCGGGCGGACCGTCCGGGGCCTGGTCCGGGGGTTCCCCGTCTACTTCGTCCCGCGCGAGGACGGGGAGGTGGTGGTCGGCGCCACTCAGGAGGAGCTGGGGCACGACACCGCGCTCACCGCCGGGGGACTGTGGCAGGTGCTCAGGGACGCGCGCGAACTCGTGCCCGGGGTGAGCGAGCTGGAGGTCACCGAGACGTGCGTGGGGCTGCGCCCGGGTTCGCCGGACAACGAACCGCTGCTGGGCCCCACCCGGGTCCCGGGGCTGCACCTAGCCGCCGGGCACTTCCGCCACGGCGTCCTGCTGACGCCGGTGACGGGGGAGGCGATGGCCGAGGTGCTCACCGACGGGGCGCTGCCCGGCTACGCGCGCCGGTTCGCCGCGGACCGTGTGGACGCCGGGGCTTCGACAGGGGAGGGACAGTGGAACTGATCGTCAACGGGGACCGGAGCGAGGTCCCCGAGGGTACGACCGTCGCGGACGTCGTGCGGGGCCTGACCGCCCCCGGCGGGGGCGAGGTCCCGGGCGGTATCGCCGCGGCCGTCAACGACGAGGTGGTCCGCCGGGCGGTGTGGGGGTCGACCCCGCTGTCGCCCGACGACCGCGTGGACGTGCTGACCGCCGTACAGGGGGGTTGAGGATGACCGACACGTTCGACGACCCGCTGGTGATCGCGGGCACCGCCTTCGGCTCCAGGCTGATCACCGGCACCGGCGGCGCTCCGTCGCTGGAGGTGCTGGAGGAGGCGCTCACCGTCTCCGGTACGGAGCTGACGACCGTGGCGATGCGCCGGGTCTCCCCCGGCACCCGCGGTTCGGTCTGGGACGTGCTGGAGCGCAACAAGATCCGGCCCCTGCCCAACACCGCGGGCTGTTTCACCGCGGCCGACGCAGTGCGCACGGCCCGGCTGGGCCGGGAGGCGCTGGGCACCGACTGGGTCAAGCTGGAGGTGGTGGCGGACGAGCACACTCTGCTGCCGGACCCCGTGGAGCTGCTGGAGGCCGCCGAGCTCCTGGTGGACGAGGGCTTCACCGTGCTGCCCTACACCAACGACGACCCGGTCCTGGCCCGGCGGCTGGAGCAGGCCGGGTGCGCGGCGGTGATGCCGCTGGCGGCGCCGATCGGCTCCGGCCTGGGCATCCGCAACCCGCACAACCTGGAGCTGATCGTGGAGGGCGCGGGGGTCCCGGTGATCGTGGACGCCGGGATCGGTACCGCCAGTGACGCCGCGCTGGCGATGGAGCTGGGCTGCGACGCCGTGCTGCTCGCCACCGCCGTGACCCGCGCCCAGGACCCGGTCCTAATGGCGGCGGCGATGCGTGACGCGGTCCGCGCGGGCCGGGCCGCACGCCTGGCGGGGCGGATTCCGGTGCGCCGCCACGCGCGGGCCTCCTCGCCGGCGGTGGACTGACGCCCGGCGCCTTGCGCCCGTCCTCTACCGTGGGTGGGGCGTGCGCCGCCTCGGCGGCGCACGCCCGATGACAACCCAGGCGCGAGCGCCTTCCACGAGCGTGGTTCGGGCGACGCGACCGTGATCCGCGGGGCGGACGGGTACGTGCTTTCCGCTATCGTGTCCGTTCGACACCCGGTGTCGTGTACGCGCCTTCGGGACGCGACCGCCCGTGCTCCCCGCAACAAGGACACTCTCCGCCGTGGACATGACGACTTCCGATCCCCTCGTAGGCGCGACGCTGGACCGACGCTACTTCGTCGAGTCCAGGATCGCCGGTGGCGGGATGGCGACCGTCTACGTCGCCCACGACCTGAGGCTCGACCGGCGACTGGCGCTGAAGGTCATGCACGCGTCGCTCGCCCAGGATCCGACGTTCGTCCAGCGCTTCATCAACGAGGCGCACTCCGTCGCCAAGCTCTCCCACCCCAACGTCGTCCAGGTCTTCGACCAGGGTGAGGACCGGGGGCACGTCTTCCTGGCCATGGAGTACGTTCCGGGACTGACCCTGCGCGAGCACCTGAGGTCGCGCGGCCGCCTGCCGGCGCGCGAGGCGCTCCAGGTGATGGCCCCGGTGCTGGCGGCCCTGGGCGCCGCCCACCAGGCCGGGATGATCCACCGCGACGTCAAGCCGGAGAACGTGCTCATCACCGAGGACGGCCGGGTGAAGGTGGCCGACTTCGGTCTGGCCCGCGCGGTGGAGCAGTCGCAGCAGGGCCTCACCCGCACCGGCACCCTGATGGGCACGGCCGCCTACCTTGCGCCCGAGCAGATCGAACAGGGTGTGGCCGACGCGCGCACCGACGTCTACTCCGCGGGCATCATGCTCTACGAGCTGCTCACCGGTACGCAGCCGCACACCGGTGAGACGCCGATCGCCATCGCCTACCAGCACGTGAACGAGGACGTCCCGCGCCCGTCGCAGTACCTGCCACGACTGTCGCCGGACGTCGACGACCTGGTGACCAAGGGCACCGAGCGCGATCCGCGGTACCGGCCGAGCAACGCGGGCCAGTACCTGGCCAAGCTCCTAGAGGTGCTCGGCCGCATGCCGGAGCGGTCCGAGCCCGCCGCGGGCCCGATGCCGCCGGTGGGCCGGGCCGGGGCGACGGGGTCCTCGATCACCGCGCCCGAGCTGATCGCGGGAGGTGCCGGGCCCGGTACGGAGAACGCCACGATGGTGGTGGACATGGGCGCGGTCCCCCCTTCCGACGACTACGGCGACGGCTACGACGAGGAGGCCGACGAGAGCCTGCGGCGGCGGCGCAACCTCCTGCTCGGTATCGGCGGCGCGATCGTGGCGATCGTGGTGTTCGTCGCCGGGTGGTGGCTGTTCCTCGGCCGCTTCGAGCAGGTCCCGGACGTGACGGGGTCGACGCTCAACTCCGCGCGGGAGCAGGTCCGCACCGAGGGCCTGGTGCTGGTGGAGGCCGAGGAGCGGGTCTACAGCGACGGTGTCGAGGCGGGGCGGGTCGCCCGGACCGAGCCCGCGGCCGAGGAGCGGATGCTGCCGGGCGAGGAGGTCACGGCCTACGTCTCCCTGGGTCCGCGGGTCGTGGAGATGCCCGACCTGGAGGGCGAGGACATCGTGGACGCCCTCGCCGAACTGGAGGACCTGGGCTTCGGCGAGGACGCCGTCGAACAGGTGGACCAGGACGCCGAGGGGGTGACCCCCGGTGAGGTGATCTCCACCGAGCCCGCGCCCGGCGAGGATGCCGACCGGGAGGAGGGCGTCACCGTCACGATCAGCCGCGGCATCGAGGTGCCCCCGCTGGTCGGCCAGGAGCAGGAGGAGGCCGAGCGCACGCTGCGCCAGCTCGACCTGAACGTCGAGGTCGTGGAGCAGGACAGCGAGGAGGTCGAGAAGGGCCTGGTGATCAGCCAGAGCCCCGACTCCGGCCGCACGGTGGGTGCCGCGGGCACCGTCACCATCACCGTCTCCACCGGCCCGCCCGGGATCGAGGTGCCCGACGTGGTCGGCATGAACGTGGGCGAGGCGCGCCAGGCCCTGGAGGAGGCCGGGTTCAAGGTGAAGGTCGAGCGCATCGCGGGCGGCCGGACCGTGGTGCACCAGTCCCACGAGGACAAGGCGCCCGAGGACACCGAGATCACGATCACCGCCACGCCGGGCGGCATCGAGCTGCCCGGGATCGGCGACGACGGGGACGACGACTGACGACCGAGGGGGCCGCCGTGGTGTCGGAGGCGGTGCGGGTACTGGTGGTGGACGACCACCCGATGTGGCGCGACGCGGTCGCCCGCGACCTGGAGGAGGCGGGGCTCGACGTGGTCGCCACGGCGGGGGACGGCGCCAAGGCACTGCGCGTCGCCCCGGCGGTGCGGCCCGCCCTCGCGGTGGTGGACCTCAACCTGCCGGACATGAGCGGGGTCGAGCTCACCGCCGGGCTGCTGGCGCTGGACGCGCCGCCCCGGGTCCTGGTGCTGTCCGCGAGCGGGGCCGATGACGACGTCCTGGCGGCCGTGAAGGCGGGGGCCACCGGATACCTGGTCAAGTCCGCGAGCCGGGACGAGCTGCTGGAGGCTGTGCGCCGTGTGAACGCGGGGGAGGCCGTGTACACGCCCGGGCTGGCCGGGCTGGTCCTGGGCGAGTACCGGCGGCTGTCGGCGGCGGAGGCGCCCGCTGATCCCGAGCCCGCCGCACCGGAGCTCACGCCGCGCGAGACCGAGGTGCTGCGCCTGGTCGCCAAGGGCCTGGCCTACAAGCAGATCGCGCGGCGGCTGGAGATCTCCCACCGGACGGTGCAGAACCACGTCCAGAACACGTTCACCAAACTCCAGTTGCACAACCGGGTCGAGCTGGCGCGCTACGCGATGGAGCGGGGACTCGAAGAGGACCGGTGAATTCACCGGTTCGGGGTGGCCCCGGCCCGCCCCGGCCACTATGGTCTAGACCATATGGCGCTGTGCGCCCCGTCACCCAACACTCAACGTCGAGGAGAGTCGCATGCGAGTCGGTGTGCTGACCGGTGGAGGAGACTGTCCGGGCCTGAACGCGGTCATCCGGGCCGTGGTGCGCAAGGGGATCAAGGACCACGGGTACGAGTTCGTCGGCTTCCGGGACGGCTGGCGCGGCCCCCTGGAGGGCGACACCGTGGCACTGGACGTGGAGTCCGTCCGCGGCATCCTGCCCCGGGGCGGGACCATCCTGGGCTCCTCCCGCACCAACCTGATGAAGATCGAGGGCGGCGTCGAACGGGTCAAGGACAACATGGCCGGGCTGGGCGTGGACGCGCTCGTGGCCATCGGCGGCGAGGACACCCTCGGAGTGGCCCGCCAACTGCACGACCGCGGCGTCAAGGTCGTGGGCGTGCCCAAGACCATCGACAACGACCTCAACGCCACCGACTACACCTTCGGGTTCGACACGGCCGTCAACATCGCCATGGAGGCGATCGACCGCCTGCACACCACCGCCGAGTCGCACCACCGCGCGCTCGTGGTGGAGGTGATGGGCCGCCACGCCGGGTGGATCGCCCTGCACTCGGGCATGGCCGCGGGCGCCAACGTCATCCTCGTCCCCGAGCGCCCCTTCGACATCGAAGAGGTGGTGGGGCACGTCGAGAGCCGGTTCCGCACCCAGTACGCGCCGATCATCGTCGTCGCCGAGGGCGCCCACCCCAAGGAGGGCCAGATGGAGCTGGCCACCGGGGAGACGGACTCCTTCGGGCACGTGCGCCTGGGCGGTATCGGCCAGCGCCTGGCCGACGAGATCGAGCAGCGCACCGGCAAGGAGGCCCGTTCGGTGGTGCTCGGCCACGTCCAGCGGGGCGGCACCCCCTCGGCCTTCGACCGGGTCCTGGCGACCCGTCTGGGCCTGCACGCGATCGACGCCGTCGCCGACGGGGACTTCGGGCGGATGGTCGGTCTCCAGGGCACCGAGATCGTCCGCGTCGACCTGGCCGAGGCCACGGACACCCTCAAGACCGTCCCCGCCGGGCGGTACCAGGAGGCGGAGACCTTCTTCGGCTGAGCGCGTCCGGAGCGGTGGGCCCGGTGCTCGATACTGGAGGGTGCGGCGCGCGAACGGCGCCGCCGCACCCTCACCCGCACCGGACCCCACCACCGGAGGTAGCCGCCATGTCCGCGCCGCTCGAATCCGTGCCGCCGCCCCAGGACCGGGACGGAGCCGGTTCCGGGCTGGGTGAGCTCTGCGTCCTGATGAAGCTCGGGGAGATCGTCCTCAAGGGCTCCAACCGCAAGCTGTTCGAACGGCGCCTGCACAACAACATCCGCAACTCCGTGCGGGACCTGGGGCAGATCCGCCTCTCCCAGCGCGGTTCGGGCGTGATCATCGTGCGCCGGCCCGGCGCCTCCGACGTGGAGGTGGCTCGGATTGCCGAGCGCATGGCCGACGTCATGGGCGTGGTGTGGGTCCACCTGGTGCGCCGGGTGGACAAGGACCTGGACACGATCACCGACGTGGCCGTGCGGTCCATGGCCGACCTGGAGGGCTCGTTCGCGGTCCGGGCCCGCCGCCGCGACAAGCGGTTCGCGATGACCTCCTCGGAGCTGGCCGGGCACCTGGGGTCGAGGATCGTCGAGGCGTACGGGTACCCGGTGCGCCTCAAGCGGCCCGACCACACCCTGTACGTGGAGGTGGACAAGGACGAGGCGTTCGTGTTCACCGACGGCACCCCCGGCCAGGGCGGGCTGCCGGCGGGGATGAGCGGCCGCGGGCTGGTGCTGATGTCGGGCGGGATCGACTCCCCCGTCGCCGCGCACCGGATGATCCGACGCGGGCTCAAGGTGGACTTCCTGCACTTCTCCGGGATGCCCTTCACCGGCCCCGAGTCCATCTACAAGGCCTACAGCCTGGTGCGCCAGCTCGACCGGTTCCAGGTGGGCTCGCGCCTGTTCGTGATCCCCTTCGGCAAGGCGCAGCAGCAGTTGAAGAGCTCGGGGGCCGAGCGCCTGCAGATCGTCGCCCAGCGCCGCCTGATGCTCAGGACCGCTGAGGCCCTCGCCGACGACCTGGGGTCGGAGTGCCTGGTCACCGGGGACGCGCTGGGCCAGGTGTCGAGCCAGACGATGGCCAACATCACCGCCCTGGACGACGCGGTGGACCTGCCGATCCTGCGTCCGCTCATCGGCATGGACAAGACCGAGATCATGGACCAGGCGCGCAGGATCGGCACTCTGGCCATCTCGGAGCTGCCGGACGAGGACTGCTGCACCATGCTGACCCCACGCCAGGTGGAGACCTCGGCCAAGATCGGCGACCTGCGCCAGATCGATCGGCGCCTGGACGCCGACGAGCTGGCCGAACACCTGGTCACCACGGCCCAGGTGCACAAGCCCAGCTTCCTGGGCGAGGCGGCCCCCGCCGACGTCCGCGCCGCCGGGGCCTGAGCGGCCCCGCGGCGCGGACGCGCCCTACAGGGCCGCCGGTACGCGTTCGGGCGCGGGGGTGAGGGTACGGCCGCCCAGTGTGGCCAGGGTGCCCGCCAGGTCCCGCAGTTCGTCCAGGTCCTCCTCGACCAGGGCCTGGGGGCCGTCGCACAGGGCGCTGCCGGGGTCGGGGTGCACGTCCACGATCACGCCGTCCGCGCCCACCGCGACGGCCGCGCGCGAGAGCGGCAGGACGAGGGAGCGCTTGCCGCCCGAGTGGGAGGGGTCCACGATCACGGGCAGGTGCGACAGGTTCTGGGCGACCGGCACCGCACTGATGTCGAGGGTGTTGCGGGTGGCCTTCTCGAAGGTGCGGATGCCGCGCTCGCACAGGACGATGTCGAGGTTGCCGCGCTGGGCGATGTACTCGGCGGCCATCAGCCACTCCTCGATGGTGGCGCTCATGCCGCGCTTGAGCAGTACCGGCTTGCCCACGTCACCCGCCGCCTGCAGCAGGGCGAAGTTCTGCATGTTGCGGGTGCCGATCTGGAGCATGTCCGCGTAGGAGGCGACCAGGTCGACGTCGGCGGCGTCCACGACCTCGGTGACGATCGGCAGGCCGGTCTCCTCGCGCACGTCGGCGAGGATCCTCAGGCCATGCTCGCCCAGCCCCTGGAAGGCGTACGGGGAGGTGCGGGGCTTGTAGGCGCCGCCCCTCAGCAGCGCGGCGCCGGCCCTGGCCGCCATTCGGGCGGCCTCCAGCGTCTGCTCGGGCGTCTCCACGGCGCACGGGCCGGCGATGACCGTCACGTGGTCGCCGCCGATCGGCACGCCGCGCACACTCACCACGGAGCGGCTGTGGTGGTTCTCCCGGCTCACGAGTTTGTAGGGGGCGGAGATGCGCAGGACGTCGGCGACGCCGGGCCTGGCGGCCAGGCCGAGGCCCTGGAAGCGCTCCACGTCCCCCACCAGGCCGATGATGGTGCGGCTCACACCGCGTGTCACGTAGGCCTCCCCGCCCGCGGAGGAGACGAGTTCGACGAGAGCGTCGATGTTGTCGGCTGTGGCGTCCGGCGCCATCACGATGACCATGTGTGCAGTCCCTGTTCCTCGGTGTGCGGCGGAGCCGCCGGACCGGGACGGTCGGGCCGGGGAACGACAGGAGCCCCGGGCCGTCCGGCCCGGGGCTCCTGGGAAGTCGTCCTTGTCAGCGCAGCACTGGCGAGGCGACCGTCCGGGAATCGGGCCGGTAGCCATAGAAAAAGCGCCAGGTGTTTCGCTGCATGGGGGCGACTATAGCGCACCGGTGCCGCGCCGTCACGCACCCGGGGTCCGTGATCTGTCTCATGCCGCACCTGACAGGATGTCCCAATGCCGATCTTTCCCAGACGAGCGGGAGGCGCGTTGTCCTACGGAACGGGGAGCGGTGAGGGAAAAGGCGCCGACCGGGCACGGCTGCCTCCGGGGCAGGCCCTGCGCCACGAGCACAAGGCGCTGCACTACGGCCCGGTGCCGACCTTCCGCCCGCACCGGTGGGACTTCCGGGTCATGGGGGTCACGGAGAGCCTGGGAACACACCGGTGGACCTGGGAGGAGTTCGAGGAGCTGCCCAGGAGCGACTCGGTGAGCGACTTCCACTGCGTGATGCGCTTCAGCGTGCCCGACGTGCGCTGGAGCGGCGTACGAGCGGTGGACCTGGTGCGCGCCGCGCCGCCCTCACCCGAGGTGACCCACGTGATGGCCTGGGGCGAGTACGGGTACAGCGCCAACCTGCCCCTGGAGACCTTCCTGTCGGAGGAGGTCGTCCTGGCCACCCACCGCGGCGGGGAGCCGCTGACCCCCGAGCACGGCTTCCCGCTGCGGCTCGTGGTGCCCCGGCTGTACGGCTGGAAGAGTGTGAAGTGGCTGCGCGCGGTGGAGTACATGACCGCGGACCGGCGGGGCTTCTGGGAGGAGCGCGGCTACCACAACCGCGCCGACCCCTGGAGCGAGCAGCGCTTCTCCCACCAGGAGGAGCCGGGCCACGGCCCGCCCCTGTGACCACCTCAGGGGCGCGCCCTGGGCAGTCTCAGCTCCACCTCGGTGCCCTCCCCGGGCAGGCTCGTGACCTCGGCGGTGCCCCCCAGGTCCCTCAACCGCCCCTGGAGTGACTGGACGACCCCCAGGCGGCCCTCGCGCCGGGCCTCCGCCAGGCGGCCGGGCGGGATGCCGGGCCCCTCGTCGCGGACGGAGACGGTCACCGCGTCGCCCTCGTCCTCCACCAGGATCCACACGGGGGTGCCCTCGGGGCAGTGCCGGGAGACGTTGTCGAGTGCGGCCGAGGCCGCGGCGGTGAGACCGGCCGCGGCGGGCGCGGGCAGCAGGACGGGGGTGGCGGGGGCGGCCAACGACACGTGCACCGACTCCAGGCGCCGGAGCCCCTCTCGCAGGTCGGTCCCCTCCCCCGGCCCGGGCGGTCCGGGACCGTCGGGGAGCCCGCCGCCGATGAGGGCGCGCAGCCGCACCTCCTGCTCCCCCGCCATCCGCCCCAGTTCGGCCGCCTCCCCCCCGGCTTCAGCGCCGCGCCTGCTCACCAGGGAGAGCACCTGGAGGACGGAGTCGTGGATGGACCGCGCCAACCGTTCGCGCTCGCGGATCCGTGCCTCCAGTGCCACGGCCCGCGCGAACCTGTGCTCGGCCCGCTCGGCGACCCCGGCCATGTACCCGACGGCCAGGCCCGCCAACAGCAGGAGCACCACGCCCCGGGCGGTCGCCGAGGTGACGGGGACACCCATCGACGAGCGCAGGACGATGTCGGCGCAGCCGTAGAGGAGGGCGACCGTGACCGCGCCACGGCGCCCCCAGACGATGCCGGCCGACAGCGCGGCCCCGGCGAACCAGTAGCCGCTCAGCGGAGGCGCCTGGGAGAGGTAGAAGGGCGTGGCGGCAGCGGCCGTGGCGAACAGGCAGGCGAAGGCCGCACCGAGGTCGGCGGCCACGAAGGGGCCGGTGCGCCATCGGGGGCGGGCGTAGGCGCAGGCGGTGAGGGCGGTCCACGCACCCATGGCCACGAGCACGGTCCAGACCAGCCAGGGCCTGGCCAGGTGCTCCTGGTGCTGGGCGGCCAGAACGAGGGAGTAGGCCAGGGAGGCCGCGCGGAAGACGGCGACGGCACGCCAGAGGGGGACGTCGAAACCCAGGGCTCAGACCACCGCCCCGTCGTCGGGGCCGTCTCCGTCGGAGCCGCCGTCGGCCATCCGCAGGATCAGCACCACGAATCCGGCCAGGAACGCCACGGTCACCAGGAGCATCAGCCAGCCGGGCAGGGGGATACCCGCGAAGAAGGAGCCGAAGACCAGGGCCGGCGCCCCCAGGGTCCCGCACCATGCGGCGATGCCCACGCGGTCCCCTTGGAGCAGCGGCGGAGGAGGGGGCGGTTCGTAGTGTCCCTCCTGCTCGGCCTCGGACCTGCGGCGCGCCTCCTCGGCGGCGCGGTCGCGGTCCTCGGGCCCGCCGCCGGGCGGACCGTCGGCGAGCAGGTCGCCGCCGTGGACGCCCTCCTCGGACGGACCGAGGTTCTCCGCGTCGGGCCAGTGGACGCGCCCGCGCTCGGCTGCGGTGTCGCCGTAGAAGCGGGCGACCAGGTCGTTGAAGACCTCGTCCTCGGCTAGGTGGCCGGCGGGGCCCTCCAGCAGGTCCCCGCCGGACGGCGGGCCGGGGCGGGGCGCCTCCCCGTCCGGGGCGAGGAGGTCGGAGGCGCCGTCGGGGCCGGGCAGTTCCGTTCCCAGGAGCCGCTCGGCGGCGGTCCGCTCCTCGGCGTCCACGTACAGGTGGTCGGTGGGGGGGTCCTCGGCCCCGCCGGACGGCTCCAGGACGTCCTCCTCCAGGGGGACGGCGTAGGCGGCGATCCCGCTGCGCCGCAGCGCCTCCAGCATCCAGTCGGCCTGCCCGGGCGCGAGCATGGCCAGAGGGACGTAGGCATCGGCGAGCAGCCCGTTGCCCCGGCGTCGTTTCATCGGACGGCCCCTTCCCCGCTCCTCCTCCACTCTCGTACGAAGGCGAGGCTTCCGTCGAGGATCACGTCCGCGTCGTGGTCGAGGGTGGCCACGTGGTAACTGCGGTGCAGGGGATGGACCACCACCCGGGTGGCGACGGCCCCGCGGACGAGCAGGCGCAGGCTCCGAGGGCCGACGACGTGGTCCTCCAGGCTCCGGTAGGCCAGGACCGGGGCCCGCAGGGCGGGCAGGCCCGCGCGCACGGCGCGCCACAGCTTCGGGAGCGTGGCCGCGGCGGCGGTGGGCACCCGCGAGTACCCGCCCTCGACCACCCCGGCCTTGGCGACGTCGCTGCTCAGGCCGGGGGTGGAGGGCAGGATCCGCGCGACCAGCTTCCGGACCGGCGCGATCAGGGGGAGCCTGGGGTCCTCCAGTGCCAGCGACGGGTTGACGACCACGACGCCGCGCACGAGGTCGGGGTACTCCTGGGCCGCGCGGAGCGCGAGGGCGCCGCCCATGGACAGCCCCATGACGAACACCTCGTCGCACCGCGAGGCCAGTTCCATCAGCGCCAGTTCCACCGCCTCGTACCAGTCGTCGCTGGTCGTGAGGTTCATGTCCCGCCACTGGGTGCCGTGCCCGGGAAGAAGTGGCACCTCCACGCTGTACCCGGCCGCGGCCAGGTGTTCGGCCCAGGGGCGCATGGAGTGCGGGGAACCGGTGAACCCGTGGCAGAGCAGGACACCGACCTCGGAGCCCCGGTGGCTGTAGGGCTCCGCGCCGGGGATCAGGGTGGTGTCGGCGGTCGGTCTCACTGAGCGGCTCCAGGGACTCGGGGCTGTGCGGGCGCGGGTGGCGGCGGTCCCGGCTCCAGGCGTGAGGTTAGCCGTTCGGAGGGGCCGTTGGCCATCACGCCCCCAGGGGTGCGGGCGGGTGCCGCGCACCCGACCCCGCCGACCGAACGGTATCCTCTACAGGTGCCGGGCGCGGCCGTCCGCGGGGGGCGCTTCGGCGGCCGCCCTCGTACGATGCGAGGATGCGGGGTGTCCGCGATGTTGTCGACCAAGCGGGACAGTGAGGCGTGGCAGACCCTGCCCAGATCTCCCCGCACGTGCAGGGGTGAACCGAGCAATGTTCTACTGGGTGGTCAAGGCGATCCTCGGGCCGATCATCGCGGTCCTGTGGCAGCCGCGCGCCGAGGGCGTGGAGAACGTGCCCAGGCGCGGTCCGGCGATCCTGGTCGGCAACCACCTGTCCTTCTCCGACCACTTCTTCGGGCCCCTGCCGCTGCCGCGCAAGATCACCTTCCTGGCCAAGTCCGAGTACTTCACCGGCACCGGGGTCAAGGGGCTGGCCAGCCGGGCCTTCTTCAGCGGTGTGGGCCAGATCCCGATCGACCGCTCGGGCGGCAAGAAGAGCGAGGCGGCCCTGCGCACCGGGCTGCGCGTGCTCAAGCGGGGCGACCTCCTCGGTATCTACCCCGAGGGCACCCGCTCCCCCGACGGCAGGCTCTACCGGGGGCGCACGGGCGCGGCCCGGATGGCGCTGGAGGCGCGGGCCCCGGTGGTGCCCATGGCGATGATCAACGCCGACAAGATCATGCCGCCCGGCCGCACCGTCCCCAAGCTGGGCATCCGCCCCAAGGTCGTGTTCGGCAAGCCGCTGGACTTCTCCCGCTACTACGGGATGGAGCGCGACCCCCGGGTGCTGCGCGCCGTGACCGACGAGATCATGTACGCGCTGATGGAGCTGTCCGGCCAGGAGTACGTGGACCGCTACGCCCAGACGGTCAAGGCCGAGCTGGAGGCCGAGGCCAAGGAGGCCCGGCGCGAGCAGGCCACCAGTGACAAGGACCGCAGGCGCGCCGAGCGGGCCCGCCGCAAGGAGGAACGCCGCGCCCGCAAGGGCGGGGGGAAGGACCAGCGCTCCTCCGAGGCGTGACCTCAGCGGCGGGCGAGGTCCCCGGCGCCGACGATGCCGGCCTCGCCCCCGAGTTCGGCGAGCCGCACCCGGGCCATCCTGCGGTGGGGGCGCCCGGAGACGTGGCGGGCGAACGAGGAGCGGACCGGGTCCAGGAGTACGGACCCGGCGTCGGAGACGCCGCCGCCGATCACGAAGCACGCGGGGTCCAGGATCGCTGCGAGGTCGGCCAGGCCGAGACCCACCCACTCCCCCACTGCGGCGAAGCACTCCAGTGCTGCGGCGTCGCCCTCCAGGGCCGCCTGGGTGACGACGGGCCCTTGGACCCGTTCGGTCTCCCCCTCGGCGAGTTTGAGCATCCGCTCGGTGGCCTGGGGGTCGGTCCGGGCGCGGTCCTGGGCCTCGGCGACCAGGGCGCGGCCGCTGGCGTACTGCTCCCAGCAGCCGTGGTTGCCGCACGCGCAGCGGCGTCCGTAGGGGACGACGCGGTAGTGGCCCACCTCGGCGGCGGCTCCGAAGTGCCCGCGGTACAGCTCCCCCGCCAGGACCACGCCGCCGCCGATACCGGTGCCGAGGGTGACGCACACGATGTGGTCGCTTCCGCGTCCGGCCCCGAACCGGGCCTCGGCCCACGCGGCGGCGTTGGCGTCGTTCTCCACGACCACCGGGAGGCCGACGCGGTCCTGGACGCTGTCCCTGAGGGGGTACCCGTGCAGGCCCAGGTTGACCGCGACCTGGACCGTGGCCCGGTCCTCGTCCACGAACCCGGCGACGCCGACGCCCACGGCCCCGCACTCGTGCCGGCCGCGCAGCTCGTGGACGGCGCGCGCGACGACGTCGGCCAGGCCCTCCGGGTCATGGGAGGGGGTGGGGTACTTGACCTTGTCCAGGATCCGACCCTCGTCGTCCACGGCACCGGCGGCGACCTTGGTCCCGCCGATGTCCACACCGATGGTCAGCATGAGGGCCTCTCCTTCGCACTTACGCCCGAACTCTGACATAAGTGTCCGGGTTCGTGACAAGTATCTTCCTAATAGGTCGATTAAACCAGGCCACGGACCCCGGAGACAGCACCGCGGCCCCTACTCCCTCCGCGTGCGTTCGAGAGAGCGCTCGAATACGTCCCACGTGCGCCCGAGCGCGGACGCCGCGGCCACCCCAGCCCGCCCGAGGTGGCCGGCGACCTCGGGCACGGCCGTGCGCACGATGTCCAAGACCTCCTCGGCCGGCGGGCGCTCCCGTCCGGACTCCAGGCGGATCGCCTCCCCCCACACGTCGTCCCTCTTCGGCGGGGCGGTGACCGATTTGACCCCGGCGGCCAGCAGCCTGCGCTGGAGGGTGTCGACCAGGCGCAGCGCGTCGTCGACGATGTCGCCGTCCTTGTTCTCTGTCGTCATGAGCAGACCTCCTGGGAATCAAGGTAACCGGCGCGCCACCGCCGGACTCCCCCTCTCAGGGAAGGACCAGGGGAGAACCAGGGAGTACCATCAAAATCAAACATTCACCCCACGGGGCACAAAAGATCACATAGTTCACTTGGATGGCGATCCCGCCAAGCGCGGGGCACGCCCTACGGTGCGCGTCCGCCCATGTCAGGGGCTGGATGCCGGTCACCGTTGGGTACCGAACGAGCCGTGACTCTACTCACAAGTAGCATGGTGTTGTTACGGTCATCACGTTTTCATCCTTCCGCAATCCGTCTATGCCCAGGAGACCCAACGTGCGCGAATACAGCTCTCCCCCCGTCACCGAGATCTCCGATGACGCGCGGCTGACCGACACGCTCTACGCGCGCGCGGCCGAGGAGCCCGACGCCGTCGCGGCCCGCCGCCAGGAGTCCGGCCAGTGGCGGGACGTCACCGCCGCGGAGCTGCACGGCGACATCGCCGCGTTCGCCAAGGCACTGATCAACGCGGGCGTCGAGCACGGCGACCGGGTCGCCCTCATGTCGCGGACCCGCTACGAGTGGACCGTCGTCGACTACGCCATCTGGTCCGTTGGCGCGGTCACCGTCCCGATCTACGAGACCTCCTCGGCCGAGCAGATCGGCTGGATCCTCTCCGACTCCGGCGCCAAGGCCGCCTTCGTGGAGACCGCCGAGCACGCCGAGCGCGTGGAGTCGGTGCGTACCCCGGACCTGGCCCACCTGTGGACGTTCGAGGGCGATCTGGAAGAGCTGCGCCCCACCGGCTCCGAGGTCTCCGACGAGACGCTGGAGGAGCGCCGTACGGCGGTCAGGGCCGACGACCTCGCCACCCTCATCTACACCTCCGGGACCACCGGGCGCCCCAAGGGCTGCAAGCTCACCCACCGCAACTTCCTCTTCATCGCCCACCAGTCGCTGGAGGGCCCCGCCCGGCAGATCCTGCGCGAGCACCCCGACCCCTCCACCCTCCTCTTCCTGCCCCTGGCCCACGTCTTCGCCCGGTTCGTCCAGGTCATGGTCCTGGAGGGCAAGGGCGTCCTCGGCCACTTCCCCTCCACCGGCCCCGAACTGATCGAGGAGTTCGCGGTCTTCCGCCCGACCTTCCTCCTCGCGGTCCCCCGCGTGTTCGAGAAGGTCTACACCAAGGCGGAGCAGAAGGCCACGGCCGAGGGCAAGGGCAGGATCTTCGCCGCCGCCGCGGACACCGCCATCGCCTACAGCAAGGCGCTGGACACGGGCCGGGTCCCCTTCGGCACCAAGCTCAAGCACACCCTGTTCGCCAAGCTCGTCTACGGCAAGCTCCTCGCCGCCCTGGGCGGGAACGCGCAGTACGCGGTCTCGGGCGGCTCGGCGCTCGGCGCCCGCCTCGGCCACTTCTTCCGGGGCATCGGCTTCACCATCGTCGAGGGCTACGGTCTGACCGAGACCACCGCGCCCAGCACGGTGAACAGCACCGACTTCAACAAGATCGGTACGGTCGGCCAGCCGCTGCCCGGCACCTCCGCGAGGATCGCCGAGGACGGCGAGGTCCTCGTCAAGGGCGACCACGTCATGGTCGGCTACTGGAACAACGAGAAGGCCACCGAGGAGGCCTTCGCCGAGGGCGGCTTCTACCGCACCGGCGACCTCGGCTCCCTGGACGAGGACGGCTTCCTGAGCATCACCGGCCGCAAGAAGGAGATCATCGTGACCGCGGGCGGCAAGAACGTCGCCCCCGCGGTGCTGGAGGACCGCATCCGGGCCAACGCCCTGGTCAGCCAGTGCATGGTCGTCGGCGACAACCGCAAGTTCATCGCCGCGCTGGTCACGATCGACCCCGACTCCTTCGAGCAGTGGCGGGAGGCCAACGGCAAGAGCGGACAGATCGCCGACCTCACCGAGGACCCCGACCTCAACGCGGAGATCCAGAAGGCCGTCGACAACGCCAACCGGGCCGTGTCCAAGGCCGAGGGCATCAAGAAGTTCCGCATCCTGTCGTCGGACTTCACCGAGGAGAACGGGGCGCTCACCGCCTCCCTCAAGGTCAAGCGCCACGTGGTGAACAAGACCTGGAGCCAGGAGATCGAGGACATCTACGCCGGCTGACCCGCACCCCCGGAGCGCCCGAAGGCCGACCACCGGCGGGTGGTCGGCCTTCGCCGTGCCGTGCGGTCCCCGGGAGCCGGACACGGCGGGCCCGGAGAGAGCGGGACGGGCCCGGACCGCTGACCGCGGCCTGGGCCCGTCCCGGTGTCGGAGCGCTCCGGCGCCTAGTGGGCGCCCGAGGTCTCGCTCTCGGAGTGGTGCAGGTGGTGGCCGCTGTGCGGCTCCACGTCGTCCACCGACACGTTGTCCTTCGTGTACCAGTGCGCCAGGGCCCTGCGGAACCTGCCCTTGGCCTTGCGGGCCTCGGGGTTCTCCACACCCTTGTCGTCGGTGTCCTCGACCAGCGCGGTGGAGGTGACGGTGGGCTTGCTCCGGAGCACGTCGACCGTGCCCTGGGAGCTCTCCTTGTGCACCTCGATGAACTCACCGCCCGACAACTGCCGGATGGTCCCGCTCTCGTACCCGTGCTCCAGGGTCTCGCGGTCGCGCCGCTGCAGGCCCAGGCAGATCCGCTTGGTGACGATGAACGCCACGATCGGACCCACGATGAAGAGCACCCGGAAGATGTAGGTGGTCAGGTACAGGTTGATGGAGAAGGTCTCCGACAGGATGTCGTTCGACCCGGCCAGCCACAGGACGCCGTAGGCGACGACCGCGGCGACGCCCAGCCCGGTGCGGACCGGGGCGTTGCGCGGACGGTCGGCGACGTTGTGCGCCCTCTTGTCCCCGGTGATCCACGCCTCCAGGAACGGCCACACGCCCATCGCGCCGAACAGCAGACCCATGGCCCCCAGCCCCGGCACGAGCACGGCGATCGGGACCGCGTACCCGAAGATCTGGAAGTCCAGGGTGTTCGGGAAGATGCGCAGCGCGCCCTCCATGAAGCCCATGTACCAGTCCGGCTGGAGGCCGGAGGTGATGGAGGTCGGTGTGAACGGACCGAACAGGTGGATCGGGTTGATCTGGACGAACGCGCTCAGCCCCGCGATGACGGCGAACGTGAAGAAGAAGAATCCGCCCGCCTTGATCGCGAAGCCCGGCCACATCGGCGTTCCCACGACCGTCTTGTCGGACCTGCCGGTCCCCGGGTACTGCGTGTGCTTCTGGTGCCACAGGATCATGAAGTGCGCCACGATCAGCGCCAGCAGGATCGCCGGGAGCAGCAGGATGTGCAGCATGTACAGGCGCGCGATGATGATGTCCCCGGGGAACTCGCCCCCGAACAGGAACATGGAGATGTAGGTCCCCACCACCGGCAGGGCCAGCATCACGCCCTGGAGGATGCGCACGCCCATACCCGAGGGCAGGTCGTCCGGCAGCGAGTAGCCGAACAGGCCCTCGACCATCGCGATGGCGAAGATCCCCACCCCGATGAGCCAGTTGATCTCGCGCGGCTTGCGGAACGCGCCCGTGAAGAACACGCGCAGCGCGTGCACCACGAGCGAGGCCACGAAGATGAGCGCGGCCCAGTGGTGGATCTGCCGGACGAGGAACCCGCCGCGCACATCGAAGTCGATGTACAGGGTGGAGGCGTAGGCCTCGCTCATCTCCACGCCCTGGAGGCGCTCGTAGGAGCCGTCGTAGACGATCTCGGCCATGCTCGGCTTGAACCACAGCGTCAGGAAGACGCCCGTGAGGAGCAGGATGATGAACGAGTACAGCGCGATCTCGCCCAGCATGAACGACCAGTGGTTCGGGAAGACCTTGCGCAGGTTCTTCTCGCCGGTCTTGGCCAGGTGGAAGCGGTCGTCGATGAAGTTCCCGACGCCGCGCAGAGCCTTGGGTGCTTGCGTGGTCTTACTCATCGACTAGTCCTTCGCATAGTCCCAGAACGTCGGACCGGGGGCTTCGGGGAAGTCACCGGTCGCGATGAGGTAGCCCTCGTCGTCGACGCCGATCGGCAACTGCGGCAGCGGCCGGTGCGCCGGGCCGAAGACCACCTTGGCGCCGTCGGCGGCGTCGAAGGTCGACTGGTGGCACGGGCACAGGATGCGGTGCGTGGTCCGCTCGTACAGGGCCGCCGGGCAGCCGACGTGGGTGCAGATCTTCGAGTAGGCGACGATCCCGTCGTAGGTCCAGTTGAGCCTCGACTGGTCGCCCTCGACGTTCTCGTTCATCCCCGGCTTGTAGTCGGCCTCGGGGATCTTGATCAGCAGGATGACGGACTTGGCCTTCTCGTTGAGGCTCAGGTGGTGGCCGCCGTCGCCGTGGCCCTCCTCCCCGCCGTGTCCGCCCGGGTCGGGCAGGGCACTGATCATGCCGTTGGGGGCGTTCTCCAGGTCCTCCGCCTTGATCTGGCGGTCGGTGCCCTCCACCACCATCCGCATGCCGTCGGCCCAGACGGTGTTCTTCAGCTTGTCGCCGGGCAGGGGGCCCGTGTCGCGCAGCAGCACGATCGGGGCCAGGCCCAGCGGCAGCATGGCCGCGATGAGCGTCCGCCGCATCAGCGGGCGCTTGGTGATGCCGCTCTCGTCGGCCCCCCGCATGAAGAAGGCGCCGAAGGAGCCCTTCTCCTCCTCACTGGAGGGCAGCTCGTCGTAGGGCGAGGAGACCTCGTAGTGGGGCATCACGTTGCGCGCCCACACGGTCATCCCGGCGCCGATACCGAACATCGCCAGGGTGAGCGATCCGCCCAGGAGCATGTTCGAGTACTGGCCGATCTGCGGGTCCGCGATCGCCGGAGCGCCCTGCGCGTTCGGGGGGAACAGGAAGTAGGAGACCAGGAACCCGACACCGCCCAGGAAGGCGAGGACGAACCACACCGCGGCGATCCGCTCGCCCCGGCGCTGCTGCTCCTCGGGGTGCGCGTGGGTCTCCGACGCGGGATAGGGGCCCTCGTGCGCGGCGTCCGCCGCGGCGACCGCCCTCTCCTCGGAGGACTCGGTAGGGGTGCCGAGCACGCGCTCGGGCCCCTCGGCCCCGTTCTTGTCGTTGCTGTTGTCAGTCATGTGCACGCTGCTTCGCGGTGATCCAGATCGCGCAGGCGACGATCAGGGCCAGACCGATGGTCCAGGAGATGAAACCCTCCGCGACCTGGCCGACACGCTCCAGGTCGAAGATGCCGCCGGCGTTGGGCTCGGCCTGCAGGGTCTTCACGTAGGAGATGAGCTCCTGCTTCTCGTCCGAGGTGATGAGCATGTCGTCGAACATCGGCATGGCGCCGGGTCCGGTGACCATGGCCTCGTAGATCTCACGGGGCGTGGCCTCGTGGATCTCGGGGGCCCACCGGCCGTCGGTGAGGGCGCCGCCGCCGCCGGACCAGCCATGGCAGTGCGCACAGTTGGTCAGGTAGAGCTGCATGCCCATCTCGGTGTCGTCGGCGCCCTCGATGTACTCGTCGTAGGCGGCCTCGTACTCGGCGAGCGCCGCCTCGTACTCGGCGTGGGCCTCTTCCTCGGCCTCGTGGAAGGCCTCGTCGGAGTCGTAGTCGGCCCGGTTGGGCTCGAAGTCCTCCGGTCGGGGGGCGGAGCCCGGGACGCCGTAGGGGACGTCGGCCCCGCTCTCGCCGTCCCTGATCTCGGCGTTGTAGTACGCGATCAGGTTGTCCAGGTCCTGCTCGGACATGACCATGTCGCGGCGCGGCATCTGGGTGTCCGGGTTCATCGACGGCATACGGCCGGTGCTGACCTGGAAGTCGATCGCGGCGGAGCCGACCTCGCGCAGGTCCGGTCCGGTCTCGGTGCCAGAGCCGTCCAGGCCGTGGCACGAGGCGCACGTCTGGTCGAAGACGGTCTTGCCCTCGGCGATGTCCACGTCGTCGGGCGACGGGGCATCAGCGGCGAGGGTCTGCGCCTGGGCCTGGTCGGAGGTGGGGGCCAGGGCGGCGTACCCCACCCCGAACAGGGTGAGCGCGAGGATGACGACGGCATACCCCGCGAGGGGATGCCGTCGCCGCGCGGTAATCCATTTCACGGTTTCCCCGTTCCGGGTTACTGGATGAAGTAGATGGTTGCGAACAGAGCGATCCAGACCACGTCGACGAAGTGCCAGTAGTAGGACACGACGATCGCACTGGTCGCCTGCTGGTGAGTGAAGCGCTTCGCGGCGTACGTGCGTCCCAGCATGATGAGGAACGCGATGAGGCCACCGATGACGTGCATCCCGTGGAAGCCCGTGGTCAGGTAGAACATCGACCCGTAGGCGCTCGACTGGAGAGTCAGCCCCTCGTGGACGATGAGCTCGTAGTACTCATAGGCCTGGCCCAAGACGAAGAACAGGCCCATGAAGAACGTCAGGAAGAACCACGCGCGCAGCTTCTTGACGTCACCGCGCTCAGCGGCCCAGACGCCGAACTGCGCGGTGAAGCTGGAAGCCACCAGGACGATGGTGATCGCGGTGGCCCAGGGCACGTTGAGGTGCGTGTCCGGCCACGCACCGAGCTCCGGGTTGCCGTTGGTCACCGATCGGATGGTGAAGTACATCGCGAACAGCGCTGCGAAGAACATGAGTTCGTTGGACAACCAGACGATGGTTCCAACGCTCACCAGGTCAGGACGCTTTGCCGCACCATGCGCTGGTGTCGGTGCTGTTTTGGGGTTCGCGGTTGCTGTCGCCACGGGAGCATTATTACGGCATCTCGCGAAGACCCGTATCCGACCCCCCGTAAGGGAGCGGATCGGTACCGGCCATTGACCGTCCAGGCCTCCGGAGCGGGGCGTTCACCGTGACCCGGGCGTTACTGTAGCGGCTCGGACTCCGCTCCCGGCCCTGTGACACGCCCACGGGCGGCGACGGGCGCGGTTTCCGGCGCGGGCACGGCGATCCCTACCCCCTCCGGGGGCACCCGAACCCAGCCCGCGTCACCCGGGGGCATCGAAAGCATCACCGTTGGGCAACGCACCCCCGAAGCGGCCGGAACACGGCTCCGAAAGGTGCTGGCATCCTTCGGAGGGCGATGCCCCGCACCGCTGTCTGGGCAGCCGGGCCGCGAGGCAATAGAGTCGTGGGAACAACAGCCGATAAGGGCCCCGGCCGCACCCCCAAACGGCCGAGGACAGACGCGATGGGACGGTTGCGCGATGGTGGACAGCGGTACGGAGACGGGTTCCAGGATGCGCGTGCTGGTCTACAGCGACAAGGCCGACACTCGCGAGCAGGTCCGGCTGGCCGTCGGCCGCCGCCCCGCCGCGGACGTGCCCAAGGTGGAGTTCGTGGAGTGCGCGACCGCCCCGGCGGCCCTGCGCCGACTGGAGTCGACCGACCGGGCCGAGCGGATCGACGTCGCCGTCCTCGACGGCGAGGCCGCCCCGGTGGGCGGCATGGGCCTGTGCCGCCAGATCAAGGACGAGATCTACCACTGCCCGCCGGTGCTGCTGCTGGTCGGCCGCCGCGACGACGGCTGGCTCGCGACCTGGTCGCAGGCCGAGCAGGTGGTGAGCCACCCGATCGACCCGGTCGCCTTGGCCGAGGCCCTGGCCGACCTCATGCGCCGGCGCACCGCGGCCCTGAGCGGCTGACCCGGCGGGCCGCCGACCCGCACCGGGCGGCCACGCGCCACCGCCCGCCCCCGTCACGCACCGTGGAGCCCGAGGAAACCATGAACACCGACCCTGCCGACGCCCCCTCCGCCGTCACCGAGCGGAGCTGGGCCGCCCTGATCACCGCCCTGTTGGACGGCGTGACGCTCAGCGCCTCCGACACCGGGTGGGCGATGAACGAGATCATGTCCGGCTCGGCGACCGACGCCCAGATCGCCGGGTTCGCCATCGCCCTGCGCTCCAAGGGGGAGAGCGTGTCCGAGGTGACCGGCCTCGCCCGCGGCATGCTCGACAACGCCGTCCGGATCTCCGTCTCGGGGCCGACCCTGGACGTCGTGGGTACCGGAGGCGACCGGGCCCACACCGTGAACGTGTCGACGATGGCCTCGATCGTGGCCTCGGCTGCGGGCGCGCGCGTGGTCAAGCACGGCAACCGGGCGTCCTCCTCCTCCTGCGGCACGGCCGACGTCCTGGAGCGGCTCGGCGTGGTCCTGGACCTGGCGCCGGAGCTGACCGCCCGGGTCGCCGAGGAGACCGGCATCACCTTCTGCTTCGCCCCGGTCTTCCACCCCTCGTTCCGCTTCACCGCCAAGCCGCGCCGCGAGCTGGCGGTCCCCACCGTCTTCAACTTCCTGGGTCCGCTGACCAACCCGGCACAGACCACCTGCGCCGCGATCGGCGTGTTCGACGCGCGTATGTGCGAGGTCATCGCGGGCGTGTTCGCCGAGCGCGGCACCTCCGCGGTGGTCTTCCGCGGCGACGACGGCCTGGACGAGCTCACCACGGCGACCACGTCGACCGTGTGGGTGGTGCGCGACGGCCGCGCCCGCAGGGAGAGCCTGGACCCGCTGGAGCTGGGCATCCCCCGTTCGGAGCCCGACGCCCTGCGCGGTGGCGACGTGGAGTTCAACGCCCAGGCGGTCCGCGACATGCTCGCGGGGCACAAGGGGCCGGTCCGGGACGCGGTACTGCTCAACGCCGGGGCGGCGCTGGCCGCCGTCGACGGTGTGGGCGGCTCCCTCACCGAGGCCGTGCGCGTCGGCTACGAGCGCGCCGCCGCCGCCGTCGACAGCGGGGCGGCCCGGCGCACACTCGACACCTGGGTGGAGACCACCCAGGGCCTGGCCAAGGGGTAGTCGTGTCCATGGTCCCTCGCAGGCTCGGGACGTGCTCGCGGCGTGGAGAACCGGCCTCTTCGTCGTCGCTACCGCCCCTGCTCGTTCCTCGCAGCGGCGGAGACTCCTCCTGCGGAGACCGGTACGCCGCTCGCGCTGCTCCCGATCGTTGGCTTTCGGCCAGACGGCTTGGGTGCGGGGCTCGCTGCTTGCTGCGGGGGGTGACTCCTCCTGCAGACACCGGGGGCGCGCGCACCGGGCAGCGGGCTACCAGCCCAGGGCGAAGGCCGACTCCAGGTCGTGCCTGGAGTAGGCCTGGAACGAGATGTGGGTGTCGGAGGAGGTCACACCCGGGACCCTGTTCACGCGGCCGGGGATCACCTCGGCCAGTTCCTCGTGGCGGCGGACCCGCACCATGGCGACGAGGTCGACGCCGCCGGTCACCGAGTACACCTCGCTGACGCCGTCGATCCCGGCGATCGCCTCGGCGACCTCGGGGATGCGGTGGACCTCGGCCTTGATCATGACGATCGCGGTGATCACTGTTTCCTCCAGGAACGGGTCTGGCACGGGCCGGTGCACCGGGCGCGGGCACGCTCAGTAGACGTCGGAGAGCCGCGTCCCGGAGCGCCATCGCAGCCGGTAGACCACAAGTCCCACGGCCACCCCGGCGACGAATCCGTACACGTGCGCGGCGTAGGCGACGTTGGACCCGCTGCCGGGGGTGTTCGACGTGGTGACGTAGAGAAGGTACTGGAAGGCGAAGTAGCTTCCCACCACCGCCCAGCCGGGCAGCCGCAGCGGGACCAGGCCGAACACCAGCGTGGTGACCCTGCTGCGGAACTGCACGACGAGGTAGGCGCCGAGCACACCGGAGATCGCACCGGAGGCCCCCACCATGGGTGCCGTGCCCTCGGTGGAGGTCAGCGCGTACCCGTAGGCCGCGGCCACCCCGGTGAGCAGGTACAGGGCCAGGAAGCGGATCCGCCCGATCCGGTCCTCCACGACGGGGCCGAACACGAACAGGTAGACCATGTTGCCCAGCAGGTGGGCGGCGCCGCCGTGCAGGAACATGGCGGTGAACACCGACAGCCACACGGCCTTGCCGTCGAGGCCGCCGCACTCGGGCGTCGGCGGGGGCGCGAGGGCGACCCGGCCGAGCATCTCGTCGGGGACCGCGCCCCAGAGCATGATGTAGTCGTCGATGGCGCAGTACCGGCCGACGACGTCGCTCGGGTACCACACGGCGGTCGTCGCCAGCGGGGACGCGAGGTAGACGAGGACGTTCACCGCGATCAGCGTGAAGGCCACCACCGGGGCGCGGCGGACCGGGTAGTCGTCATTGAGCGGAAGCGCGGCCATGCGCCCAGTGTGTCATCCGGGGGTGCGCCTCGGCGCCGCGCAACGGGCAGGTCCACTCCCCCTCGATCTCGACGAGCCGGGCCGCGGGGTGCTCAAGCCAGGCCAGCACCGCCTCGGTCTCCTCGGCGGTGGCCCGCGGGACGGGGCCGGGCCCGGCGTCCACTCGCTCGGCGGTGGCGGTGAGGGAGGCGAGGAAGGCCGCCGGGTCGGTCCCGGGGGCCAGCACGGCTGCACCCGCGAGGCGGCCGTGGCGGACCACGCACGTCTCCCAGCCCGTGGCACCGGGGCGGGAGGCCACCAGGTGCGGGACGGCGGCGATGGCCGACAGCCGCTGGGCGCGCCGTGCGCCGCGCAGGAAGGCCGCGAGCCGGTCGCGGTGGCCGGCTGCCTCCTCGTAGCGCAGGTCGGCGGAGAGCGCGGTGATGCGCTCGGTGTGGGCGGCCACGACCGGACCGGGGTCGCCGGTCATGGCCGCCCGCGCGGCCTCGGCGTGGACGGTGTAGTCCTCCAGGGACTCGGTGCCGTCGCAGGGCGCCCCGCAGCGCCCCAGTTGCGCGAGCACGCACGCCGCCACGGGTGCGTCGGCGGAGAAGGTGTGGGTGCACTGGCGCAGCGGGAAGGCGTGCAGCAGGGCCCCCTTGGCGCGTTCGGCCTCGTGGGCCGAGGTGTAGGGGCCCAGGTAGGGTGCGCCGTCGTCGTGGACCGTGCGCGCCACCGACACCCGGGGGTAGGCGTCGGCGGTGAGCTTGACCCAGAAGGCGCGCTCGGGGTAGCGCGACCTGCGGTTGAAGGGCGGTTTGCGCTCGGCGATGATCCGCAGTTCGCGGACGGAGGCCTCCAGTTCGGTGGTGCACACCAGGGGGGTGACGCCCTCCACGAGCCCGGCCATCTCCCGGATGCGCCGACGGTTCTCGGCCGCGGTGAAGTAGGAAGCCACACGGCGGCGGAGGTTGGCGCTCTTGCCGACGTAGAGGACGGCGCCGCGTGCGTCGGTGAACATGTACACGCCGGGTTTCTCCGGCAGGTCGTCGGCGAGGTGGCGCCTGGCGCGCTGGGCGCGGCTGGCGGGCTTGGTGACCGCCCGTAGCTCCTCCAGGCTGTGCACCCCCATGGGGGCGGCGCGGTCGATGAGGCCGCGCAGCACGGCCACGGTGGCGCGAGCGTCGTCCAGGGCGCGGTGGTTGGGGGCGGTGGGTGCTCCGAAGAACGCCGCGAGGGTGGCGAGCCTGTGGTTGCGCACCTGGGGCCGGACCAGCAGGGCACGGGCCAGGCGCAGGGTGTCCACGACCGTCGGGGCGGGCCACTCCAGGTCCAGGCGTTCGCAGGCGGCCTTGAGGAACCCGGTGTCGAAGGGGGCGTTGTGCGCGACGAGCGCGGTGCCGGGGCCGGCGGCCAGGAAGTCCAGCAGGCGGGGCAGTGCCTCCTCCAGGGGAGGGGCGGTGGCCACCATGGACTGGGTGATGCCGGTCAGGAGGGTGATCTCGGCGGGGATCGGGACCCCGGGGTCCACCAGGGTGGAGAACTCGCCGAGGACGTCGGCGCCGCGCACCTTGACGGCGCCGATCTCGGTGATCCGCGACCGCTGGGCGCTGGTGCCCGTGGTCTCCAGGTCCACGACCACGAAGGTCGTCTCGGCCAGCGGGGTACCGAGGTCGGTGATGCTGGTCTGGACGCCGGACGGCCCGGCGGAGTCGGCAGGCACCCGCCCAGGGTAGTCGGCGCCGGTGACCGAACGGCTGGGGATCGGGGCTGACCTGCCCGGCATGGAAAGATGAGGGCGAAGGGGCGGAAGTGTCGTTGCGTCCCGAGTTGAGCGCGATCAGAGGAGGAAGCCGTGGGGACCACGAAGCCGGGTGACGGTGAACGGTGGCGGTGCGCCGGTTGCGGGAATCTCACGCGGTTCGACGTGACCCGCACTGTCCGGTCCCGGGACTACGTCCACCAGGACCTGGCAGGCCGCGGTGTGGTGGAGGAGCACACCGTGCTCACCGAGACCGTGGAGCGGGTCGCGTGCCGCTGGTGCGGCGCCACGGACAGCGTGGAGGTCGTCGCCCGCCCCGACGCCGGGGCACCGGACTCCGGTGGCGCGGCGGAGAGCACGACGGGTCGGTCATGAGCGCCCGCCCGGAGACGGGCGGCGACTCCGAACCCGCCGGGGCCTCCGGGACGGCCGACGGCGGCGGCCCCGGTGCCGAGGGGCTGGGCCGCCCCCTGCCGGAGCAGGTGCGGGCCAGGGTGATCGAGTACGGGTCGGACGTGCTCGGCGGCATGCGCACCAATGAACTGCCCCCGCTGCTGCGCCGGGTGGCCCGGTTCGAGCCGCGCCGCCGGGCTCGGCTGGCCGGGCCCCAGATCGCCGCCCAGTTGGAGACCGACGAGGGGTTCCGGGGCCGGGTCGGGGAGCGTGTGGAGCGCGTGTGGCCCGAGCTGGCCGAGGGGCTGCGCTCGGGTGTGGTCCCCCCGGCTGCCGACCCCGTGGCCGTGGCGGCCTGCGCCTACCTGCTGCGTCCCCGGGGGTGGCCGGAGATCATCGAGGGGGTGCGCGAGGAGCTGGAGCGCCGGACCAGCGCGAAGGAGGCCGACGAGGCCGTCGAGGAGCTGGACTCGGTCCGCAGGAGGCTGGAGGAGAGCAGGCACGCCCACCGCGCCGACCTCGAACGCCTGCGCGCACGGGTCCGCGACCAGCGGGCCGAGATCACCGAGCTTCGGCGCAAGGTGCACGACGAGCGCCAGCGCGCCAAGGAGGCCAGGGAGCGGGCCCGGCGGGCACTGGATGAGACCGCCGCCCGGGAGAGCGAGTCGGTGAGCCAGGTAGGCGCTCTGGAGGCGGAGAACCGGCGGCTGCGCTCGCGGGTGGAGGCGGCCGAGGCGCAGGTGGAGAACGCGCGCCGGGCGGCGCGTACGGGGCGCAACGCCGACGAGGCCCGGCTACGTGTGCTGCTGGACGTCCTGGTCGAGGCCTCCCACGGGCTGCGCCGTGAACTGGCCCTGCCCACGTCTCTGGAGGCGCCCGCCGACCACGTGGCCGAGGCGGGGCAGCGCAGGGTGTCGCTCGGAGGGCTGCCCGACGACGATCCGGGGCTGCTGGAGCGGCTGCTGACCGTTCCCCGGGTGCACCTGCTGGTCGACGGCTACAACGTCACCAAGACGGGGTACGGGACGCTGCCCCTGGCCGACCAGCGCACCCGGCTGCTGAACTCCCTGGAGGGCCTGGCCAGCCGCACCAAGGCCGAGATCACGTGCGTGTTCGACGGCGCGGACGTGGACACCCCTCCGGCGCTGGCCGCGCCCCGCAGGGTGCGGCTGCTGTTCAGCGCGCCCGGGGAGACCGCGGACGAGCTGATCGTGCGCCTGGTGGGCGCCGAGCCGCCGGGGCGCCCCATCGCGGTGGTGACCTCGGACCGGGAGATCGTCACGGCGGTGCGCCGCGCCGGGGCACGGGCGGTGTCGTCGCCGATCTTCCTGCGGCGGCTAGAGTAGCCGCTGCCCGGCGCCGCCCTCCGCCCCTCCCGGGACCCGGGGTTATGGCCCTCCGTGACGGCGGTGGGGGCGCACGGTCCGGCGCCGTGCGCCCCCACCGCTTGAGGTGGAGGGGCCCGTCCGCTAAGTTCTACCCGAGCGTGAGTGATGTATCCGGATAGAACGGGACGGTTGTGTCTCCCGTTCCGGTACGAACCCCTCGTTCGCGCTGTGTCCGTCCTGTGGCACGGACCGCCTTGTCGACGTCCCCCGCACCCTCGCGCGGTGTCCCTACCCCAAGGAGCGTGGACCTCCATGAACGACGCCGGTGGTCGGCGCACGGCTCGCCGCCTCGCCTCGACCGGGCTCGGTGTGGCCATCGCCGGAAGCCTGGTCTCCCCCGGCACCGCCTACGCGGAGCCGACCCAGGACGAGGTCGAGGACCGCATCGCGGAACTCAACGAGGAGGCCTCCGACAAGGTCGAGGCCTACAACCAGGCGGAGGAGGACCACGAGGTCGCCCTCGCCCAGTACGAGGAGCTCGAAGAGCAGGTCGGCGACGAGGAGGAGACCTACAACGAGCTGCGCTCGCAGGTCCAGCGCTTCGCCGCCGCTGCCTACCAGTCCGGCGGCGTGGACGCGACCGCCAGCATCCTCACCTCCGACCGTCCCGAGGAGGTGCTGGAGCAGGACGCCGACATGAACTACCTGTCGGAGAGCCAGCTCGCCCAGTTGGACGAGTTCGGTGAGTCCGCCGAGCGCCTGTTCGCCCTCAAGGACGAGGCGGAGGAGGCCCTGGAGGCCGCCGAGGAGGAGCTGGAGGAGGCCGAGGAGGCCAAGGAGGAGGTCGAGGAGGCGATCGCCGAGCAGGAGGCCCTGCTGGCGCAGTTCCCCTCGTCCGACCCCACGGCGGAGGGTGCCAGCAGCGCGGGGGGCGCGGACTACACCGGGAGCGCCACCGGGAGCGCGGGCGCCGCACTGGACTTCGCCTACGCCCAGGTCGGCAAGCCCTACGTCTGGGGCGGCACCGGCCCGAACGGCTACGACTGCTCCGGCCTGGTCCAGGCCGCTTGGCGCGCCGGCGGCGTGAACCTGCCGCGCACCACCTACTCGCAGGCCAACGCGGGTCCGCGCATCTACGACATGAGCGCCCTCCAGCCCGGCGACATCATGTTCTTCTACGGCGGTCTGAGCCATGACGGCCTCTACGCGGGCAACGGCCAGATGGTCCACGCCCCGAGCAGCGGCCGCAACATCGAGATCGTGGGGCTGGCCGCTTACTGGGCGGGCCAGTTCCAGTTCGCGGTCCGTCCGTAACCGCGCTCCGCGTTCCGGGGCCGCCGCCGATCCGCTCGGTGAGCGGCCCCTTTCCGTTCCCCTCTGTTCACAGCATCCGTGAAATTTCGGACAGTTTGCTTTATGCCAACAAACGTAACGAAACAGTTGAGAGTCTGCGAAGTCATGTACTAGGGTTCAGCACCGAACGTGGCCGTTCTCCGTACACCGCCCCGTGGCGGTGGCGGCCGCGTCCGGGTCGGGCGTTCCCCACACCCCCAGCCGCCCCCGTTTCGGACGGCCCCGCGACCCACCCGGCGCAGTCCCTCGGCTCCCCCGACCTCCTCGGGCCGAGGGAAGGAAAGGTGGTACAGCGTGTCCTCTCCCCGTTCCCCCCGCAGGCGCCGCACGGCCGTCGTGGCCTCCCTGGCCGCGGGCTCGCTCCTCCTCCCCGCGTCCACGGCCTACGCCGAGCCGACGATCGACGACGTCCGCGCCGAGATCGAGGCGCTGGAGGAGGAGTACGCCTCACTCAACGCGGAGTACAACGAGGCCCAGGAGACCCACGAGGCCGCCGAGGAGAACCTGGAGGAGATCCAGGAGAACCTGGAGGAGGCCCAGGAGACCGTGGACGAGCTGGGGGCGAGCGTGCGCACCCTGGCCAACCTCACCTACACCGGTGTCGACCTGACCTCCCCCGCCCACATCATCGGCGCCACCGGCCCCGAGGACGTCCTCTCCCACCAGGCGGACCTGACCTACCTCTCCGAGCAGCAGAACGCGGGGCTGGAGCGCTACGTCGAGGAGCTGGCTCACCTGGAGAGTCTGGAGGCGGAGGCCGCTGAGACCGAGGAGGAGGCGGCCGAGGCCCTGGAGGCCGCAGAGGAGGCCGAGGAGGAGGCCGCCGACGCCATCGCTGAGCAGGAGGCCCTGCTGGCCGACCTGACCGCCGAGCAGGCGGCCGCGGCCACCGAGAACGTCTCCAACGACAGCGGCGGCACCAGCGGCGGCGGGGGCGGCGCCACCTACACCGGCCCGGCCACCGGCAGCGCGCAGACCGCCCTGAACTTCGCCTACGCCCAGGTCGGCAAGCCCTATATCTGGGGCGGCACCGGTCCGGGCGGCTACGACTGCTCCGGCCTGACCCAGGCCGCGTGGGCCGCCGCGGGCGTGAACCTGCCGCGCACCACCTACAGCCAGGTCAACGCGGGCACCCGGGTCTCCTGGGACAACATGCAGCCCGGCGACCTCATCTTCTTCTACAGCGGACCCGACCACGTCGGCATGTACGCCGGGAACAACGTGATGGTGCACGCCTCCAACTCCTCCAAGCCGATCGGCACCGTCACCCTCAACAGCTACTACCGCCAGAACTTCTACGCCGCCGTCCGCCCGTAGCCCGTTCCCGGCCCCCGCGGAGGGGGCGTAGAGCGGCGGAGCCAGGGTTCGCCCCACGGAGAACCCCGGCCGCCGCGAAACCCGGGAGCCGCGCCGCACGTGTGCGTTGAGGCCGCTCCGGGGGCCTTCTAGACTCGCCCCGTGCCGCGAACACTGATCATCACCAACGACTTCCCGCCCAAGGCCGGGGGCATCGAGTCCTTCGTGCACGAGATGGCCCTGCGCCGCCCCGAGGGGTCGGTGGTGGTGTACTGCTCCTCGCCGTCACCGCGTGAGGCCGCCGCCGATCCGGACTTCGACCTGCGCCAGCCCTTCCCCGTCGTGCGCGACGCGGCGCGCGTGCTGCTGCCCACCCGGCGCGTGGCCGCCCGGGCCCGCACCATCGCCGAACTGGAGGGGTGCGACTCAGTGCTCTACGGCGCCGCCGCACCGCTGGGGCTGCTCGCGCCCAGCCTGGGAGAGGTCGTGCGCCGGCAGGTGGCCGTCAGCCACGGGCACGAGGCCTGGTGGGCGGCGCTGCCCGGTTCCCGGCAGGCGCTGCGCCGGATCGGCGACTCCGTGGACACCGTCACCTACCTGGGCGACTACACGCGGAGCCGTCTGGCCGGAGCGCTCTCCCCCGGGGCCGCGGCCCGGATGCGCAGGCTCGCCCCGGGGGTGGACACCGACCTCTTCCGACCCGGCTGCGGCGGCGGCGAGGTACGGCGGCGGCTTGGCCTGGAGGGGCGCCCCGTGGTGGTGTGCGTGTCCCGGCTGGTGCCCCGCAAGGGGCAGGACACGCTGATCCGGGCCTGGCCGCGCGTCCTGGCCGAGGTGCCCGACGCCGCCCTGCTCGTCGTCGGCGACGGCCCGCACCGCGCGAGGCTGCTGGCGGCAGCGCGCGGCATGGACTCGGTGGTCTTCACCGGCTCCGTGCGCCACGACCGCCTGCCGCCCTACCTCGACGCCGGGGACGTCTTCGCCATGCCCTGCCGCACCCGCAGGGGCGGCCTGGAGGTGGAGGGGCTGGGCATCGTCTACCTGGAGGCCTCGGCCGTGGGACTGCCCGTGGTGGCGGGCGACTCGGGAGGGGCCCCGGACACGGTCGCCGACGGCGAGACGGGGTACGTGGTCGACGGCTCGCTGCCGGGCCCCGCCGCGCGGGCGGTCCTGCGTCTGCTGCGCGACCCGGAGCACGCCGTGAAGATGGGCGCACGCGGCCGGGAGCGGGTCGCCCGGGAGTGGACCTGGAAGAGCGCCGCCGAGCGCCTGGACGCGCTCCTGGCCGCCCCCTGAGGCCTCCGGTGCGAGGCCCCGGGAGACGGGAAGGCCCCGGCGGTCGGACCGCTCCCGTATCCACGGGAGGCGTCCGGCCGCCGGGGCCGCAGCGCTCGGGCGGGGTGCCCCTAGTGCTGGAACTCCTTGCGGTAGTACTCGAAGACCCAGCCGATGGCGGTGAGGGTCACGGCCAGGGCGCCGATGAACACCATCCACCAGCCGATCGCCACACCCACCGCCATGAAGGCGACGGCCAGGGCCACGAACATCGGCCACCAACTGTGCGGGCTGAAGAAGCCGTACTCGCCCTCGTTGTCGTCGATCTCGCCGTCGAGGCGGTCCTCCGGCGGCAGGCCGTGGAAGTGCTCGCTGCGGCGGGCGGCCTGCCAGAGCCAGAAGCCCATCATCCACCCGAAGCCGATCGCGACGATGAGCGCCGTGGAGCCGGCCCACTCGATACCGCCGGTGTCCTGGTAGGACCAGTACATGTACAGCAGGGCGGCCAGACCGAAGAAGGTCGAAACGCCCATGAACAGATAGGCCTGCATCTTCATGTGGTGTCCGCCCTATTCCTTCGTGGCGTCCGCCGGGACGGCGCCCGGGGCCGCAGCGTGCGGGTGGTTGAGGTCGAAGGCCGGACGCTCGGACCGGATCCGCGGCAGCGACGTGAAGTTGTGCCGCGGTGGCGGGCAGGAGGTCGCCCACTCCAGGGAGCAGCCGTAGCCCCACGGGTCGTCCACCGTGACCTTCGGCGCCCTCTTCGCCGTGACGTACACGTTCCAGAAGAACAGCAGCGTGGACGCGGCGAGCACGAACGAGGAGATCGAGGAGAACTGGTTGAGCCCCGTGAAGCCGTCACCCGGCAGGTAGTCGGCGTAGCGGCGGGGGAAGCCCATGGCGCCCAGCCAGTGCTGCACCAGGAACGTGCCGTGGAAGCCCAGGAAGAGCAGCCAGAAGTGGATCTTGCCCAGCCGCTCGTCGAGCATCCGCCCGGTGAACTTGGGCCACCAGAAGTAGAAGCCCGCGAACATCGCGAAGACCACGGTGCCGAACACCACGTAGTGGAAGTGGGCCACCACGAAGTAGGAGTCGGTGACGTGGAAGTCGATGGGCGGGGAGGCCAGCAGGACACCGGTGAGGCCGCCGAAGAGGAAGGTCACCATGAAGCCGATGGTGAACAGCATCGGGGTCTCGAAGCTGAGCTGGCCCCGCCACATCGTGCCGATCCAGTTGAAGAACTTCACACCGGTGGGCACCGCGATGAGGAACGTCATGAACGAGAAGAACGGCAGCAGCACCGCGCCGGTCGGGAACATGTGGTGCGCCCACACGGTCACGGACAGGCCGGCGATGGCGATCGTGGCGCCCACGAGGCTCTTGTAGCCGAAGATCGGCTTGCGGCTGAACACCGGCAGGATCTCCGTCGCGATACCGAAGAACGGCAGCGCGATGATGTACACCTCGGGGTGGCCGAAGAACCAGAACAGGTGCTGCCAGAGGATGGCGCCGCCGTGCGCGGGGTCGAACACGTGGGTGCCGACCATGCGGTCGGCGCCCAGCGCGATGAGCGCGGCGGTCAGGACCGGGAACGCGATGAGGACCAGCAGGCTGGTGAGCATCGTGTTCCAGCAGAAGATCGGCATGCGGAACATCGTCATACCGGGGGCGCGCATGCACAGGCCGGTGGTGATGAAGTTGACCGCGCCGAGGATGGTGCCCAGACCGGACACGGCCAGGCCCATGATCCACAGGTCGCCGCCCAGCCCCGGGGAGCGGACCGCGTCCGACAGGGGGGTGTAGGCGAACCAGCCGAAGCTGGCGGCGCCGCCGGGGGTGAGGAAGCCGCTGACGGCGATGAGGCTGCCGAACAGGAACAGGTAGTAGCCGAACAGGTTGATCCTGGGGAAGGCCACGTCGGGGGCGCCGATCTGCAGCGGCATGATGATGTTGGAGAACCCGACGAACAGCGGGGTCGCGAACATCAGCAGCATGATCGTGCCGTGCATGGTGAACATCTGGTTGAACTGCTCGTTGGACAGGACCTGCATGCCCGGGTAGAACAGCTCGGCCCGCATGAGCAGGGCCAGGACGCCGCCGAAGAGGAAGAAGGCGAACGAGGTGATCAGGTACATGTACCCGATGACCTTGTGGTCGGTCGACGTCAGCCAGTTGACGATGATCGACCCTTTGCGCGTCGGGGCCTGGGCACCGGCGCGGGGTTCACTGGTCGTCGTGGTCATTACGCGTCATTCTCCTCGGCTCGGGCCTCTTCGGAGGCCGCGGCCTCCTGTTCCTGGGCCCACGCCTCGTACTCGTCCTGGGGGAGGACCTCGACGTTGAAGAGCATGCGGGTGTGGTCCACACCGCACAGCTCGGCGCATCGGCCGACGTACTCACCGGCGGTGCCCTCGTCGATCCGCACCTGGAAGGCGTTGTCCCGCCCGGGGACGACGTCCATCTTGAACGCGAACGCCGGGACCCAGAACGAGTGGATGACGTCGGGCGAGTGGAGGTCGAAGTGGACGACCGAGTTCTCGGGGAGGACCAGGGTGGCCTGGGTGGAGCGGTCGGCGGTGCCGTCCGGGTTGGGGATGCCGACCTCGGAGTGGAGCACCTCGCCTCCGTCGGCCTTGGCGGCGTCCATGTAGTTGAACTGCCAGGCCCATTGGAAGGCCACGACCTCGACATGGACGTCCGCCGGCTCCTCGGTGTCGAGGAGGTACGCCTGGTCCCGGGCGGTGAAGTAGAAGAGCACCGAGATGACGACGATCGGCAGGATGGTGTAGAGCGCTTCGATGGGCATGTTGTACCGCACCTGGGGCGGCAACTGCTCAGAGCGCTTGCGGTGGAAGATGATCGACCAGATCATCAGCCCCCATACGAGAATGCCGACCGCGAAAGCCGCCACCCAGGAGCCCTGCCAGAGCGAGAGAACCCGCTCGGCCTGCTCGGTGATCGGCGCCGGCATGCCCAAACGAGTGAGCTCGTTCGACGCGCAGCCGGTCGCGGCCAGCCCCAGCACGGCGAGCGCGGCGCCGCGTGGTGCCCATCGGCGCACAGTGGAGCGCCGATTGTCTTGGCGGGTCGGACTCACGGATTGCCTTCCCAGCGGTGTAGCCCGCGGATCGCCCGCGGGCGGCCTAAGTATCCAAAGCTTGTCAGGGGGAAACATTATCGCGAACCTTCCGACGTCCCGTTCAGGGGCCGACCTGGTCAGCGTGTTGCCAGACGGCCCGGATCCGAACGCGGGGCGCCCGCGTAGAGCCGGGCCTGTCCACCCGCGCGGAGGGAAGGACCTCCCGGCTGGCGACGAGGCGCGGCCCGGCGTCCCCCGGGCTCCCGGCCGCGATGCGCGGGCCGTTCCAGCGGGGGAACGTTCCGGTATTACGGTCGGGACCAAGGCGAGCGTATCGCTGGGTTTACCGCGCCCTTAACCGGGTTCGACTTAACGGCCGTCCCAGGTCAAGATTGGGCCACGGGAGAACCGCACGACGAGGACCGCACCACGGGGAGTGACCGTGCCCGAATACCAGGACCGTCGGCCTCTGGTGACCGTCGAGGCCGTGGGACGCAAGTGCCCGATACCGATCCTCATGCTCGCCCAGCGCCTGCACGAGGTCCCCATCGGCTCGGTCATCGCGGTCACGGCCGACGATCCGGCGGCCAGGTCGGACATCCCCGCGTGGTGCCGGATGAAGATGCACGAGTTCGTCGTGGAGGAGCCCCTGGGCCGGGGCAGTGCGTACCACATCCGCCGCAGGTACTGACGCGGCGCGGGGGCACCACGCCGGGGGCGGCGGGGGCCCGGACGCGGCGCGGGGCCGCGCGGACCTCTCGGTCCGTGCGGCCCCGCGGTACACCCGGACGCCCCGGGCCGTGCGGCCCGGCGGTCCCTAGCGGGCGTAGAACTCGACGACGAGCTGCTCGTCGAACGGAACCGGGATCTGCTCGCGCTTGGGGCGGTCGACGACCGCCACACGCAGGTCCTGGTGGCTGACGGCGAGGTGGCCGGCGATCTTGTCGTCGGCGTGGACGCCCTCGGCGGCCTCGACGAACGGGACCATCTGGCGGGACTTCTCCCGCACGCTGACGATCTGGCCCGGCTTGACCTGGTACGACGGGATGTCGACCTTCTTGCCGTCCACGGTGATGTGGCCGTGGTTGATGAACTGGCGGGCGGCGTAGATGGACGCGGCCAGACCGGCGCGCAGGACCACCGTGGCCAGGCGCATCTCCAGCTCGGCGAGCATCTCCTCACCGGTGCGGCCGGAGCGCTTCTTGGAGTTCTCGTAGACGCGCAGAAGCTGCTTCTCGGTCAGGTCGTAGTACCAGCGCACCTTCTGCTTCTCCGCCTGGCGGACGGCGAAGTCGCTGCTGTTGCGGCGCACACGGCGGCCGTGCTCACCGGGCGGGTACGGACGCTTCTCGAAGTAGCTGACCGCCTTACGGGTCAGCGGGGTACCGGCGCGCCGGGACAACCGCACCTTCGGTCCGGTGTAGCGCATGCGTAGTCCTTTCTGGATGCATCAGGGAATCCCAGGTAAGGCTGGCCTAGATCTGGGAGGCGCTCAGGGCGCCCGAGTCCCACGGCCCCGTGGAAGGGGCGGGTGGAAGCGGGTTCCCCACCGCCGCGGCGACCCTGCGCGGACGGCTCGGGCTCGGTCACCGGCACGCGTTTCAGCGCACCGGGCGGCACGGGGCTCCCCGTGCTGGTCGGCGGCGCCGACCGATTCGGGCAGCGGCCCGGCCCGCGGGGGCCGGGTCGTGCGGGTCGCGACCACCTACTCTACGGCGTCCCGGGCACTGCCCGGACCAGGAGTGCCCGCGCTCTCACACGAACGGCGCGATCTCCCGTGCGGCCTCGGCGCCGTAGGAGCGCTCCAGCCGGTCGAGCAGGGACTCGGCGGTCATCCGGTACTCCTGCGGCCCGTCCGCCTCCAGGCAGTGCACCGCCGTGGCGTTGCCCACCTGGGCGGCGCGCTCCAGCGACAGGCCCCAGGAGTGCGCGGCCAGGAAACCGGCGCGGAACGCGTCACCCACGCCCGTGGGGTCGACGGGGTCGCCGACGGCGGCGGCGGGGACGTGGACGGCCGGCTCGCCGACGCGGTCGATCCGCACGCCCTTGGCTCCCAGGGTGGTGATCCGGGTGCCGACCCGGTCCAAGACCTCCGCCTCGGACCAGCCGGTCTTCTGCTCGGCGAGGGCCTTCTCGTAGTCGTTGCAGAACAGCAGGTCGGCGCCCTCGATCAGGCCGCGGACCCGGGGCCCCTCCATCCGGGCGAGCTGCTGGGAGGGGTCGGCGGCGAAGGGGGTCCCGAGGGTGCGGCACTCCTCGCTGTGGCGGACCATCGCGTCCGGGTCGTCCGCGCCGATGAGCACCAGGTCCAGGCCGCCGAGGCGGTCTGCGATCGGCTTCAGCTCGATGTTGCGCGCCTCGGCCATGGCCCCCGCGTAGAAGGAGGCGATCTGGTTCTGGTCGAGGTCGGTGGTGCAGATGAAGCGGGCGGTGTGGCGCAGTTCGGAGATGCGCACGGCCGATGTGTCGACGCCGTGGCGGTCGAGCCAGGCGCGGTACTCCTCGAAGTCGGCTCCGGCGGCGCCGACCAGGACGGGGCTGAGGCCGAGCACCCCCATGCCGAAGCAGATGTTGGCGGCCACGCCGCCGCGCCGGACGTCCAGTTCGTCGATCAGGAAGGAGAGGGACAGGCGCTGGATCTGGTCCGGGATGATCTGTTCGGCGAACCGGCCCTGGAAGGTCATCAGGTGGTCGGTGGCGATGGATCCGGCAACCGCGATACGCACGGGACGAGGGCTCCTTGCTCGGGACGCTTGGGTCGGGTCCGGCGCGGACTCGGAAGGGAACGCGGCCCGGCCTGGACCGCCCCAGGGTATCGGGGCCGCCCCGCCCCTCGGATAGAGACCGGCCGGACGCGGCGGAGGGGAGGGCGGACACCACCGCCCTCCCCTCCGAGGTGCCGTCGCCGATGCGGCGGGGCCGCCGACGCCCCTAGTTGAAGGAGTCGCCGCAGGCGCAGGAGCCGGTGGCGTTGGGGTTGTCGATGGTGAAGCCCTGCTTCTCGATGGTGTCGACGAAGTCGATGGTGGCGCCCACCAGGTAGGGGGAGCTCATCCGGTCGGTGACGACCTCCACCCCGCCGAAGTCGGAGACCACGTCACCGTCGAGGTCGCGCTCGTCGAAGTAGAGCTGGTAGCGCAGGCCCGAGCAGCCGCCGGGCTGGACGGCGACGCGCAGCCGCAGGTCGTCCCGCCCCTCCTGCTCCAGGAGGGCCCGGACCTTCGCGGACGCCTCGTCGGTGAGGATGATCCCCTCGGTGACCTCGCTCTGAACCGTCATGTTGTCAAGCTCCTCTAGAAAGGGGTAGCGGCTGCCCGGCCACCCCGGGCGGGTGGCGGGACGGACTCCGTCGCGGGGTCCGCTCCTTCTCAACGTGTGTCAACGTCCGGGGCCGGTACCGCATTCCGCCGTGCGGCCGCTGTGTTCTCCCTGCGGGTGCGGCCTTTCCGCCAAGGCGGCGGCCACCGGTCCGCACGAGCCGTTCGTGCCTTCCCAGGGTAGTGTCGCCGGGCCCGGGACGCCATCCCGACCTTCCGTCACTCCGTGCCCCTCAGCCCCGGGGCGCCGTAGACGGGGAACCATCGGGACCGGTCCCGCTCCAGCGGCAGGTCCGAGCCGATAGCCGCCTCCACCCGCAGTTCGAGCGCCGTGTCGCGCCGGTCCGCGCCCACGGGAGCGAAGGGGTAGAAGGTGCCGCGCTTGTAGAGGTAGACCAGTGCGACGGTGCGCCCCCCGGAGTCGGCGAACCCGACGAGGGAGCACAGCAGGGAGGGCCCGTAGCCGGCCGCCTCCAGGGTGGAGTTGACGGCGTGCAGGTCGGTGACCAGGCCGGTGATACCGGGTTCGGCCTCCCCTGCGGCGCGCACCACCAGCCAGGTGTAGCCGTAGTCGTCGAAGACCTGTTCCACGGGCGGCCCTTGGTCGGCGTCGAGCAGTGCGGTGATGTCGCGTTGCAGGTCGGCGAAGGCGGCGCCCTCGCTCGCGCGAAAGGCCACCGAGCCGGTGCCCGTGGGGCCGAACCCGGCCGTGGCCCGCAGTGTGACGGCCGCCGGGGGCAGGCCGAACAGGGCGTCCAGGTCGGGCCGGGCCGGTTCGGATCGGCCCAGGAGCGTGTTCCACAGGCTCTTCAACAAAGCGTCGTCCCCCTCGGTCGGTCAGGAGCCCTGGCCCAACTGACGGGAGATCTCCGACAACTGGGCCAGGCGCTGGTCGACCGGCGGGTGGGTGGCGACCAGTCGGCTCACGTTGAACCCCTTGCGCGAGAACGCGGGGGCGAAGAAGAAGGCGTTGAAGGGCTCGGCCTGGCGCAGGTCGCGCGTGGGGACGCGCGCCATGTCGCCGGTGATCTTGGTGAGGGCGCTGCCGAGCGTGGAGGGGCGACCGGTGAGGTAGGCCGCGGCGCGGTCGGCGGACAGTTCGCGATAGCGGGACAGGGCGCGGGTGAGCAGGAAGCTCAGGACCCAGGCGACGACGCTGACCAGTACGACCAGGAGGGCGATGACGGCCGGGGCCGGGCCGCCGTTGTCGCTGCGGCCTCCGGCCATCCCGCCGAAGGCGGCGAACCGCAGTCCGGCCTGGGTGAGGAAGCCCGCGACGATGCCGAGGAACCCGGCGACGGTCATGACCGCCACGTCGCGGTGCGCCACGTGGGACAGTTCGTGCGCCAGGACCGCCTCCAGCTCCGGGCCGTCCAGGCGCCGCAGCAGGCCGGTCGTGACGCAGACCACGGCGGCCTTCTCGCTGCGCCCGGTGGCGAAGGCGTTGGGCACGTCGGTGTCGGCGATGCCCACGCGGGGCTTGGCCATGTCGGCCAGGGCGCACAGGCGGTCGATCGTGCCGTGCAGCTCGGGGGCCTGTGCGGGGGACACCTCGCGGGCGCCCATGGAGAACAGGGCGATCCGGTCGGAGGTGAAGTAGGACAGCAGGGCGAAGCCGCCCACGATGGCCAGGACCAGCACGATGTTCATGCCGACCACGACCAGCGCGACCACGAACACGACGTAGACGAGGGCGAGCAGCCCCATGGTGGTGACCATGCGGGCGGTGAGCCCGCGGTCCGGTCTGAACTTCGAACCCGCCATGGCGATGCCTCCCATCCCCTGACCGAAAGTCTAGTTCGCGCAGGTCGGAATGGGTCGACCAACACCTCGGCCGCCGCGATCGCGTTCAGATCGCGGCGGCCGGGGGTCGAGCGCACACGCGGGGGCCGGGCTCGGCTAGCCGGGGATGAGGCCGTCGTCCTGGAGCATGTCCCGGACCTCTTCCATGGTGGCGTCGGCCGGGGGGAGGATGAACTGGGACGGTTCGAGGGCGTCGGCGGCCAGCGGGCTGCCGTGCTCGCGCACCTTGGCCAGCAGGTCGTGCAGCGCCTGGCGGAACGCGTCCTCGTCGCCGGACTCGATCGCCCCCTCCAGCGCGGAGTCGAAGGAGTTCAGCAGGTCGAGGTCGGCGTCGGTGAGGTCGAGCTGGCCCTCACCCATAATCCGGACGATCATGAGCCCTCCTTGGTGTTGCCGCCCTCGATCTGCCGGGTGGTGGAGGCGTCCCCCTGGCCCAGCTCCGACTTCATCCGCTCCAGCTCGGCGTCGACGCCGGTGGTGCTGGCCATGCGGTCGAGCTCGGCCTGGATGTCGTCCTTGGACTCGCCGGTGACGTCGTCCAGGGCCCCGGAGGCGAGGAGCTCGTCGACGGCACCCGCGCGGGCCTGCATCTGCGCGGTCTTGTCCTCGGCGCGCTGGACCGCCATGCCGACGTCGCCCATCTCCTCGGAGATGCCGGAGAAGGCCTCCCCGATCTGCGACTGTGCCTGGGCGGCGGTGTAGTTGGCCTTGATGGTCTCCTTGCGCGTGCGGAAGGCGTCCACCTTGGCCTGGAGGCGCTGGGCCGCCGTCGTGAGCTTCTGCTCCTCGTTCTGGAGGTTGGCGTGCTGCTCGCGCAGGCCGCTGATCTGGCTGTCGAGCCCGGAGCGGCGCGTCAGGGCCTCGCGGGCGAGGTCCTCGCGGCCCTGCTCCAGGGCGGCACGGCCCTGGTTCTGGAGCTTGTCGGACTGCTGTTCGAGCTGCTGGATCTGGAGTTCGACGCGCTTGCGGGAGGTGGCGACGTCCGCCACACCGCGGCGCACCTTCTGCAGCAGCTCAAGCTGCTTCTGGTACGAGTAGTCGAGGGTCTCCCGAGGGTCCTCGACCGAGTCCATGGCCTTGTTGGCCTTGGACTTGAAGATCATGGAAAGTCGCTGAAACACGCTCATCCGCGTGGCCGTCCCCTTCTCGGTGCGTATATCGGCTGTTCCCAGAGGGCGCTTTGCCCAACCCTACGCGGTCTGGCCCACGGTCGCCATAAAGCCGTGACCGGCTACCCTGAGGGTGTGTTCCGACGTCGCTCCACTTCCGCAGCCGCGGATTCGCCATCTTCCGAATCCGCTAGCCACGAGTCCGCTGAGGCCACCCAACCTAAGGGATACACGCCCAAGAAGGGCGTCCCGACCCCGAAGCGCAGGGAGTCCGAACCAGACCTGCGCAGGCCGCACAAGGTGCCCGAGAACCGCAAGGAGGCCTACCGGGCCTACCGCGAGCGCCTGGAGCGCCAGGGCGGGAAGGGCGGCCGGGGGGCCACGGCCCGCCGCATGCCCGGTGTCCCGCAGGGCGAGGAGAAGTACTTCCGCCAGGCCGACCTGGGGGAGGCGCGCGCCTACGCGCGCGACTTCGTCGACTCCCGCCGCAGCGCCAGTGAGTTCTTCCTTCCCTTCTCGATCCTCATCGTTGTCCTGTTGTTCGTCGAGATGCCGCTCTTCCAGATCGGTGTGGCCTACGTCCTGTGGCCGCTGATGATGGTGACGATCCTCGTCGAGGGGTTCTTCGTGGGGCGCACGGTCAAACGGCGCGCCGCCGAGTACTTCCCCGACGACCCCATGGTCAGGGGGGTGGGCATGTACGCGGCCATGCGCCAGCTCCAGTTCCGCCGCCTGCGCCTGCCCAAGCCCCGGATCAGGGTCCGCGAGGACCCCACGCCGCGCGGCGCGCGCTGAGGCGGCCCGAACGCGAGCAGGGCCGGTGCGCCGCACCGGCCCTTCGCCGTGTCGGCGGCGCCCCACCCATGGGAGCGTTCCCACACGCCGGTGTCCCGGCCGCACCCGGTTACAGTGCTGCCCATGGACTTTCGGCACCTTGGCAGCACCGGCCTGATCATCAGCGAGATCGCCTACGGCAACTGGCTCACCCACGGCTCCCAGGTCGAGGAGGAGACCGCCCTGGCCTGCGTCCGCGCCGCTCTGGACGCGGGCATCACCACGTTCGACACCGCCGACGTCTACGCCCAGGGCAGGGCGGAGGAGGTCCTGGGGCGGGCGCTCAAGGGCGAGCGCCGAGACGGACTGGAGATCTTCTCCAAGGTCTTCTGGCCCATGGGCGAGGGCAGGAACGACAAGGGCCTGTCGCGCAAGCACATCGTCAGGGGCGTGGAGGACTCCCTGCGCCGCCTGGGCACCGACTACCTGGACCTTTACCAGGCGCACCGGTTCGACTACACCACCCCGCTGGAGGAGACCATGCGGGCCTTCGAGGACCTCGTCCGCCAGGGCAAGGTCCTCTACGTCGGGGTGTCCGAGTGGCGCGCCGAGGAGATCGAGCGCGCGCTCAGGATCGCCGACGAGATGGGCTTCGACCGCATCGTCTCCAACCAGCCGCAGTACAACATGCTGTGGCGGGTCATCGAATCCGAGGTGGTCCCCCTGTGCGAGCGGGAGGGGCTCGGCCAGATCGTCTGGTCGCCCATCGCCGGCGGCGTGCTCAGCGGCAAGTACAAGCCGGGACGGGAAGCGCCGGCCGGGTCACGGGCGGCCGACCCGAAGCACGGCCACTTCGTCGCCGGGCTGACCGGGAACGAGGCACTGCTGGAGAAGGTGCAGCAGCTGGAGCCGCTGGCCGCCGAGGCGGGGCTGTCGCTGCCGCAGCTCGCCGTGGCCTGGGTCCTGCAGAACAGCAATGTGTCCGCGGCCATCATCGGCGCCTCCCGCCCCGAACAGGTGGCGGACAACGTCCAGGCGGCCGGGGTGAAGCTGGAGGCCGACCTGCTCGCCCGCATCGACGAGGTGCTGGGCGAGAGCGTCAAGCGCGACCCGGCCCTGACCGTGAGCCCGGAGAACGTCCGCGGCCGGTAGGCGCACCGGCCCTCCCGGCCGCGCGCCGGGAGGGCCGCAAGGTCACTGGACGGGTTCCAGGCTCATCTCGTAGACCTCGCGGTCGCCGTCCAGCAGGGCGACCCGGCCCACGCCGCCGTCGCTGAGCGTGCGCCAGTGCTCCCCCAGCCAGCTCTCCGCGTCGCCGCGCGAGGGGAACTGCTCCGAGGACGGCTCACCCTGAGCCGGAGCCCCTCCGTCGGCCGTGAGGTATCGCCAGGTCCACGCCATGTCCGACCGCCCTTCGTCGCGAATGTCACAGTGCCGGTCACCGCTTCGCGGTTTCGAGCTTAACGAAGGTTCGGCCTCCGATGCTGTTTACTGCTCGCGTGCGTATCCGATTCCTGGGCACGGCGGGCCAGGCCGGCTGGCCGGCCCCGCAGTGCACCTGCTCGTCCTGCAACCTGGCGCAGGCGGAGCGCCGCCTGCCCCTGCGCGTGACCGTCGACGACGGCTTCCGTATCCGCGAGGAGGGGGCCGTGGGGACGGTCCCGCCCGCCTACACGGTCACCCCCACCCCGGACGGCACCCTGGTGGAGGGGCCCAGCGGCGGCCGCCTCCTGTACGCGCGCTCCATACCGGGTCCGCTGCCCGAGACACCGCCCGTGTGGGAACGCCCCGGCGACGCCCCCGCCTCGTCCTCCGCGGCCCCGCCCCAGCAGGTGGACACGGTGATCGTCGACGCGGTCCGGCGCCCCGAGGTGATCGGTGAACTGCGCCGTTCGGGGGTGATCGGGACGACCACCGCCGTGGTGGCGGTGGGGGGCGACCACCGGGTCCGCTCCCCCGCCGAGTTCGCCCGCCGCGCCCGCCTGTGGGGCGCCTTCGCCCCCAGCGACGGCCACGTCCTCTCGTGTCCGCCCTCGGTCTGGCCCGACTCGCGGCCCCACGGCCCGCACCGCGTCCTGGTCACCGGCGGGGTCCGGTCGGGCAAGTCCACCGAGGCGGAACTGCGCCTGACCGCCGAGCCCCGGGTGGCCTACGCCGCCACGGGCCCCGCCGCCGACCCGGAGGTCGACCCCGAGTGGGCCGAGCGGGTCGCCCTGCACGTCCGGCGCCGCCCCTGGTGGTGGACGACCGAGGAGACCACCGACCTGGTGTCGCTGCTCAAGGGGGCGCGCGGCGCCGTCCTGGTGGACTGCCTGGGCACCTGGCTGACCGACGCGATGGGACGGCACGGGCTGTGGCGGGCTGCGCCCCCCTCCGACGCCGAGGAACGCCTGGAGGACGAACTGCGGGCCCTGGTGGAGGCCTGGCGGTCCACGCGGGCCTACGTGGTGGGGGTGACCAACGAGGCGGGCTCGGGCGTGGTCCCCATGACCCGCGCCGGACGGCTGTTCCGGGACCGGCTGGGCACGCTCAACCAGTGGGTGGCCGCCGAGTCCGAAGAGGTCGTGCTGACGGTGGCCGGGCGCGTGCTGGAGCTTCCGTGAGCGGCGACGCCGCCGCGGGCGCGCGGATGGCCCTGGGCACGTTCACCGTGGTGCCGGTGCGGGTGGAGCGCGTGGACCGCGCCGTGGCGGGGTGGGCGATGTTCTGGGCCGCCCCGCTGGGCGCGCTCCTGGGCGCGGTGGTCGGCGCGGTCGCGGCGGCGGGCGCGGCGGCCGGGCTGTCGGACGCGCTGGCCGCGCTGCTGGGCGTCGGTCTGGGGGCGCTGCTGACCCGGGGCCTGCACCTGGACGGGCTGGCCGACCTGGCCGACGGCCTGGGCAGCGGTCGGCCCGCCTCGGGGGCCCTGGAAGTGATGCGGCGCTCCGACATCGGCCCGTTCGGGGTGGTCACCCTGGTGGTGGTCCTGGGTGCCCAGGTGCTGGCCCTGGGGCAGATGGTCGAAGCCTCCCCGGCGGCGGCCGTCGCCGGAGCGGCCTCGGCGTGGGCGGCCGGGCGGCTGGCGGTGACCCTGGCGTGCACGCCGCGGGTGCCCTCGGCCCGCACCGACGGACTGGGGGCGATGGTGGCGGGAACGGTGCGCGCCCCGGCGGCGACGGCGGCGTGCGCGGTCACGGCGGCGGTGTGCGCGGCGGGCTGGGCGCACACGCCGTGGACGGCGGCGGCCTGCGCCGCGGGGGCGGTGGCCGCACTGGCGGTGGCGGGCGTACTGCTGCGGCGCGCGGTGCGCCGCCTGGGCGGTGTGACGGGTGATGTACTCGGGGCGCTCGCGGAGTCCGGGGGCGCGTCCGCACTGGTGGTGGCGGCCGCCGTCGCCTCCTGGAGCTGACGGGGCAGCTCCGGGACCTCACCGGGATCCGGCGGCCTCCGAGAGGAGGTGTCACCCTGGTCACATTTTTTCACAGCGCCCCCGGGTGCGGCCCGGACCGGCCGGGGACGCGTCCAGGAACCCCCTGTGGCACCCTCCACCAGCGGCCAGATCCCCCCTCGCGGGGCACGCGCGAGAGGGCCGCCCCGGGCCCCGACCGGCCTCCCCTCCCCCTCGGAGTGCCGCGCCAGGGGCCCCGGGGGCACGGGGTGCCGCGTCGCCCGCGCGTACGTGGGACGACTAGCATCGGGGATGTGAGCACGTCGTTGTCAGTAATTACGGAGTCCCCCAGTTCGCTCGACGCCGACGCGATCGTCGTCGGCTACCACTCCGGAGGCGAGACTCCGGAGCCAGCATCGGGCGCTCGTGACGTCGACGCCGCCTTCTCCGGCGGCCTCGGCACGACCCTGTCGCTCCTGGGAGCGAGCGGCGCCCCCGAGGAGGTGCACACCCTTGCCTCCCTCGGAGCCGTGACGGCCCCGGTCGTGGTCGCGGTCGGTCTCGGACCGGCCCCCCGCGACGGCGCCGTCGACTCCGAAGTCCTGTCCCGTGCCGCCGGGGCCGCCCTGCGGTCCCTGGCCGCACGCCCGGAGGGCGCGGGCCGCGTCGCGCTGGCCCTGCCCGCCGACACCGCCGCGGAGGCGGGCTCGGCGGCGCTCGGAGCACGTCTGGGCGCCTACTCCTACGACCGGTACCGCACCGCGGGGAGGACGGAGCCCGCGAGCGGACGGTACACCTCCCTGAGCGTGGTCTCGGGCGCCGACGGCGCCGCCGAGGCCGTGGAGCGCGCCGGGGTCCTGGCCGACGCGGTCTGCCTCACCCGCGACCTCGTCAACACGGCCCCCGCCGACCTGGTCCCCGAGGACCTGGCCGCCGCGGCCCAGGAGGCCGCCGCGCAGGACGGTCTGGCGATCGAGGTCCTGGACGAGCGGGCACTGGCCGAGGGCGGCTACGGCGGCCTGACCGGGGTCGGCCAGGGTTCGGTGAACCCGCCGCGCCTGGTCCGCCTGGCCCACTCCCACCCGAAGGCGACCAAGACCATCGCCTTCGTCGGCAAGGGCATCACCTTCGACTCGGGCGGCCTGTCCCTCAAGCCCGCGGGTTCGATGGACTGGATGAAGTCCGACATGGCCGGCGCTGCCGCCGTGCTCGCGGCGATGCGCGCCATCGCCGCCCTGGAGCTGAAGGTCAACGTCGTCGGCTACCTGGCCGTGGCGGAGAACATGCCCAGCGGCACCGCGCAGCGGCCCTCCGACGTCCTGAGCATCTACGGCGGCAAGACGGTGGAGGTGCTCAACACCGACGCCGAGGGGCGCCTGGTCATGGCCGACGCCCTGGTGCGCGCCCAGGAGGACGGACCGGACCTGATCGTGGACATCGCAACGCTGACCGGCGCGCAGCTCGTCGCGCTCGGGGCCCGCGTGTTCGCGGTCATGGCCAACGGCGACGAGGTGCGCGAGCAAGTCACCGCCGCGGCCGGCACCGCGGGCGAGGCCGCCTGGCCGATGCCGCTCCCGGCGGAGCTGCGCTCGGGCCTGGACTCCTCCGTCGCCGACATCGCGAACGTGTCCGCGGAGCGCTGGGGCGGCATGCTCTCCGCCGGCGTGTTCCTCAAGGAGTTCATCGAGGAGGGCGTCGCCTGGGCGCACCTCGACATCGCGGGACCGTCCTTCAACCAGGGCGGCCCCCACGGCTACACCCCCAAGGGAGGCACCGGTGCGGGCACCCGCACGCTGGTCCGCCTCGCCGAGGAGTACGCCGCCATGTGACCCCCGGGGCGGGGCGTCGCTTCCATGAGCCGGAGGACGCCCCGCCTCGGTCCCCCGCGGCCTGGGCACCGTCCCCCCGACGCCCGCTCCGGGTCCGCGTCCAACCCGGCAACCACCAGCCACTGAACAAGGAGTTCGTTCCCGTGAGTGAGAGCGGCGGCACATTCGACCTCGTCGTCCTCGGCGGCGGCAGCGGCGGCTACGCGGCCGCCCTGCGCGCCGCGGAGCTCGACATGAGCGTCGTCCTGATCGAGAAAGACAAGCTGGGCGGCACCTGCCTGCACCGCGGCTGCATCCCCACCAAGGCGCTCCTGCACTCGGCCGAGGTCGCCGACTCCGCCAAGGAGAGCGAGGCCTTCGGTGTCAAGGCCACCTTCGAGGGCATCGACATCGAGGCGGTCCACAAGTACAAGGACAAGGTGATCGGCGGTCTGTACAAGGGCCTGACCGGTCTGGTCAAGTCCCGCAAGATCACCGTGGTCGAGGGCGAGGGCAAGCTCACCGGCGCCGACGAGGTCACCGTGGACGGGGCGGTCTACAAGGGCCGCAACATCGTCCTGGCGACCGGTTCCCAGCCCAAGACCCTGGGCCTGGACATCGACGGCGAGAAGGTGATGACCAGCGACCAGGCTCTGGGCCTGGACCGCGTTCCCGGGTCCGCCATCGTCCTGGGCGGCGGTGTGATCGGTGTGGAGTTCGCCAGCGTGTGGCGCTCCTACGGCACCGACGTCACCATCGTCGAGGCCCTGCCCCACCTGGTCCCGGCCGAGGAGGAGTCCAGCTCCAAGCTGCTGGAGCGGGCCTTCCGCAAGCGCAAGATCAAGTACGAGCTGGGCACCCCCTTCGAGTCGGTCAAGACCACCGGCTCCGGTGTCACTGTCACCCTCAAGGGCGGCAAGACGCTGGAGGCCGAGATCCTGCTGGTCGCCATCGGCCGCGGCCCGGTCTCCGAGGGGCTGGGCTACGAGGAGCAGGGCATCGCGCTGGAGCGCGGCTTCGTCACGGTGGACGAGAACCTGCACACCGGTGTCGGCAACGTCTACGCCGTGGGCGACCTGATCCCGACCCTCCAGCTCGCCCACGTCGGCTTCGCCGAGGGCATCTTCGTCGCCGAGCACATCGCCGGGCAGAACCCGCCCGCGATCGACTACGACGGTGTCCCTCGCGTCACCTACTGCGAGCCCGAGGTGGCCTCGGTCGGCCTCACCACCAAGGCGGCCAAGGAGCGCGGCCACGACGTCGTCGAGATGAACTACAACCTCGCGGGCAACGGAAAGAGCCAGATCCTGCAGACGCAGGGCGCGGTGAAGGTCATCGCCGAGAAGGACGGTCCGGTCCTGGGGGTCCACATGGTCGGCAGCCGGGTCGGCGAGCTCATCGCCGAGGGCCAACTGATCTACAACTGGGAGGCGCTGCCCGCCGAGGTCGCACAGCTCCTCCACCCGCACCCGAGCCAGTCGGAGGCGCTGGGAGAGGCGCACCTGGCGCTCGCGGGCAAGCCGCTGCACGTCCACGACTGACCGCACCACCCGGGGGGCGGGCCCCGGCGGCCCGCCCCCCGCCACATTCGCGCTGCCCAGTCAAGGCGTTGGGCAGATTCCGCGCCCAGACCCAACGAGGAACCCATGCCGACTTCCGTTTCCATGCCAGCCCTGGGTGAGAGCGTCACCGAGGGCACCGTCACCCAGTGGCTGAAGAACGTGGGCGACACCGTCGAGGTAGACGAGCCGCTCCTTGAGGTCTCCACCGACAAGGTGGACACCGAGATCCCCTCCCCCGTCGCGGGCGTACTCACCAAGATCCTCGCCGAAGAGGACGAGACCGTGGAGATCGGCGCGAGGATCGCGGTCATCGGCGGCGAGGGAGAGTCCGCGGACGAGCCCGAGAGCGCCCCGGCCGCCGAGTCCGCCCCCGAGCCGGAGCCCGCCGCGGAGAAGCCCGCCGAGAAGGAGCCCGAGCCGGAGCCCGAGCCCCAGGCCGCCCCTTCCGGAGGCCCGGAGACCGAGGTCACCATGCCGGCCCTGGGTGAGAGCGTCACCGAGGGCACCGTCACCCAGTGGCTGAAGAACGTGGGCGACACCGTCGAGGTAGACGAGCCGCTCCTTGAGGTCTCCACCGACAAGGTGGACACCGAGATCCCCTCCCCCGTCGCGGGCGTACTCACCAAGATCCTCGCCGAAGAGGACGAGACCGTGGAGATCGGCGCGAGGATCGCGGTCATCGGCGGCGAGGGAGAGTCCGCGGACGAGCCCGAGAGCGCCCCGGCCGCCGAGTCCGCCCCCGAGCCGGAGCCCGCCGCGGAGAAGCCCGCCGAGAAGGAGCCCGAGCCGGAGCCCGAGCCCCAGGCCGCCCCCGAGCCGAAGGAGAGCCCCGAGGACTTCGGCGGGGCCCCCTCCGTGGACATCGAGACCCTCAGCGGAACCGGTCGCGCCTCGGGCACCGACGCCGTGACCGAGGCGTACGTGACGCCGCTGGTCCGCAAGCTGGCCGCCGAGCACCGCGTCGACCTCAGCCGCCTCCAGGGCAGCGGTGTGGGCGGACGCATCCGCAAGCAGGACGTACTCAGGGCCGCCGAGGAGCGCAAGGCCGCAGCCGCACGCGCCTCGGCCCCCGCCGCACCCTCCTCGGCCACACGCAAGGGCGCCACCGACACCTCACTGCGCGGGCGCACCGAGAAGATGAGCCGTCTGCGCCGCTACATCGCCGACCGCATGGTGGAGTCGCTCAACACGGCGGCCGAGACCACCCAGGTCATCGAGGTGGACGTCACGAAGATCGCGCGTCTGCGCGAGCAAGAGGGTCGGGCCTTCACCGAGCGCACGGGCGCCCCGCTGGACTTCTTCCCCTTCTTCGCGCTGGCCGCCGTCGAGGCGCTGCGGACCAACCCCAAGCTCAACGCGGTGGTCGAGGACGAGGAGATCAGCTACCACGACGTGGAGAACCTGGGTGTCTCGGTGGACACCGACCGGGGCCTGCTGGTCCCGGTGATCAAGGAGGCCGGCGCTCTGGGCCTCAGTGACCTGGCCCGCGGCATCCGCGCGGTAACCGAGCGCGCGCACACCGGGAACCTGACGCCGGAGGACCTGCGGGGCGGGACGTTCACCATCGCCGAGACGGGCGGCAGCGGCGCCCTGTTCGGCACGCCGATCATCAACACGCCGCAGGTGGCGATCCTGGGCACCGGCGCGGTCGTCAAGCGGCCGGTCGTGGTGGAGGACCCGGCGGTGGGCGGCGAGGTGATCGCGGTCCGCTCGATGGTGTACCTGTCGCTGTCGCACGACCACCGCCTGATCGACGCCGCCGACGCGGGCCGCTTCCTCCAGCAGGTGAAGGAGCGCCTGGAGGAGGGCGCCTTCGAGGCCGACCTGGGCCTGTAGGGACACCGCTTCCCCGTCGCAGCGGGCCGGATGCCGTGGACGGTGTCCGGCCCTTCGCGTCGGGCCGGTGTGCCCGGCTCCCGGACAACGGAGAACGGGGCGGTGCCGTGGCACCGCCCCGTTCCTTACCCCACCAATCACCATCCCCTGATGATCCCCATCATCAAAGGTCTGCGGGGAAGGCGCACTCACCACAACGGCGATCACCCAAGGTGACCTCTCGTTGACGAGGAGTTCCTTGCCCCACACACAACCTAGAAGAGCCGGAGCCCCTCCGCAGGGCTTTCGCTGAAAAAGACCGAGAAAAATCCGCAGGTGCTGCCCGAACGCCTCGGGGAGGAGGGCTATTCCCCCTTGCGTACCGGGGCCGGCAGTGCGCTATCCGACATCGCGACCCCACCGCGTTTGCGTTCCGGCGCGTAAGGTTGAGGGCGTGAGTGATCTCGTTTACGCGTGGATGGGCGATACGCCGGTCCCGTACCACCAGGGTTGGGACCTGCAGAAGCGGCTGCACGAGCGCCGTGTCGCCGACGATGTGGCCGACACGGTCCTGCTGCTGGAGCACGAGCCGGTGTACACGGCGGGCAAGCGCACCGGCGCGTGGGACCGTCCTCTGAGCGACCCGGGGGCGCCCGTCGTCGACATCGACCGCGGCGGCAAGATCACCTGGCACGGGCCGGGGCAGTTGACGGTGTACCCCATCGTCAGGCTGCGCGACCCCATCGACGTGATCGCCTACGTCCGCATGCTGGAGGAGGCCGTCATCGGCACCATCGCGGAGTTCGGCCTGGCCGGACGGCGGGTGGAGGGCCGGACCGGTGTGTGGCTGGACGCCGACCCCGGGCGCGGGCTCATCGAGCGCAAGATCGCGGCGATCGGCTGCCGTATCGCCCGCAAGGTCGGTATGCACGGGCTCGCACTGAACTGCGATAATGACTTGTCATGGTATGACCGGATTGTCCCGTGCGGGATCTCCGACGCCGACACCACGTCGATCACCGCCGAGCTCGGCCGCGACGTGCCCGTCTCCGAGGTGCGGCCACACCTCGAACGGCACCTGGCGGACGCCCTCGGCGCGAAGGGCTACAGCCACACCGACGGCGCCGGGCTGCTCGCCGGCGCCCGCGGATGACCATCCGGACCGCACGAGCCACCGGCCCCGGCCGGGGTACACACGGCCCCCACGAGGGGTGCGGGCGCCCCGGTGCGGGGCACAGAAGGGAACGGGTTCACGTTGACCATCGCTCCTGAGGGCCGCAAGCTGCTGCGCGTGGAGGCGCGCAACAGCGAGACCCCCATCGAGAAGAAGCCGCCGTGGATCAAGATCAAGGCGCACATGGGGCCGGAGTACACCGAACTCCAGTCCCTGGTGAAGAAGGAGGGCCTGCACACCGTCTGCCAGGAGGCCGGGTGCCCCAACATCTACGAGTGCTGGGAGGACCGGGAGGCCACGTTCCTCATCGGCGGCGACCAGTGCACCCGGCGCTGCGACTTCTGCCAGATCGCCACGGGCAAGCCCAGCCCGCTGGACCGCATGGAGCCGACCAAGGTCGCCGAGTCCGTCCAGGCGATGGGGCTGCGCTACGCCACGGTGACCGGTGTGGCCCGCGACGACCTGGACGACGGCGGCGCGTGGCTGTACGCCGAGACGGTGCGCAAGATCCACGAGTTCAACCCCGGCACCGGGGTCGAGCTGCTCATCCCGGACTTCAACGCCGACCCGGAGCAACTGGCCGAGGTGTTCGGAGCGCGCCCGGAGGTACTGGCCCACAACGTGGAGACCGTGCCGCGGATCTTCAAGCGCATCCGCCCCGGGTTCCGCTACGAGCGCTCCCTGGAGGTGATCACCCGCGCCCGCGAGGACGGCCTGGTCACCAAGTCCAACCTCATCCTGGGCATGGGCGAGACGACGGAGGAGGTGGTCGAGGCCATGCGCGACCTCCACGGGGCCGGGTGCGACCTGCTGACCATCACCCAGTACCTGCGCCCCTCCAAGCTGCACCACCCGATCGACCGCTGGGTGAAGCCGCAGGAGTTCGCCGAACTGGGCGAGGAGGCCGAGAGGATCGGCTTCGCCGGGGTCATGTCCGGTCCGCTCGTGCGCTCCTCCTACCGTGCCGGACGCCTGTACAAGCAGGCGCGGGAGAAGCGGGACGCCGAGGCTGCCGCTACGACGAACGCCACACTCTAGGGCATATCACCACAGTCGTAACCAAGCTGGAACGGTGGCTCCCGGGCCACCGTTCCGCACCCCCGCGAGCGGCCGCCTATCCTGGTGTGGTGAGGCGCCCGGCTCGTTGGCGCCCGATGGCGCCGCACACAGGTCGACCGCGAAGAGGAGGCAAGGCAGCCCAGGGACGCCCTTCCCCGCCGACACCGTCGGTGCACGCTGCCTGAGAGCACGATGGCGAAAAAGCAGGGTTCCGAGAAGACGGCCGACCGGCAGCCCGGACGGCTCAAGCAGATCGGCATGGTCGCCAAGGTCGTCCACCAGCAGAGCCCGCGCACGATCCCGATCGCCGCCGCGGTCGCGGTCCTCATCCTCGCGGTGTTCGTCGTGATCGGCATCTGGACCGGTTCCTGGATCATCTGGCCGCTCACCGGCATCCCGGTGGCGCTCCTGGTGGGCTTCATCATCTTCACGCGGTCGGCACAGCGCGTCCAGTACACGATGCTGGACGGCCGCCTGGGCGCCGGGATGGCGATCCTGGAGAACATGCGCGGCAACTGGACCATGGAGGCCGGTGTCGCCGCCAACAAGCAGATGGACGTGGTGCACCGCGTGGTCGGCCGGCCCGGCGTGATCCTGGTCGGCGAGGGCGACCCGAACCGGCTGCGCGGCTTGATCGCCGGGGAGAAGAAGCGGGTCTCGCGCGTGGCGCACGACATCCACATCTACGACTTCAAGGTCGGCAACGGCGAGGGCCAGGTCCCACTGGACAAGCTCCAGAGGACGCTGCTCAAGCTGCCGCGCACCCTGGACAAGTCCATGGTCGCCGAGCTCATCTACCGGCTCAAGGCACTGCCCCCGGCCATGCAGATGCCCAAGGGACCCATGCCCCGGAACGCCAAGATGCCCCGGGGGATGCGCGGCCAGGCCGGCTGACCCGCACGTTCCCCGAGCGGGGCCGCCGGTGTTCGGCGGCCCCGCTCTCCCGTGTGCGCGGACCGGGTGTCACTGGCAGGAGACGGTGTCGAGGTCGGCCGAGGCCGCCTCCAGCCCGGTCAGGAGACCGTCTGGCGCCTGCGACGGCACGGCCGGGGGCGCTTCCGAGGAGGTGGAGGGCGCGGAGGGGGTGGCGTCCCCGGCCCCGGGCAGGGCCCGCCCCGTCGCCACCGCCGTGAACAGGGCGGTCGCCGCGGGCTCGTCGAGAACGACCTTGTTCGGGTTCCAGGGGTGGTCGCGCACCGGCACCGTCACCGTGGTCATCCGGGACAGGTCGGCCTCGCGCATCGCGGCCGCCAGTTCCGCCATCGCCTCCACCGTGAGGCGGTCGTCGGTCACCATGTGGTCGGTGACCGTGTCGACGAAGGCGTACAGCGCGGCCGGGCTGGACATGACCTCGCCCTCGGCCACCTCGCGCAGGAGGGCGCCGATGAGCCGCTGCTGGGTCCGGATGCGCCCCAGGTCGCTGCCGAACTCGGTGCTGGCGCGCGAGCGGGCCAGTCCCAGCGCCTGGCGCCCGTCGAGTTCCTGCTCCCCGGCGTCGAGCCGCAGTTCGGCCCTGGGGTCGTCGATGGGCTCGGGTACGCACAGTGTGACCCCGCCCAGGGTGTCCACCATCCGCTCGAAGGCCGCGAAGTCCACCGCGACCATGTGGTCCAGGTGCACACCGGTAGCCGACTCCACCGTGCGCCCCTGGCAGTCCAGACCGCCGTAGCGCATGGCGTGGTTGATCTGGTCCTGTCCCCCGGACCAGCCGCCGTACCCCCGCACGGCCGGGCAGGGCGGGATGTCCACGACGAGGTCGCGCGGCAGGTTGACCATGGTCACGGCGCCGCGGTCGATGTCGACACCGACCAGGACCAGGACGTCGGGCCGGACACCGTGCTCACGGCTGTAGGCGGCGTGCTCCGGCGCCCTCTCGTCGGTGCCCAGCACCAGGACGGTGCGCATGCCCTCGACGCGGACGGGGCGGTCGCCCCAGGCGTCGGTGTCGACCTCCTCGGTACGGACGCCGAGGGCCGTGTAGCCCAGGTAGGCGACCAGGCCCACGGCGACGAGCACGGCGGCGACGGCGAGGGCGGCCCACCGGGCGCGGGACGCTCCGGTACCGGGTCCGGTGAGGAGGGAGAGCGTTCTGCGAGCCACGCGAGCACCTGTGATCCGGTCTGGGACGGGGAAGGGCGTCCGCCGGGGCACGGCACCGAGGGGCGGCGGACGTACCGCCGGATGTTACCCCAACGACACGTACGGTGTCAGATCGTGACCGCCAACCGCCTCTCCGACGCCCCCACCACCCGCTTCCGTGACCGCCGTCCCCGACACGACCACCGCGCCCGGGGAGGGGCGGCGCACCGCCGTGAGGGGGACGGTGCCGGGGGTGCTACGCGGTGGCTTCGGCCTCGATGAGGTCGGCCGCGTAGGAGGTGCCGCCCTCCTGGAGCCGGGAGCTGATCCCGGCCAGCCGCTCGGCCACGTCCGGGTCCGGGGCCAGTTCGAGCAGGGCCGCGCGCAGCGTCTCTGCCGTGGCGTCTTCGGTGTCGATCCGGCGCGCCACCCCGGCCTCCTGGAGGCGGTCGGCGTTGTCGAACTGGTCGACCGCCTGGGGCACCGCGATCATCGGTGTGGCCGTGTACAGGCCTTCGCTGGAGCCCCCCATCCCCGCATGGGTGACGAAGGCGTCCGCCTGCCGGAGGATGTCCAACTGCGGCACCCAGGAGTGCACCTCGACGTTGGCCGGGAGGTCCCCCAGCCCGTCGCCGCCCACGTGCTTGCCGACCTGGAGCACCACGTGCCAGCCGGGCAGGTCGCCGAAGGCCCTCAGGCACTCCCGGTAGAACCCGGGCAGGTTGGTGTAGGCCGACCCGAGGGAGACCAGGAGGACGTGCTCCGCGTCGGCGGGCCTGGTCCAGGTGCCCTGCTCCTCCCGCCGTCCGAGACAGGGGCCCACGAACGTCACGGCGTCGGAGACGGTGTCGGCGTGCGGCTGCATCTCACGCGGGATCAACGCCAGGGCCCGGTCCGGCGCCCCGGCGAAGTTCGAGTGGTCCAGGTCCGTGATCCCGTTCTCGGCCAGCCAGGCATCGAATTTGGCGTGGTACTCGGCCGCACCGGGCTGCGTGCGCAACCACTCCATGACGGTGTCGGCGTAGCCCGCCCAGGCCACGTAGGTCGGGGAGAGCTGGATGGACGGAATACCCCAGCAGATCCCCAGGACCCGGGCGGAGTAGCCGCCGATGTCGTACAGGAACACGTCGGGGCGGTCGCCGTCGTAGAAGTCGCGCAGGACCGGCAGGGAGTTGATCGCGTCGTCGAGGAAGATGTCCATCCCCTCGATCGGATCGTCGGCCCACTCCCCGTCCCCGGTGGGCAGGGTGGTCGTGAAGCGGACGAGTTCGGCACCGGTCGAGGCGATCAGCTCTCCGACACGGTCCACGGGGTCGTTGGCGTAGGTGACGCGGTGGCCGCGGTCGACCAGTTCCCGGATGATCTCCAGGCTGGGCAGGACGTGGCTCACGGCGGGGACTCCGACCATGGCGATGTGCAAGCGACGGGTCATGTGGTCTCTCCAGGGGCTGTCTACGGGTAGGACTGACGGGCGCCTGTCCTCGGCGGACGGCGCGGGGCGCCCCGGGGGCGCCGTGTTCCTAGAGGTAGATCAGGGCCTGGAAGTACATGCCTCCAAGGCAACCGGACGGCCGCCGCTCGGTCAACACGTTTTCCGTCCGGCGGACCCTGCCGGGGGAACGAGACGGCGTCCGTCCCCCTGTCGTCGACCCGGTACGGGGAAGCCGTAGGAGCCCGGTGGAGGTCAGCAGGCGCTCTGTGCCGCTTCCTCCTCGGCGGTGATCGCGCCCAGCTCCTCGGTGAGGGAGGAGTCCCCTCCGGGGTCGGTCCAGTCCGGACCGATGACGAGTTCGAGGGTGTAGGGCAGCCCTTCGGGCACCTCCTCGGTCACGGCGTCGGCCAGGCCGCCGGCCAGCAGCTCCGCGGCGGCCTCGTCCCCGGGGCCGTAGTAGACGGTGGTCACGTCGGGGAAGCGGACCTCGGGGTTGCCGGTGCTGGGAACCTGGAAGCCCTCCGCCTGGAGCTGGAGCTGAACCTGCCCGGCCAGGCCGGTGGTGCCCGTGTTGTTGCGCACGTCGACGGTGACCGTCGAGGGGTCCGGGGCGTCCCCGACCGAGTCGTCCCCCTCGGGCCCGTCCCCGTCCCCGCCGGCGAGGTCGGCCCCGGAGCTGATCGCCCCGAACAGCTCGGAGGCGGCGGGCTCGCTCAGGGCGAGCCGGTTGGGGTTCGCCGGGTGCGGGGTGTTGGGGACGGTCAGGAACTGGACGGCGCCCAGGTCGACCTCGCGCATGGAGATGGCCAGGTCGGTCATGGTGTCGACCGTCAGGCCCTCGTCGGTGGTGATCGAGTCGGTCACCGCGCTGAGGAAACCGGTGATGGCGGCGGGGCTGGTCATCACCTCGCTGCTGAGCACCTGGCGCAGCAGCGCCCCCATGAACTCCTGCTGCCGCTCGATCCGGGACAGGTCGCTGCCGTCGCCCTGGCCGTAGCGGGAGCGGACGAAGCCGAGCGACTCCTCTCCGTCGAGGGTCTGGAGTCCGGCGTCCAGTGTCAGGTGGGCCTTGGGGTCGTCGACGGGCTGGGGGATGCACATCTCCACCCCCCCGACGGCGTCCACCATGTCCTTGAACCCGCCGAAGTCCATCATGACGAAGTGGTCCAGGTGCACACCGCTGATCTGTTCGATGGCCTTCCACTGGCAGCCCACCCCGCCGAAGTTCATCGCCGAGTTGAGCTGGGCGGCCTGCGCGGCCATCCCCTCGTAGCCCTCGACGGCCTCGCAGGCGGGCAGGTCGACGACCAGGTCGCGGGGCAGGTTCACCAGGGTCGCCGACCCGCTGTCGACGTTGACGCTGGCGATGAGCATGACGTCCGGGCGCTCCCCCTCGGCGTCACCGTAGGCGGCGTTCTCCCCCGAGCGGACGTCGGATCCGAGGACGAGCAGGTTGATCACGCCCTCGACGTCGACCGGGCGGTCCCAGGCGTCGGTGTCCACCTGGGTGGTGGTGATGTTGCCGACGATCCCCTGGTACCAGCCGTACCCGCCGAGGCTGATGACGATGGACACCGCTGTGACCATGCACGCGACCCACTGTCCCGCGGACATGCGCACTCCGGCGAACGTGCGCGGCACACGGGGGGCGGAACGTCTTCCAGGCATGAGGACCTTCGCGGGGAATGGTGGGAGACCCACGGGGGCGGGCGGCGGGGAGCACCCGGCGGATCATGGGATTTCCCGAAAAAATGGGAGTGAACGGATGCTAACAGCAGTTGACAGCGGACACGCCACCCCGGTACGGGGCGAAACCCCCTAGTAACGGGTGGCGACGGTCCCGGCGGCGCGGTCGTGCAGTCCGCGCGTGTCCCGGTCGTAGACGACGGCGGGGATGACCAGGCACAGCAGCAGCGTGCGCACGGCCATCGAGACCGGCCAGGGCCAGCGGCGCTCGCCGGTCGCGGTGATCCCGACCCCGGCCATGCGTCTGCCGATCGTGGTGCCGAGGAGGGTGAGCAGCACGAGGTTCATCACGGCGAACACGGCCAGGGCCGCGGTCTGGACCAGGGGGACCGCCTCCTCGGCCGAGGCGGGGACCGGACCGGCCAGCCCGGCTCCGACGGCGGCACCGGCGATCAGCACCGAGAGGACCCAGTCCAGCGCCAGCCCCGCGAGGCGTCGGGGTACGGAGGCGACCGACCCGCTGCCGTGCTCGGGAAGGCCCAGGCGGTTTCCGCGATAGCGGAAGTCGTCCTCGGGGGCGGCCGTGCCGCTGCGCCTTTCGTCACTCATGTCCTTCACGGTATCGGCACCGCGCACCTCCCCTTCCCAGCCGTGCGGCTCCGGCCCGGCGGACACCTCCGCGGACGGGGCGGCGGAGCGGCAAGGGGCCTCCCGAAGCCCTACCGCGCCGCCCTTTTCGTCCCGGGGCGCGATGGAACCTCCTGTTAACACCGGTTGGTCTGCGACAACGTCGGAGTCCGTAACATGCAGGAAACAATAGAGACATGGTGTGGAAACCACCCACTTCTAGCTTCGATGACGAAGCCGGGAGGCGGCATGCGCCCGGGTGCCCGCGATGGAGCGGGCCGGAGCCAGCCGTCTCAGCCACCTGCACGGAGGTTCGTTTTGTTCAGCAGCGTCGACGAGGTGCTCGCTTTTATCCGGAATGAGGACGTCAAGTTCCTCGACGTCCGTTTCACGGACCTGTTCGGAGGCGTGAACCACGTCACCCTCCCGACTGAGAACGTCGACGAGTCGACGTTCACCGACGGCCAGATGTTCGACGGTTCCTCGATCCGCGGCTTCCAGGCCATCCATGAGTCCGACATGCTGCTGCTTCCGGACCTGAGCACCGGCGTCCTGGACCCGTTCCGCAAGCACAAGACGCTGAACATGACGTTCTTCGTCCACGACCCGCTCACGCTGGAGTCCTACAGCCGCGACCCGCGCAACGTCGCCCGCAAGGCCGAGGCCTACCTGCGCGGCTCCGGCGTCGCCGACACCGCCTTCTTCGGCCCCGAGGCCGAGTTCTACATCTTCGACGACGTCAAGTTCGAGACCCGGGCCAACACCGGCTTCTACGAGATCGACTCCGTCGAGGGCGCCTGGAACACCGGCTCCTCCATCGAGGGCGGCAACCGCGGCTACCGTCCGCGCTACAAGGGCGGCTACTTCCCCGTCGAGCCGGTCGACCACTACAGCGACCTGCGCTCGGACATGGTCCGCACCCTCATCGAGGCCGGCCTGGAGGTCGAGCTCCAGCACCACGAGGTCGGCACCGCCGGCCAGGCCGAGATCGGCGTCAAGTTCGGCACGCTGCTCCAGCAGGCCGACAAGGTGCAGCTCTACAAGTACATCGTGAAGAACGTCGCCAACGAGGCGGGCAAGACGGCCACGTTCATGCCCAAGCCGCTCTTCGGTGACAACGGCTCCGGCATGCACTGCCACCAGAGCCTGTGGAAGGACGGCTCGCCGCTGTTCTTCGACGAGTCCGGCTACGGCCAGCTCTCCGACACCGCCCGGTACTACATCGGCGGCCTGCTCAAGCACGCCTCGGCGCTGCTCGCCTTCACCAACCCGACGGTGAACTCCTACCACCGCCTGGTGCCCGGCTACGAGGCCCCGATCAACCTGGTCTACAGCCAGCGCAACCGCTCGGCCTGCATCCGCCTGCCGCTCACCGGTTCGAACCCGAAGGCCAAGCGCATCGAGTTCCGCGTGCCGGACCCGTCGGCCAACCCGTACCTGGCCTTCTCCGCCATGCTCATGGCCGGCATCGACGGCATCAAGAACAAGATCGAGCCGCCGGAGCCGGTCGACAAGGACCTCTACGAGCTGCCGCCGGCCGAGGCCCAGGCCATCAAGACGGTGCCCGCGTCGCTGGACGAGGCCCTGGAGGCCCTGGAGGCCGACCACGAGTTCCTGCTTGAGGGCGGTGTCTTCACCAAGGACCTGCTGGAGACCTACATCGACTTCAAGCGCACCGAGGAGATCGACTCCCTGCGCCTGCGCCCGCACCCGCGCGAGTTCGAGCTGTACTACGACATCTAAGCCCGCGACGCTCTGACGTGCTCCCCTGGGGGTCGGCCCCACCGGGCGCGCGTCAGGGCCTGCGGCGAAGGTTTCAGAGGCCATCGGCGGCGTTCCCCACGCCGCCGATGGCCTCCTTCGTTGTGTGCCGGGTCCTCCCTCCCCCGCCGAAACCGGGTGAGAGAGAGCGGCATGGCAGTCCGGTGCCTCCAGCGCCGGGCGCACTACCTTGGAAACGTGGCAAGGGACGGTAGGAGCACCATGACGGCAGGCACACTCGCCAGGCGCGGCTTCAGTGACAGCAACCGGGCACTGCGACTGTTGGCGGAGGCCGGTCTGGACTCCCAGGCCGACACCGACGTCATCTCCGCACTGGCCGAGGCCCCCGACCCCGACCAGGCCCTGCTCGGGCTGATCCGGGTCCTGGAGGCCGGCGGAGACGCCGGGGAGGTGCTCGCCGCACTGCGCGAGGACGCCGACCTGCGCACCCGGCTGTGCGCCGTGCTGGGCACCAGCACGGCGCTGACCGACCACCTGGTGCGCCACCCCGGCGACTGGCGGGAGCTGCGCGGGGCCGACGCCGCCCGCACGCCCACCCCGGAGGAGCTGCGGCGCGGCCTGCTGCACACCGTGGGCGCGGACCCGGACGCGGCGGCACCCGTCGCGGCCGTGTTCGACGGGCAGTCCCTGGACGGGCTCAAGCACGCCCTGCGCGTGGCCTACCGCAGGCGGGTGCTGCGGTTGGCGGGGAGGGACCTGTCGGGTCTGAGCCCGGTCGAGGAGGTCGCCGCCGAACTGGCCGCGCTGGCCGCGTCGACACTGGACGCCGCGCTGGCCGTAGCCCGCGCCGAGCACCCCGGTGACGCCGCGCGGTGCCGCCTGGCGGTGATCGGCATGGGCAAGTGCGGCGGACGCGAACTGAACTACGTCAGCGACGTGGACGTGGTGTTCGTGGCCGAGCCCGCCCCCGTCCCCGAGGACGGGGAGCCCGTGGAGGAGCAGACGGCGATGCGCGCCGCGACCAGGCTGGCCACCGCCATGATGCGCATCCCCTCCGAGACCGACGCCGAGGGCGTGCTGTGGGAGGTGGACCCGGCGCTGCGGCCGGAGGGCAAGAACGGGCCACTGGTGCGGCCGCTGTCGAGCCACGTCACCTACTACGAGCGCTGGGCCAAGACCTGGGAGTTCCAGGCGCTGCTCAAGGCCCGGCCGATCGCCGGGGACGCCGACCTCGGCGCCGCCTACCACAAGGCCATCTCCCCCATGGTGTGGGAGGCGGCGGGCCGCACGGACTTCGTCGAGGACGTGCAGGCGATGCGCCGCCGCGTGGTGGCGCACATCCCCGCGGGCCAGGCCGAGCGCGAACTGAAGCTGGGGCCGGGCGGGCTGCGCGACATCGAGTTCTCCGTCCAACTGCTCCAGTTGGTGCACGGGCGTACGGACGAGCGGCTGCGCTCGGGCAACACCCTGGAGGCCCTGGCGGCGCTCTCGGAACACGGGTACGTGGGCCGGCGCGACGCCGCGGGGCTGGCCGAGGCCTACCGGTTCCTGCGCCGGACCGAGCACCTGCTGCAACTGGAGAAGCTGCGGCGCACCCACCTGATGCCCGACCCGAGAAGCCCCGACGGCCCCGACCACCTGCGGCGGCTGGGCCGGGCACTCGGGTTCACGGCGGACCCGGTGCGGGAGTTCACCGAGGCGCGCAAGAAGGTCTCGGCCGAGGTGCGGCGCCTGCACGAGAAGCTCTTCTACCGGCCGCTGCTCAACGCCGTGGCCCGCCTGCCGGAGGAGGAGGTGCGGCTCACGCCCGACCAGGCGGAGGTGCGGCTGTCTGCGCTGGGCTTCGCCGACCCCTCAGGGGCGCTGCGGCACCTGAGGTCGCTGACCTCGGGGGTGTCCCGGCGGGCGGCGATCCAGCGGACGCTGCTGCCGGTGATGCTCGGCTGGTTCTCCGACTCCCCCGACCCCGACGCGGGCCTGCTCGGGTTCCGCCAGGTGAGCGACGCCCTGGGGACGACCCCCTGGTACCTGCGCCTGCTGCGCGACGACGTGCGGGTGGCCGAGCGGATGGCCTGGCTGCTGGGCACCAGCCGCTACGTCACCGAACTACTCGTACGGGCCCCCGACTCCGTCGCGACGCTGGCCGACGACGCCGACCTGGTGCGCCGCAGACCGGAGGTCCTCGCAGCGGAGGCCGACGCCGCGCTGCGCCGCTATGAGCGGGCCGAGGAGTCGGTGGCGGCGCTGCGGGCGCTGCGCCGCCGCGAACTGCTTCGGACGGCCGCCGCCGACCTGCTGGAGGTGTCGTCGGTCCAGGACGTGGGCACGGCTCTGACCGACATCGCGGCGGTGACCATCGACGCGGCGCTGAAGGCGGCCATCGGCAGAGGCGTGGCCGAGACCGGCGGCGAGCGGCTCACGCGGATGTGCGTGGTGGCGATGGGCCGGTTCGGCGGCGGCGAGCTGACCTACGCCAGCGACGCCGACGTGATGTACGTGCACGATCCGCTGCCCGGGGTGGACACCGGCGCCGCCACCCGCCAGGCCCTGGCGATCGTACGGGAGCTGGCGCGCCTGCTGGAGATGCCCGCGGCGGAGCCGCCGCTGAAGGTCGACACCGACCTGCGTCCGGAGGGCAAGAGCGGTCCGGTGGTCCGCACCCTGGACTCCTACGCCGCCTACTACGGCCGGTGGTCGCAGGTGTGGGAGAGCCAGGCGCTGCTGCGGGCCAAGACGATCGCGGGCGACGCGGACCTGTGCGCGTCGTTCACCGCGCTGATCGATCCGCTGCGCTACCCGGAGGGCGGGGTGGCGCCGTCGGCGGTGCTGGAGATCCGCAAGCTGAAGGCGCGGATGGAGGCCGAGCGGCTGCCCCGGGGAGCGGACCCGACCCTGCACACGAAGCTGGGCCGGGGCGGGCTTTCGGACGTGGAGTGGGTGGCGCAGCTCATCCAGTTGCGCCACGCCCACGAGTACCCGGACCTGCGGACGACGGGGACGCTGGAAGCCTTGGACGCGGCCGTGGCGCACGGGTTCCTGGCGGCCGACGACGGTGCCGTGCTGGACCAGGCGTGGCGGCTGGCCTCCCGGGTGCGCGGGACGGTGATGCTGGTGCGCGGGCGCGGCGGTGACTCGCTGCCCTCGGACCTGCGGGTGCGGGCGGCCCTGGCTGAGGCGATGGGGTACCGGGCCGGTGAGGGCTCCGGGGAGGCCGAGGAGGTGTCGACGGGTACCGCCGAGCAGTTGACGGAGGACTACCTGCGGACCACGCGGCGGGCCCGTGCCGTCATGGAGCGCGTCTTCTACGACGACTGAGAGACGTGGGGCACCCCCGCGCGAAAGGAGTGTGCGCGGGGGTGCCCCGACCGGGGGGAGTGGTCCCGGTCCGTCACCGGCGGCCGTGGCGGGGACGCCCGCCGGGGCGGTCAGCGCCAGTGCCCGGTGAAGACCCGTGTGCAGCCGCCTCCGCTGTCGTCACCGGTGGCGACGCGGTTGTCTCCGGACTCCCACTCGACGTTGCCGGCGCCGTCGATCTTCACGTACTTGTACTCGAACCCGGTACCGGTCGGTAGCGCGGTGGAGCCGCCCCACCGCGGGTAGTCCGCCTCGTTGGTGCCCAGCGGCAGGCCGTCGGCCGGGTTCCAGGAGCCGAGTCCGGGGATCGACCCGACGACGTACACCTCCTGGCCGTAGTAGGTCTCGGCCCGGACGTCGAACTCGGCGGTGACCGTGGTGCAGGCGGGGCCACCGCCGGTCGATCCCCAGGTCACCGTCGCGGAGGGGGGACCGGTGCGGTTGCCGCCCTCCTCCCAGACGGCGTTCCCGGAGGCATCGAGCTTGACCAGCTTCCACTCGGCTCCGGCGTCGATCGCGGGCGAGCCGGTCCACACGGGGTAGGTGTCCTCGTCGGTGGTGAGCCGCACCCCCTCCCCGGGGTTCCAGGAGCCGAGTCCGGGGGTGGAGCCGACGACGTACACCTCCTGGCCGGGGTCGGTGTGGACGGTCGCGGAGAGGGTGCCGGTCTCGCCGCCGCACTCCTCGGGGTCGTCGCACTCGCCGCCGATGTGCAGCGCGACGGCTCCGTTAGCGGGGACCGCGACAGTGACCTGTCCGCCGGAGACGGTGAACGCGCCGTCGCCGGCCGCGTTCTCGTAGGTGCCGTCGGGCAGGCCTGTGCCGGTGGTCAGGTTCCAGGTGCCGCCTCCGGCGTTGAAGGCGGCGAACCCGCGCGATCCGCGGTCGAAGGCCAGGCGGGAGCTGCCGTCGGTGGCGCGTTCGACGACGGCGGTGTCGCCCGTGGCGTTGCGGAAGGCGGCCATGCCGGCGACGGCGGGGTGGCGGTGCTCGCAGATCCAGGCGGCGCTGGCGCAGTCGGTGTCCTCGGTGATCCAGCCCGCCGGGTTGCCTGCGACCTCGCCGACGCTGGGCGGCCCCTGGGCCTCGTTGTGCCCGAACTCGTAGCTCGACATCACCTTCGGTTGCCCGTAGGGGTGGGCGAGCATGAAGGCGGTGGCCAGGTAGTAGCGGTCGCCGTCCTTGTGGGTGAGTGCGGGGGCCGAGCGCTGGGTGTCGTGGTTGTCGATGAACACCGTGGCCTGGTCGTCGGAGAGTCCGCCGTAGTCGGGCAGGCCCGCCAGCCCGGAGATGGTGCCGTCGGCGAACTTCGAGGCGATGTCGCGCTGGTAGTCGAAGTTGGTGACGCGGCCGCCGTCGAAGGTGTACTGGGTGTAGGGGATGGTGGCGTCGCCGTAGACCTCGTAGTAGACGTCCGGGCTCCCCCCGAAACCGGGCACGTCGCCCAGGCCGCCGAAGATGTCCTGGACGTGGGCCTCGGGGACGTGTTTGGCGGCGTCCACGCGGAAGCCCGCCACTCCCATGTCCACCAGGCCGTCGAGGTAGCGGCTGATCCGCTCACGGACCAGGGGGTCGGCCGTGTCGAGGTCGGACAGCTCCAGCAGGCGGCAGTTCTGCACCTGCCACTTGTCGTTCCAGTCGGAGATGGTCTCGTAGCAGGGTTCGAAGTCGGCGTAGCCGTAGGAGGCCGAACCGTCGCCGAAGAGGTCGGGGTAGTTGTGGTACTCCCATGCGGTGCCGGCGCTTCCGGTGCCGGAACCGGGGCCGGTCATGTGGTTGATGACCGCGTCGACGTAGACCTTGACCCCGTTGTCGCGGCAGGTGTCGACCATCGTCTGGAACTCCGCAGCGGTGCCCCGCCGGGTGTTGTCGATGCGGTAGGAGACCGGCTGGTAGTCCTGCCACCAGGGGTATTGGGCGCCTTCCGCCGAGGGGATGACCACGTGCTCCTGGGGCGGGGAGACCTGGACGCCGCCGAAGCCGTTCGGGCCGAGGAAGTCGGCGCACTCGGCGGCGACGGAGTCCCAGGTCCATTCGAAGAGGTGGACGATCGTCTCACCGTTGTGGTCGGCCTGGGCGGCCGGAGCCTGCGGGGGCTGCTGGGGCGTCTGCTGGGGGGCCGCCGAGGCGGGTGCCGCCGCCAGCGCGGCGCCGAGGGCGAGGGCCGCCAGGGCCCCGCCCGTCCTGTGTCGTCTTGGGCTCATACACGCTCCTTGGGGGGTTCGCGGCGGGCCGTTCCACCGCAACGTCACACTCTTGCATTCTATGCAAGAACTTGCGTGACAGTGATGAACCTAACAGAGAAGCGGTCCCCTGTGAACGGGGCCTCTCATGCGCACCCAGACCCTCGCCCTCCGCGATCGAATCCGTGCCGAAGTGCGAAAACACGGGAATCCTCTTCTCCGACCACCCATGGAGCACACAGCACGGACCCCCCTGACCTGCGGAAAGGGGTTAGCAAAACCTTGCAAGAATTCAGAAACACCGCGCTGAGGAGTCATGGTGCACAGGAAAAAGCCGGTGGCGGCGGGGTGGCCCCCGCCGCCACCGGCGACTGCGCGGATCGGTCGGCCGCAGCCGGCACGGGCCGTCCTACCAGAACACCGCCACGGCGATGTTGACGATGGCGAGGGCACCGGCGACGGTGGCCAGACGGGTGGAGGGCTTGCGCAGGTTGAGCACGCCCAGGACCACCACGGCCAGGGCGACCGTGAGCTTGACGGCGACCTTGGCGTGGTCGAGTTCGCCGATGTCGGCCATCTCGGCCACGCCGACGAGGGCGAGGCCGGTGACGAGCTGGAGGAGAGAGCTGTGCAGCAGGACCTTCGGCGACTTCTCGTTGCCGGAGATCACCTGCATGAGGAAGCCCGCGACGATGCCGGCCAGGCCGATCATGTGCAGGAAGACGAGCGCGGAGTAGAAGATGTCCATGGCGCCAGACTACTACGGCGCGTAGTACTCACCCGCGTTGATACGACACACTGACGTAACGATGCCCGGACCACCCGTTCAGCCCTGGTTCGGGGAGAACCGGCGCCACAGCAGCAGGGCCAGGACCAGGGTGAGGGCCACCGCGGCGGCCTGGAGCGTCTCGCTCTGCGCGACGAAGGCGCGGACCCTGGACAGCACTGCGGACTCGGCCACCGTGACCGCGTCACCGGCGCAGACCACCGGCTCGGCGCCGCGGCCGTAGCGCAGGCAGGCGGTGGTCTCCAGGCGCTCGCCGTCGCGCGCCCCCTCCGGCACCCGCGTGCGCAGAGTGAACACCGACTCACCGCCCTCGGGAACGTCCACCCCCCAGGAGACCACAGTGCCCTCCCGCTCGCCGTCGCCGCCGACCCCGGTCACCTCAAGTCCCTCCGGCAGGTGCTGGACGAGCACCGCCCCCCGCAGGGACGCACCGTGGGTGTTGGCGACACTGGCACGGAAGACCACCTCCTCCCCCGGCCGCGGTCTCCTCTCATCGGCGGACAGCCGCAAGCTGACGAACGCCGAGCGGTCCAGGCCCGCCCGCGCGGCGGCGCCCGTCACCCCGTCGGCCGACACCGGAGCCCCGGCCCCGGCCGCGACCATCGCCCCGGCCACTGCGACGGCGACCCTGCTCCACCAGCCCATGCCATTCCCCCCATCGCTACCCCTGGTCACAACAAGACAACTACGGGCAATGGCCGGGGGCGAGGGGACACGCCCCGGCGGCGGTTCGTCACCGAACCGAGTCCCGAGGCCGACGTCAGTCCTCGGGGGCGATCCGCTCCACTGCTGCGGCGACCAGGTCATCCACCGAGCCCTCGGGCTCCAGGACCCCGGGGAGCGTGAGGTGCTCGGTGACCAGCCAGTTGAGAGCGAGGTAGAGCAGGACCACCGTCCTGCGCCCCCCGGGCATGCCGGCACGGGCGTGGAATGCGATGTTGGCGTCCAGGTCCTCGCGGACACGGGAGGTGAGCCCCTCCCGCAGACCGGGGCGGCGCACGGCCTCCAGTTGCAGCTCCAGCAGGGCGAGGTGGACCTCGGGCGCCCGCAGCATCCGGTGCACCACGCCCCGCATGAGCTCGGTGAGCCGGGCACGGTCACGGGTGCCCTGGAGCGCCCCCTCCCATTCGGCCGGGGCGGGCATGAAGCGCTCGTAGGCGCGGACGGCGACTTCGTCCAGCAGCCCGTCCCTGTTCGCGAAGTAGTTGGAGGCCGTGCCCGTGGGCACACCCGCGCGGGCATCGACCGCGCGGAAGGTGAGCCCGCGCGCCCCCTCATCGGCGAGCACGCCAAGGGCCGCGTCCAACAGTGCGGCGCGCCGCTCAGGGTTCCTGGCCATGGACCTCTCCGTCCCCTCGAACCGCGTTGACTCAACCACTACAAGCGAAGTACTTTACGTTAACCACTTCAATCGTAGTGGTATTTGGTTCGAGGAGGACCATGCGCACACTCACCTACGTCGTCGGCGTCACCCTGGACGGTTTCGTCTGCGGCCCCGACGGCTCCTTCGGCTTCTTCCCACTCGCCGGGGACACCGCGAAGCACCTCCTGAGCGAACTCCCGGAGCTCGTACCCACCCACGCCCGGGGCCATCTGGGGCTGGCCCCCGACACCCCCAACAGGCGCTACGGCACCCTGGTCCAGGGCAGGGGCAGTTACGAGGTCGGACTGAGAGAGGGCGTCACCAGCCCCTACGCCCACATGGAGCAGTACGTCTTCTCCACGACGCTGGCAACGGACACCGATCCGGCGGTGACCGTCACCGGGGCCGACCCCGTCGAGACGGTCCGCGGGCTCAAACGCGAGGAGGACGGCCTGGACCTCTGCCTGATCGGCGGCCCGACCCTGGCCGGGGCACTGCTCCCGGAGATCGACGGGATCCTGCTCAAGCGCTACCCGGTCCTCGCCGGGGCCGGGCGTCCGCTCTTCGACGCCGAGTTCGACCCGACCGCCTTCACGCGCGTGGAGACCACCGCCTTCGACAGCGGGGCGGACTTCACCCTCTTCCGGCGCGCGGCCGCGTGAGGGGCGCGCCCTGCGGCGCGCCCGCTCCGGCACCGGTCACACGGTCCAGCGGTTGGTGATGGGCAGGCGGCGGTCCCGGCTGAGGTTGCGGGAGCTGATCTTGGTGCCGGGCGCGCTCTGGCGGCGCTTGTACTCGGCCCGGTCCACCAGCCTGATGACGCGGCGGACCAGATCGCGGTCGAACCCGGCGAAGACCAGTTCGGCCTCGCCCTTGTCGGTGCCCACGTAGGCGTCCAGGACCGCGTCGAGCACCTCGTAGTCGGGCAGCGAGTCGCTGTCGAGCTGGTCGGGGCGCAGTTCGGCGCTGGGCGGCTTGCTGATCGAGTTCTCCGGGATCGGCGGCACCTGGCCGCGGCGCTCGGCCTCGGAATTGCGCCAGCGTGCCAGGTCCCACACCAGGGTCTTCCAGCAGTCCTTGATGGGCGCGAACCCGCCCACGGAGTCGCCGTAGAGGGTGGAGTAGCCGGTGGCCGACTCACTCTTGTTGCTGGTGGCCAGGACCAGGTGGCCCTCCTGGTTGGAGACGGCCATCAGCAGGGTGCCGCGCACGCGGGCCTGGAGGTTCTCCGCGGCCAGGCCGCTCAGAGGGGTGTCGGCCGACGCCGACGCCCGCTCGAAGGCGGTCACCATCGGCGCTATGGCCACCGTGCGCGCGGCGAAACCCTGGCGCTTGGCGAGGTCCTCGGCGTCGGTGACCGAGTGCCCGCTGGAGTACTCGCTGGGCAGGAGCAGTCCGTGCACCCGGTCGGCGCCCACCGCGTCCACGGCGATCGTGGCGACCAACGCGGAGTCGATGCCGCCGGAGACGGCGACGAGCACGGACGCGAAGCCGTTCTTGACCACGTAGTCGCGCAGACCCACCACCAGTGCCTGGTACACCTCACCGGTGTCGGAGAGCGGGTCGGGGCGGGGCGTCACCGTGTTGCGCCGGGGCTCGTAGGGCGCCACCGGGGTGTCGGAGAGGGTGTGGCGGACGATGCGCAGCCCGTCGGCCCCGTCCGGGGCGGCGGCCGGACCGGGGTCGTGCGCCTCGGGCAGGTCGAGGTCTGCCACCAGGAGGTGCTCGTCGAACTGGGGGGCGCGGGCCACGAGCTCGCCCTCGGCGTCCACCACCAGCGAGTCGCCCTCGAAGACCAGGTCGTCCTGGCCACCGACCATGTTCACGTAGGCCAGGGCGGCACCGATCTCCCGGGCGCGGCGCTGGCACAGGTCCAGGCGCACGTCGTCCTTGTGGCGCTCGTAGGGGGAGCCGTTGAGGGAGAGGACGAGCCCGGCCCCGGCGACACGGGCCGCGGTGGCGGGCCCGCCCTCCTGCCACAGGTCCTCGCACACGACCAGGGCGACGTCCACGCCGTGGACGCGCACGACGGGCAGGGTGTCCCCGGGGACGAAGTTGCGGAACTCGTCGAAGACCCCGTAGTTGGGCAGGTGGTGCTTGGCCGAGGTGAGCACCACCCGGCCGCGGTGCAGGACGGCGACGGAGTTCTGGGGCGCCCCCGCGGGCTGTCCGCTGTGCCCCCCGGCGCCGGAGCGTCCCTCCCGGCGCGAGAGGAAGCCCACCACGACCGGGGTCTCCCCCAGGCCCGCGCTCTCCAGGTCGGCCGCGAGTTCGCGCGTGGCGCGCACCGAGGCAGACACGAAGGAGTTGCGCAGCGCGAGGTCCTCGACCGGGTAGCCGGTGACGACCATCTCGGGCATGACCACGAGGTGGGCGCCCTCCTCCGCGGCCCGGCGCGCGGACTCCACAACGAGGCGCCGGTTCCCGGCGAGGTCGCCGACCGTGGGATTGACCTGGGCGAGTGCGATTCTCAACTGTGCCACGCCTTCGAGGGTAGCGTTCCCGCCCTCCGGGGCCGGGGGCGCCTCCCCCGGCCCCCACCAGCGGTGACGCCGTTGTGGTGCGCGCCTCCGGGGCCGGGTGTGCGCGGAAACACTCCGGAAATATGCGCGCGGCACACTGGGTCTGGGACACTGTGCCCGACGCGGCTCCGCACGGGGCAGACCGGGATCGGACACGACCGCATCGAGGAAGGTTGAACGTGAATCGACAGCAGGAATTCGTGCTCCGCACGCTGGAGGAGCGCGACATCCGGTTCGTGAGGCTGTGGTTCACCGACGTGCTCGGGTACCTCAAGTCCGTGGCCGTGGCCCCGGCCGAGCTGGAGGCGGCCTTCAGCGAGGGCATCGGGTTCGACGGTTCGGCGATCGAGGGCTTCGCCCGGGTCTACGAGGCGGACATGCTGGTCCAGCCGGACCCGTCCACCTTCCAGGTGCTGCCCTGGCGCAACGAGCCGCACGGCACCGCGCGCATGTACTGCGACATCCTGATGCCGGACGGCTCCCCGTCGCCGGCCGACCCGCGGCACGTGCTCAAGCGCCAGCTCAGCAAGGCCTCCGACCTCGGTTTCACCTTCTACACGCACCCCGAGATCGAGTTCTACCTGCTGAAGAAGTTCCCCGAGCACGGGGAGTTCCCCGAGCCCAACGACTCGGGCGGCTACTTCGACCACACTCCGCACAACAGCGCGCACGACTTCCGGCGCAGCGCCATCAACATGCTGGAGTCCATGGGCATCTCCGTGGAGTTCAGCCACCACGAGGGCGGCCCGGGCCAGCAGGAGATCGACCTGCGCTACGCGGACGCGCTCACCACCGCCGACAACGTCATGACCTTCCGGCTCGTGATGAAGGAGGTGGCGATGGAGCAGGGCGTGTACGCCACGTTCATGCCCAAGCCCTTCACGGAGTACCCGGGTTCGGGCATGCACACGCACCTGTCGCTGTTCGAGGGCGACCGCAACGCCTTCTACGAGCCGGGCGCGGAGTTCCAGCTCTCGAAGGTGGGGCGCGGGTTCATCGCGGGGCTGCTGCGGCACGCCGACGAGATCACCGCCGTCACCAACCAGTGGGTGAACTCCTACAAGCGGCTGTGGGACGACCCTGCCGCCTCCGCCGGGGCGGGCGGCGAGGCCCCCGCCTACATCTGCTGGGGCCACAACAACCGGTCGGCGCTGGTGCGGGTACCGATGTACAAGCCGGGCAAGTCCAACTCCAGCCGGATCGAGATCCGCTCGATGGACACCGCCTGCAACCCCTACCTGGCCTACGCGGTGATCCTGGGCGCGGGCCTGAAGGGCATCGAGGAGGGCTACGAGCTGCCCCCGGGCGCCGAGGACGACGTGTGGGCGCTCACCGACGCCGAGCGCCGCGCACTGGGGATCAGGCCGCTGCCGCAGAGCCTGGACGAGGCGCTGCGGATCATGGAGAACAGCGAGCTGGTCGCCGAGACCCTCGGCGAGCACGTGTTCGACTTCTTCCTGCGCAACAAGAAGGCGGAGTGGAACTCCTACCGCCGCCAGGTGACGCCCTACGAGCTGGCGCGGTACCTGCCCACGCTCTGACCCACCGGTTCCGGTGCCCGGGGCCCGGCGGTCGCGCGACCGCCGGGCCCCGCCGCGTTCGCGGGACGGACCGGAGGGTAGTCCCCTCCCACCGAGAGCGGAATAGGTACGGGCGGGGGTATGTTGGGGACGAGCGAGGTGATGCGAAGTGGAACTCAAGCCGGAGATGATCGGCGACGCCCTCACACGGCTGCGCCGCGCCCAGGGCCAGTTGTCCGGGGTGATCTCGATGATCGAGGAGGGCGAGGACTGCGCCGACGTGCTGCAACAGCTCGCCGCCGTGTCCAAGGCCCTGGACCGGGCCGGTTTCAAGATCGTGGCCACCGGCATGCGCCACTGCGACGCGGCCCGCCAGCGCGGTGAGGAGCCGCCCATGACCGAGAAGGAACTGGAGCGGCTGTTCCTGGCCCTGGCCTGACCCCCGCCGCCTGCGTCATACTCTCCTCCGCCGCCACCGCCGCTGAAGCACATCCTGCCGCCGATGTTCGCCCCAGGGAGAACCTGGGGCCCGAGGTTCGCCTTGAGACGAACCTCGGGCCCCATCCACTCCCGCGCACCGGGGAATGCCGCACGGCCGGAAAACGGTTGTATCCCAAGGAATGCGGCATCGGACCGGCATGCGATGATGCTGACACCCGGCCCGTCCGGGCCCCTCGCGCCAGAGGCGCGAGACCCCATTCGTCCACACGTCCGGAGACACCCCAGGTGCTTCGAGACAGACGGAGGAAGACACACATGACCACCTCAGCCCAGAACTCCTCCGACGGGAAGACCCTGTACGGCGGAGTCACCAGCCGCCGCGTCACCGTCCGCGACTTGGCGCGCGCCAAGAAGCGCGGCGAGCGCTGGCCGATGCTGACCGCCTACGACGCCCTGACCGCCCGCATCTTCGACGAGGCCGGGATCCCGGTCCTGCTGGTGGGCGACTCGGCCGCCAACGTCGTCTACGGCTACGACTCCACCGTCCCGGTCACGGTGGACGAGCTGGTCCCCCTCACCGCGGCCGTGTCCCGTTCCACCAAGCGCTCCCTCGTCGTGGCGGACCTGCCCTTCGGCTCCTACCAGGGCTCGCCCCAGCAGGCACTGGAGTCGGCGAGCCGCTTCATGAAGGAGGGCGGCGCCCAGGCCGTCAAGCTGGAGGGCGGCCACACGGTGGCCCCCCAGGTGGAGACGCTCGTGGCCGCGGGCGTCCCGGTGATGGGCCACCTGGGTCTGACGCCCCAGTCCGTCAACACCCTCGGCGGCTACCGGGTGCAGGGCCGGGGCGAGGCCGCCGCCCGGCTGCTGAACGACGCCAAGGAACTGGAGCGCGCGGGCGCCTTCTCCCTCGTGCTGGAGTGCGTACCCGTCGACCTGGCCACCCAGGTGACCGCCGAGCTGACCATCCCCACCATCGGTATCGGCGCGGGCCCCGCCACGGACGCCCAGGTGCTGGTGTGGCAGGACATGGCCGGGCTCAGCCCCAAGGTGGCCAAGTTCGTCAAGACCTACGCCGACCTGGCCGGGACCCTGCGCGAGGCCGCGGCCGGCTTCGCCGACGAGGTCGTGGGCGGCACCTTCCCCGAGGAGCGCCACTCCTACGCGAGCTGACGGACGCCGTCGCCGCCGGCCGGGCACGGTCCCGGCCGGCGGCCGCGCGTCCGGGCCCGCGCCTCGCCCGGGTGTGGCCCACCCGACAAACCGAACAGAACTCGGTAGTACAGTCGCTGCGTACTCATCGCCGAAGCGGGCCGGAGCCCGCCGGGAGGACACATGCGCATCTCGATGCCGCTCCAGTACGCGGGCGACCCCAAGGCCGCCGTGGACCAGGTGGTCGAGCTGGAGAAGGCCGGTCTGGACACCGTGTGGGTGGCCGAGGTCTACGGGTTCGACAGCCCGACCCTGATGGGCTACATCGCCGCGCGCACCGAGACGGTGGAGATCGGCTCGGCCATCCTGCCGCTGTACAGCCGCACCCCGGCCCTGATGGCGATGACCGCGGCCGGACTGGACGACCTGTCCGGCGGCCGCGCCATCCTCGGCATGGGGGCCAGCGGCCCGCAGGTCATCGAGGGGTGGCACGGCGTCCCCTACACGAAGCCGCTGACGCGCACCCGCGAGACGATCGAGATCTGCCGCAAGATCTGGCGGCGCGAGGAGCGCCTCACCCACGACGGCAAGGCCTTCCAACTGCCCCTGCCCCCGGACCGGGGCACCGGCCTGGGCAAGCCGCTGAAGCTCATCAACCACCCGCACCGCGCGGACATCCCCATCTACGTCGCCGCGCTCGGTGAGAAGAACGTCGCGATGACCGCACAGATCGCCGACGGGTGGCTGCCGCACCTGTTCGTCCCGGAGAAGGCCGACCTGGTGTGGGGCGACTCCCTGGCCGCTGGGAAGGCCGAGCGAGACCCGGCCCTGGGCGAACTGGAGATCGCCGCCGGGGGCCTGCTCGCCATCGGCGAGGGCGAGCAGACCAAGAGGCTCCTGGACTTCGTGCGGCCGATGATCGCACTGTACGTGGGCGGCATGGGAGCCAAGGGCAAGAACTTCTACAACTCCGTCGCCCGCCGCTACGGCTACGAGGAGGCCGCGGAGAAGATCCAGGACCTGTACCTGGACGGGCGCAAGGAGGAGGCGGCCGCGGCCGTTCCCGAGGAGTTCGTGGAGCTGACCAACATGGTCGGCCCCGAGAGCTACGTGCGCGAGCGCGTGGAGGCCTTCCGTGCGGCGGGCGTCACCCGGCTCAACGTCACCCCCCTGGGCGGCGACCCGGTGGCCCTGGTGGAGAAGGTCAAGGGCTGGCTGTCCTGACCCGGGGCGGGGCCGCGGAGGCGCTCCGCGGCCCCGCCGCCGTCAGAGCCCGGTGACGCGCAGCGCGGCGTGCGTCTTGTAGCGGCGGTTGACCGCGATGAGGTTGGCGGTGAGCGCCTCGACCTGGTGGGCGTTGCGCAGCCTGCCGCCGAAGACCCCCCGGGCTCCGGGGACTCGGTCGGCCAGGGCGCGCACCACGTCGGTGGCGGCCCGGTCCTCGCCCAGGACGAGGACGTCGAGGTCGACCTCCTCGACCTCGGGGTCGAGCAACACCGTCGCGGACACGTGGTGGAAGGCGGCGGTGACGCGGCTCTCCGGCAGTACCTCCGCGGCCTGCTGGGCGGCGCTGCCCTCGGCGACGGGCAGCGCGTAGGGACCGCGCTTGTCGAACCCGAGCGGGTTGACGCAGTCCACGACGATCTTGCCCGCCAGGGGCTCGGCCAGGGAGACGAGCAGGTCGCGGTGGCCCTCCCAGGGCACGGCGACGATGACGATGTCGCCCTCGGCTGCGGCGGCCGCGTTGTCCGTGCCCCGGACGTCGATCTCCGTCCGCTCGGCGGCGACCAGGTCGGCGGCGGCCATCTCGGCGCGCTCGGCCTTGCGGGAGCCGATCACGACGGGGTTGCCCGCCAGGGCGAACCGGCGGGCCAGCCCGCGCCCCTGGTCGCCCGTGCCCCCGAGGACGGCGATGGTGGCGCCCGCGATGTCGACGCCCTCCGGCGTGGTGGTGTCAGTCATGCACCGAATCCTGCCAGAGCGCCCCGGGCCGGGCCGACGGGCCGCCCCGGTGCGTCGGGGCGGGCCTCAGCGGCCCCCCTCGTCCTCGGCGTCCCAGTCCTCGTTGCGCTCGGCAGCGATCGACAGTGCGCGCGCGGCCGTGGCCTCGTCCCCATAGGGGCCCATCCGCTGCTTGTTCGGACAGCCCGCGCCGTGTTCGACCCGCATGTGCTTCAGGCAGTACCACCAGTCGCCGTGAACGTCGTTCACCGTCGCCCGCCTCTCCCGTGTCCGTCAGCGGTCGTGGGAACCGTACCCGCCTCCGGGCTCCCCTCACCACCGACTCTCCGGTTGAACATGGGGGGCGCGGGAGACGAACTAGAATGTGTACCCATGACTACTCCGCTGGTTCCTGGGCGCATCTCGCCACAACGTTCGGTCCCCCCGCACATCGTCCGGCCGGAGTACGTCGGCCGCAAGCACCCGGTGGAGGGGGTTCTCGGGGACGTGCAGACGCCCGAGACGATCGAGCGGATGCGCGAGGCGGGGCGGATCGCCGCCCAGGCGCTCCAGGAGGTCGGCAAGCACGTGGAGCCGGGGGTGACCACGGACGAACTGGACCGGGTCGGCCACGAGTTCCTGCTGGACCACGGCGCCTACCCGAGCCCGCTCGGCTACAAGGGCTTCCCCAAGTCGCTGTGCTCGTCGCTCAACGAGGTGATCTGCCACGGCATCCCGGACGACACCGTGGTCTCCGACGGCGACATCGTCAACATCGACATCACCGCCTACAAGGACGGTGTGCACGGTGACACCAACGCCACGTTCCTGGCCGGGGACGTGGCCGAGGAGCACCGCCTGCTGGTGGAGCGGACCCGCGAGGCGACCATGCGCGCGATCAAGGCGTGCCGCCCGGGCCGGCGGATCAACATCATCGGCCGGGTCATCGAGTCCTACGCCAAGCGCTTCGGCTACGGGGTGGTCCGCGACTTCACCGGCCACGGCGTGGGTCCCGAGTTCCACTCGGGACTGGTGATCCCGCACTACGACGACCCGCGCGCGGACACCGTCATGGTGCCGGGGATGACCTTCACGATCGAACCGATGATCACGCTCGGCGGGGTCGACTACGACATGTGGGACGACGGCTGGACGGCCGTGACGGCCGACCGCTCGTGGACCGCCCAGTTCGAGCACACGCTCGTGGTCACCGACTCCGGCGCGGAGATCCTCACCCTGCCCTGACCCCTTCGGCCGTACCGTCGGCCCCGGGTGCCCGCCGCGCGTCCGGGGCCTTCACCGTGCCCTCCACCAGGCGGCACCACCAAAGCCCATACACATCCCATTTCGTCAATCTGGTTACAAAGCGCACATAATCGGACACGATTCGCGCATGCTCTTAGACGTGCCGCCCGAACGGGCGGGAAGCCGACCGGCAGCACCACACGCCGGCCGACACACGAGGAGAAATCCGTATGAGCATGAAGACCGTCTCGCGAGTCCTGGTCACCGCCGTCGCGGCCCCGATGCTGGCCTTCGGCCTGCCCAGCGCCGCCTTCGCGGACAGCTTCTTCGAGGCCAACGCCACGTGGGCGGGCCCGAAGGGCGCCGGCTCCCAGAGCGTCTGCAGCGCCGCCACCGACCACGGCCACCACCACGGCCTCCTCGGCTACGGCGGCGGCTACGGCAAGAAGGGCTGCGGCGACCACCACAAGCGCCCCTGGGCTCCCGGAAGCGTGACGAACGGGCTGTTCGACTAACGGGGCAGCGGGGCGCGCAGAGCGCCCGGAGCCGTGAACCGAGCGCCGGGGGGCGATCCGCCCCCCGGCGCTCCGGCGTTCTCCTCCCGAGAACGCACCACCCCCGCCCGACATGGGGCACTTCACACCCCCACACCGGACTTATCCGCACTCACTTCGTCAAGTCGGTTACAAACAGTGAATAGATGACTACTTTCTGCGCATAACCTTCGACGTGACGCTCGAACGAGCAACACCAGACCGGATGCGGGAACCGGCTGTCGGACGGGAGCACAGGGCACCCGTCGGGCCGGATCACGAACCGCCGGTCGCACACAGGGAGGAGTTCCCATGACGATGAAGACCGTCTCGCGAGTCCTGGTCACCGCCGTCGCGGCCCCGATGCTGGCCCTCGGCCTGCCCGCCGCCGCCTTCGCGGACAGCCTCTACAAGGCCAACGCCACCTTCGCCGGCCCGTACGGCGCCGGCTCGCAGAGCATCTGCAGCTTCGCGGGCGACAACCACGGCTTCGGCCACGGCTTCGGCCACGGCTTCAGCAAGAAGGGCTGCGGCGACCACCACAAGCGTCCCTGGATCCGCTAGCCGACCGGCGTCCCGGAACCCCGAGAACCGGGACCGCCACCCGGGGTCGGCGAGCGGTCGACCGCTCCGCCCCCGACACAGCGCCCCCCGCGTCCGACACCCGGACGCGGGGGGCGCCCACGTGTGCGCGCACCGCCGCTTCGAGAGCTAGAGTCACGCTGTGCGCACCCTCACCTCCCGCGATACGGGGGAACACCCGCGGCGGGCCCCTCCCCGGCGCGCCCGGTCGACGCAACCGCGATGGTTCGACGACCGTCGAACCGAGGGAGAACACCGACGAAGGGGACGGTGACGGGTGGGGGACACGATGATCGAGACGCGCACGGACGGCCTGGCCGCGGCGGGGGCCGCCGCGTACACCCGCGGCGTACGGCCCCTGGTCCGGCCACCGCGGCTGCGGGCGGGCGACCGGGTCCGTTTGGTCGCGCCGTGCAGCCCGGTCCCCGCCCCCCGGCTGAGGGCCGCCTCCGAGGTCCTGGAGGCCTGGGGGCTGCGCGTGGAACTGGCACCACACGTGCGCGCACGGCACCCGCGCCTGCCCTACCTCGCGGGCGAGGACGCCACCCGGGCCGCCGACCTCCAGCAGGCATGGTGCGACCCCGGCGTCGCGGCGGTGTTCTGCGTACGCGGCGGCGACGGCGCGCACCGGACCCTGGAGCACCTGGACTTCGACGCGATGCGCGGCGCCCCGCCCAAGGCTCTGGTGGGGTTCAGCGACATCACCGCGCTGCACGAGGCGTTCGCGGTGGAACTGGGCGTGGCCACAGTGCACGGACCGGTGGTGGGGACCAAGTACTTCGTGGGCGACACCGTCGCCCAGCAGGCCCTGCGCACGGCCCTGTTCGAGCCCGAACACGGGACCGTGCTGACCTCGCCCGGAGCGCACGCCCTGGTACCGGGGCGCGCCCGAGGGGTGACGTTCGGCGGGAACCTGAGCCTGCTCAACGACGGCCTGGCCGCCCCGTACAGCAGGCTCTCGGCGCGCGGGGGGCTGCTCATCCTGGAGGACGTCGGGGAGGACGTGGCGCGTCTGGACCGCATGCTCACCCACCTGCTGCGCACGGGGTGGCTGGAGGGGGTCGCCGGGATCGTCCTGGGTACGTGGACCGACTGCCCACCCGGCCTGGGGGTGGTCGCCGACCTGATGCGCGACCGGCTGGCGCCGCTCGGCGTCCCGGTGCTGTGGGGGCTGGAGTTCGGACACTGCGCCGCCCAGCTCACGATCCCGCTGGGGGTGCCCGCCGTGCTCGACGCCGAGGGCGGGGTGCTGGAGCTGGCCGTGCCCGGCCTGGCGTGAGCCGCCCGTCCCGCCCGGGGGGCGACACCGGCCCCGCTCACAGCAGAGTCACCTGGCAGTACCCTTCCGCCGCCTTCGCCAGACGAGCGTCTCCTGTGAACAGCGGGCAGTCGAACATCCGGGCCGAAGCGGCATAGGCGGCATCGTATCCCGTGACACGGCCACGCAGTTCCCACATCAGAGGAAAAAGACGCCGCACACCGATCAACTCGATCTCCATGTGCTCCGCCAAGTCCTCCAGAATCCCGCGTGCGCGTCCCTCGGTGATCTTTCCACCCAAACAGAGCCCCCGGACCGTGGAGAAGACCTCCACCGGCATATGCTCGGGGGCCGCCCAGGCGTGCTCCCCGGAGAGGAGCTCCCGGGCCCGCTCGCCCTCGGTTCCATCGAACGCCAGGGCGTTCACAAGAGCACTCGCGTCAACGATGACCATCAATCGCCGTCCGATTCCTCATAGATTCCATACCGTTCCGTACGATCCCGGCGTCCAGCACGGATGATCTCGGCGGCCGATACCGCTTCGCCCCTGACGCCGTCGCCGCGCCCCGCGTACCTCCGCAGTACCTGTGCGTTGCGTGAACGCCGAGCCTCGGTCTCGATCAGGTCGAGCAGATATGCCTGGAGCGACTGCCCCCGACCCTTGGCCAGACGGGCCAACTCGTCTCTGGTCTCTTCCCTGACACCTCTGATCTGCAAAGCAATCATGCATGCATTATACATGCGATCACTATCGACGGACAACACGCGACCACCGGCCGGGACCTCTGCGGTGGGGACCGCCACAGGCGTGTTCCCGACATGCCCGACCCGGGAGTGGTAGTACGAAGGTGGCCGCGTTTTCTCACCGGACACCGCAGGGGGACGAGATGACCGAACAGACACTGCGCGTGAACGAGAACGAACTGCGCCAACTCCTGGACGGGCGCTGGGCGGGCGTGCGCCAACGCGCCCGCGACCTCCTGCGCGGCGAGCGGTTCGCGCCGGTGTCGGGACTGTCGGTGGAGGAGCACCGCGCCCGCGTCCTGGACCAGCTCAAGGCGCTGGCCGCCGAGGACATCTCCGGCTACGGCTTCCCCGAGTCGGTCGGCGGCACCGACGACGTGGGCGCCTCCGTGGCCGCCTTCGAGATGCTGGTGGCCGATATGTCGCTCATGGTGAAGGTGGGCGTGCAGTGGGGGCTGTTCGGCGGGGCGATCCGCGCCCTGGGTACCGAACGCCACCACGCCGAGTACCTGCCCGGTGTGATGAGCGTCGACCTGCCCGGCTGCTTCGCGATGACCGAGACCGGCCGCGGTTCGGACGTGCAGCGCCTGCGCACCACGGCCGAGTACGATCCCGCCACCGAGGAGTTCACCGTCCACACGCCCGACGAGTCGGCGCGCAAGGACTACATCGGCAACGCCGCCCGCGACGGCCGCGTGGCGGTGGTCTTCGCCCAGTTGCGCACCGGCGGCCGCGGGCACGGCGTACACGCCCTGCTGGTGCCGATCCGCGACGCGCAGGGCGCCCCGATGCCCGGCGTGCGCATCGAGGACTGCGGGGCCAAGGCCGGGCTCAACGGCGTCGACAACGGCCGCCTGTGGTTCGACCGGGTGCGGGTGCCGCGCGCCAACCTGCTCGACCGCTACGGCGCGGTGGCCGCCGACGGCACCTACTCCAGCCCCATCGACAACGAGAACCGCCGCTTCTTCACCATGCTCGGCACACTCGTCCGGGGCAGGATCAGCGTGGCCGGGGGCGCGGGCACGGCCGCCAAGGCCGCGCTGGCGATCGCGCTGCGCTACGCCGACACCCGGCGCCAGTTCACGCGGCCCGCCGCCGACGGCGAGCCCGAACGCGAGGTCCGCGTCCTGGACTACCTCGCCCACCAGCGCAGGCTCCTGCCCGCGCTGGCCCGCAGCTACGCCCTGCACTTCGCCCAGGAGGAGCTGGTCACCCGCCTACACGAGCTGTCCCGCGCACCCGAGCGCGACGAGCGGGCCCAACGCGAACTGGAGTCGCGCGCCGCCGGGCTCAAGGCGGTCGCCACGTGGCACGCCACCGCCACCATCCAGACCTGCCGCGAGGCGTGCGGCGGCGCCGGATACCTGGCGGAGAACCGCATCCCCCAACTCAAGGCCGACTCCGACATCTTCACCACGTTCGAGGGCGACAACACGGTCCTGCTCCAGCAGCTCACCAAAGGCCTGCTCACCGACTTCCAGGAGTCCTTCGGGGACCTGGACCAGTTGGAGCTGGCACGGTTCATGGCGGGCCGGGTGTTCGGGGCCGTCATCGAGCGCACGGCGGCCGCGCCGCTCATCGAGAGCCTGGTCTCGGCACGTCCGGGCCGGAGCACCGGAGAGGACCTGTACAACCGGGGCTGGCAACTGGAGCTGTTGGAGGACCGCGAGCGGCACGTCGTCGAGGGGCTGGCGCGCCGCCTGCGCCGGGCCCGCAAGGACGGCGGCGACGCGTTCGAGGTGTTCAACCGGGCCCAGGGCCACGTGCTCGCCGCGGGCAGGGCGCACATGGACCGGGTGGTGCTGGAGGCGTTCGTGGCGGGCATCGACCGCTGCGGCGACACCTCCACGGCCAAGCTGCTCAACCGGGTGTGCGACCTGTACGTGCTCTCGGTCGTGGAGGAGGAGCGCGCCTGGTTCCTGGAGCACGAGCGGCTCTCCGCCACCAGGGCCAAGGCGGTCACCGCGGCGGTCGACGACCTGTGCCGGGGGCTGCGGCCCTACGCGGTCACACTGGTGAACGCCTTCGGTCTGCGCGACGAGTGGCTGGGGGCACCGATCGCCCTGGGCGCCGAGCACGCCCGCCAGGGCGACGCTCCCCCGGCCAGGGGCTGACCGGGGAACCCCCGGGCCGGGGGCGTGTACTCAGGCCCGGGGCCGCACCGGCCACGGGCCTCCTGCGGGGCGGGTCCGGGTCCGACGCGCCCGGGCCGGAACCGCCGGTCAGGCTCCGGCGACCGCGCCGAGGGGGCCGCTGTCGCCGGGGGCGCTCTCACCGCGCAGGCGCGCGGGCTCCCACCACCACCAGTGCGAGTCCGGCACCCAGGCGGGCACGTCCCCGTCGGCACGGGTGTCGGCGGCGGCCTCGGCCAGCGCCTCGTCGATGCGCGGCAGCGCCTCCAGGTCGCCCGGCCGGAGGAAGACCTCCCAGTCGACGAACTCCTCGCCCAGCAGTTGCAGCATGGACCGCCGCCAGCAGGCCGGGCGGTAGCCCTCGTGGCGGCCGTGCTCGGCCGCGGTCTGGCTGCGCACCACGTACAGCCCGAGGCGGTCGGGGTTGCTGCCCGAGGCCAGGAGTCCGGCGAGCCGGTCGGCGAAGTCCCGGCCGGCCGGGGAGCGGCGTTCGGGGCGCGTGGTGGCCCGGTACAGGTCCAGCAGCGCGGCGAAGGCGTCGTCGATCAGGGCGTCGCGGTCCCGGCGCCGCTGCGCGCTCTCCTCGAAGGCTTCCAGTGCCCTCCCGGCGAGGCCGGGCAGGTCCCTGTCAGCGTCCGCCCGCATGGTCGCACCACCTGTCCCATCGACTCTCCGACCGATATCCGCGCCGGGCCGGGCCCGGCCCCTTCGATGATAGACACCGGCCCGGCGGCACAGGAATCGGACCGGTTCGGGGCCTCGGCCGCCGAACCGCTGCCCCTCTGACGGAGATGGCCGGAAGCGGCCACGGAGAGTGTGCCGGGGGCCTCTGGGAACGGCGGGTTCCCGCGATAGTTTGGCGCGGTGAACACCTCCCAAGATCAGAACACGACCGACGGCCCACGCCCCGGCGCGGAAGAGACCGATACCGAAAGCCCCGGTGCGGTCGAGGAGACCGACGCCGGTGCGGCCTTCCTCAGCGGCGCGCCCGCCCCGGCCGGAACCCCCGGGGTCCTCTCCGCTGAGACCCTCAGTGTGGCCGGACTGCTGTTCCTGGCCCCCGTCCTGCTCGGCGGCCGCGTCTTCCAACTGTTCGGCTGGTTCGTCCTCACCGACACCGGGGCCGAGCAGCCGGCCCTCATCAGCGCGGAGATCGCGGTCACGGGGGGGCTCGGCGCCCTGGCCGTACTGTCGGCTGCGGTTTCCCTGGTGCTCAGCGGCACCCGCACCCGCGCCTGGGCCCGCTGGGCAGCCGCCGCGACGGTCCTTGTGGGCCTGGTGGCACTGGTGGCCTCCCTCGTCACCTTCGTGAGCGTGCCGTCCGGGGCCTGACCTGCGGCGACACCTCCGCTCGACCCGGGGATGGACCCATCCGTGCCGGTGTCCCGCCCGCCCGGATGGGGCGGAGCCGGGAGGACCGAGCCGTGCCGGGACGTGCGGCGGAGCCGTGCGGCGACGAGCGCGAGCGGGGCGTACCGGAGGGCAGGACCGCCGCTCTGGGCCGAGGTGCCGCTCACACCGGTGCCACGGGTCCTACGCCGGGGGCGACGGTGACCGCCGCAGTCCCCGGAGGAGCAGCGCGATCAGGCGGCGCGGGTCGTAGCGGGGGTCGCCGCCGTGGCCGACACAGAGGTTGCCGATGCCGCGCATCAGTGCGTAGGCCTCCGTGCCGGGCCTGATCTCCCCGGATTCGACCGCGGCGTCGAGCAGCCGCGTGCAGACGGGTACCAGGCGGTCGAGGAAGTAGTCGTGCAGCGCGGCGAAGCCGCCGCTGTCCGATCGCAGCGCGTCGGCGAGCCCGTGCTTGGTGACCAGGAAGTCGACGAAGAGGTCGACCCACTGCCGCAGGGCCTCGAACGGCGAGTCGGCGTCGGTGAGCAGTCGCGGCCCTGCCTCGGCGCAGGCCTCGACCTGGTGCCGGTAAACCGCGACGACGAGGTCGGCCCGTGTCGGGAAGTGGCGGTAGACCGTCCCCATCCCGACTCCCGCCCTGGCCGCGATCTCCCGTATCGGCGCGTCGACGCCGGAGGTGACGAACACGGCGGCGGCGGCGTCGAGCAGCTTCGCCTGGTTGCGCCGCGCGTCGGCCCGCTTGCCCCGGGCCGACGCCTCCCCTGGCCGACTCGTACCGGTCACCGTGCGCTCCCTCCTTGAGTGGCTCCTCAGCGGAACACTACTCCGCCCAGAAACGGATCACTGTTCCGAATGACGGGCGTGACCAGGGTCCACTCTGCGCGGAGACGGGCCTGGCCGGGCCCCGGGTCAGGGGCGGGGCGCCGCTCGCCGCGACCGGCGGGAGCGGTACCGCCGGCACCGAGTCCGCGGCGGAGAACGGCCCGTTGCCTCCGGACCACGGACTCCTCCCGGACGAGGGCATCCGCGCCGGGGACAGGGACACCTCCACCCGCCTCACGGTCGGAGAACCGGAGCGGTGCACGGATCCGTACATCCCGGCCCCGGCGCCCGAGCCCCCGCTCACCCTGTTCGGCGACGGGCGCGGACTCGGCGGGGTGTCCGGGTACGGGCGGCTACCAGGCCCGGGAGGCCATGGCCCGCGCGGTGTCGACCGCCTCGGCGACGGGCATGCGCGTCAGCGGACCGTGTCCGGGCAGCAGGAGATCGGCGTCCAGGCCGGTGATGGCGTCCAGGGAGGCCAGCATGGCCTCGCGGTCGTGGTGGAAGATCGACGGCAGCGGCTGGGGCCCCTCCAGCCGGGAGATGGCGTGCCCGGTGACGAGTGTGTCCCCCGTGACCACCGCGCCCGCTTCGGGCAGGTGGTAACAACTGTGGCCGGAGGTGTGGCCGGGGGTGGACACCGGCACGGGCCTGCCAGGAAGGTCCAGCGGACCCTCCTCCCGGGGGAAGGGGAGGGCCTTCACCGGCTCCTTGCTGGTACCGCCCACCTTCAGGACGTGCAGGGTCCAGGAGAGCACACCCGGCCGCCACGCCTGGGACAGGATCGTGGCGGGGGTGACCTGCTGCACGTACTCACGGGCGGCGTGCGCCACCTCGCGCCCGTCCATGTACACGGGGGTGCCGTAGCGTTCGGTGAAGCGGGGCAGCGACCCGATGTGGTCGACGTGGGCGTGGGTGACCAGGATCCCCCGCACGTCCTCGGGCCGGTGCCCGATGTGGCGGATGGACCCCTCCAGCGCGTCGATGTCGCCGGGGTAGCCGCCGTCGATGAGGGTGAGGTCCTCTCCCTCCTCCAGGATCACCCAGTTCACGTGGGCACCGCCGACGAAATGGACACCCTCGGCGGCCTCGACCACCGCACCCGAACTCGCTGACACGACTCTCCCGCCTCCGAAACCGACAGTGTGAACGGGGCCACTCGACCCCGGCACAAACGTAGCAGTAACCCCGCATTTCGGCCCGTGGGGCGTCCCGCCCCACGGGCCGCCTCGGCCCGGTCGAACCGTGCGGCCTCGTCGGCGTGCGGGGTGAACAGCGGCTCGCCTGACAGTGATGGGGAGCAACCAAGGTGTGTACACGTCTTCCTGCACACTTATCGCATGGCCGACCACACCATGAGCATCCGCGACGCCCGCGCCCACCTCGCCGGACTCGTCTCCAGGGCCGAATCCGGAGACCCCACCGTCATCACCCGCAACGGTGCCCCCGCCGCAGCGGTCGTTCCCATGGAGGACTTCGAGGCCTTGGAGGAAGCACTGGACATGCGCCTGGCCCAGCAGGCCGACCTCGACGGCGGCGGCCAGGACGACGCGCCCGTCGGCATGGCCGAGATGGTCGCGGAGATCTTCGACGAGCGCAGGAGCAGTGCCACGTGAAATGGGAGTTCGGCTTTCGACGGGTGCGCAAGGCAGATCCGCGCGCTGCCGAAAGAGGACGCGATGGACCTCCTGCGAGCGCTCACCCCGCTCGGCGAAGACCCCCGCCGCCTCGGCTCCGGCATCAGGAAACTGGTCGGTTACGAGGACCATCACCGTCTGCGTGTCGGCATGTACAGGGTGATCATCCGGCTGGTGGCGGTCGGACACCGGCGGGACATCTACCGTCGGCTCTCCCCCTGGCGACGGTGCGGTTCTCTCTCGGGAGTGCCGGAACCGTGGCGCTCCGGCGCGCGAGGGGCCGCACCGGAACCCGTCCTCCGGTACGGCCCCTCGCGCCGGGTCGGCGTCAGCGCCTCAGGCCACGCGATCGATGACCAGCGGGCCCGCCGCGAAATCCGTGTCGGCGCCGATGTCGAAGGCGCCCTCCAGCGCCGCCTCGGCCCGGTCGAACCGCGCGGCCTCGTCGGCGTGCAGGGTGAACAGCGGCTCGCCCGCCACGACCGGCTCCCCCGGTTTGGCGTGCAGCACCACTCCCGCGCCGAAGGACACCGCGTCCTCCTTGCGGGCGCGCCCGGCGCCCAGCCGCCACGCCGCGAGCCCCACCCGGTAGGCGTCCAGCCGGGTGAGGGTCCCCGTGGCGGGTGCGGGCACCGTCCGGGTCCCGGCCGCCTCGGGCAGCGGCGCGTCGGGGTCGCCGCCCTGGGCGCGGACGAGGGCCCGCCACGAGGCCAGGGCGCTGCCGTCGGCGAGCGCCTCGGCCGGGTCCTTGGTGCCGTCCCGGCCCGGGGCGAGCCCGGCCGCGGCGAGCATCTCGCGGGCCAGGGCCACGGTCAGCTCCACCACGTCGGCCGGTCCGCCGCCGGAAAGCACCTCGACGGCCTCGGCGACCTCCAAGGCGTTGCCCACGGTGCGGCCCAGCGGCGCGGCCATGTCGGTGAGCAGCGCGACGGTGCGCACGCCGTGGCCGGTGCCGATGCCGACCATCGTGCGCGCCAGCTCGCGGGCCGAGTCCAGGTCCTTCATGAACGCGCCGGAGCCGACCTTGACGTCCAGGACGAGGGCGCCGGTGCCCTCGGCGATCTTCTTGCTCATGATGGAAGCGGCGATCATCGGGATCGACTCGACGGTGCCGGTGACGTCGCGCAGCGCGTACAGCTTGCGGTCGGCTGGGGCCAGTCCGGGGCCGGCCGCGCAGATCACGCCGCCGGTGTCGGTGAGCACGGTGCGCATCTCACCGGTGGAGAGCGAGGCCCGCCAGCCGGGGATCGACTCCATCTTGTCCAGGGTGCCGCCGGTGTGCCCCAACCCCCTGCCCGACAGTTGCGGGACGGCCGCGCCGCAGGCGGCGACGGTGGGGGTCAGGGGCAGGGTGATCTTGTCGCCCACCCCGCCGGTGGAGTGCTTGTCGACGGTCGGCCGGCCCAGGCCGGTGAAGTCCAGCCGCTCCCCCGAGGCCAGCATCGCCTCGGTCCAGCGGCCCACCTCGGCACCGGTCATCCCGCGCAGCAGGACCGCCATGGCCAGGGCCGACATCTGCTCCTCGGCGACCTCGCCCCGGGTGTAGGCGCCGACCACCCAGTCGATCTGCTCGGGGGTGAGCTCTCCCCCGTCGCGCTTGGCACGGATGACGTCGACGGCGTCCATGTCGCTCCTTCCACACGGGAGGGCGGCCCCGGAAGGGCCGCCCTCGTCGGTTCCCAGGGTCACTGCGCGAGGTGCTGCGGCCCGAAGGCCTGCGGGAGGACCCGGTCCAGGGGCATGATCCCCTCGGGGGTGTCCATGAGCAGGTCCGGGCCGCCGTGCTCGTAGAGCAGTTGTCGGCAGCGCCCACACGGCATCAGGGCCCGGCCCCGGCCATCCACACAACTGAACGCGGTGAGCCTGCCCCCGCCGGAGGCGTACAGGGCGCTGACCAGGCCGCACTCTGCGCACAGGCCAAGGCCGTAGGAGGCGTTCTCCACGTTGCACCCGCTGACGGTCCGGCCGTCGTCGACCAGGGCCGCCGCCCCCACCGGGTAGTCCGAGTAGGGCGCGTAGGCGCGGGACATGGCCTCCCGCGCCTCGGCTCGCAGCAACTCCCAGTCCACACCGGTCATCAGCGGCCCGCCCTCCACTGTCTACCGATCCCGGCCGGCGCCCGGAGCCGCTGCGCCGCCAGGGACAACACCAGAAGGGTAGCGATGTGCGGGCTGTAGGTGGACAACTCGCGCGGCAGCGAGTCGGTGGTGAAGTACCAGGCCAGCAGCACGGCGGCGGAGAGCGCGGCGGCGATCGCGACGCCCTTGCGGTCACCGCGCACCTGCCAGAGGGCGACGGCGAGCAGCACCACGGCCAGGAGCAGCAGCAGGGCGTGGATGGCCTCGCCGCCGCCGCGCACCTGGAGTGCGTCGGTGTAGCCGAACAGTCCGGCACCCATGGCCAGCCCGCCGGGGCGCCAGTTGCCGAAGATCATCGCGGCCAGGCCGATGTACCCGCGGCCGCCGGTCTGCCCTTCCTGGTAGATGTCGGAGGCCTCCAGTGCCAGGAACACGCCGCCCATGCCCGCGAGGCCGCCGGAGACGACCACGGCGAGGTACTTGTAGCCCAGGACCCGCACGCCGAGGGACACGGCGGCGTCGGGGTTCTCCCCCGAGGAGCGCAGCCGCAGGCCGAAGGCGGTGCGCCACAGGACCAGGTAGCTCACCGGGATCAGGAGGATCGCGATGAGGGTCAGGGCGGACATGCTGTCGGTCAGCCCGATCACCAGGTGCGCCAGGTCACTGACCAGGAACAGGTTCCGGTCGGCGAGGGGTTGGAGCAGCCCCTCCACGCCCGGCAGGCTGACCCTGGGGAAGTCGGGGGTGGTGGGCGACTGGGCGGCGCCCGCGCCGGGCACGTCCGAGTACAGCAGGATCGACATGTAGCGCATGGCGCCGAGGGCGAGGATGTTGATGGCCACGCCGGAGACGATGTGGTCGACGGCGAAGGTCACCGTAGCCACCGCGTGCACCAGCCCGCCCAGCATGCCGCCGACCACGCCGGCGAGCAGTCCGATCCACGGGTTGTCGAAGCTCCATGCGAAGTAGGCACCGAACCAGGTGCCCAGGATCATCATGCCTTCGAGGCCGATGTTGATGATGCCCGAGCGCTCGGCCCACAGGCCGCCCAGCGCGGCGAGCCCGATGGGCACGGCGAAGGCGATCGTGGTGCGGACGGTGCCCGCGTCGGTGAGCATGTCCTGTCCGGTGACGACCCGCAGTCCGGCCAGGGCCACGAAGACCGCCCCGGCCAGGGTGAGGAAGCGCCAGCGGGCCCATCCCCGGGGGCGGATCGGCGACTGGCGCACCGCCCTGGTGACGTCGAGTTCCTGGCTCATCGTGCCTCCCCGCCGTGTTCGCCGTCGGCGGCCGGCACGGTTGCGTCCCGGCCCTGGTCGTCGGTCCCGCCCTCGGGCGGGACCGGCGCGGACTCCGCGCCGGACCCGGTGGCCGTGCCGAGATGTCTGCCGATCTGCTGCTGCTGGTAGCGGCGGCCCCAGCGGTGCACGACCTCGTAGACCACGACGACCGTGAGCACGATGGTGGCCTGGGCGATGACCGCGATCTCCTGTGGGATGCTGTCGAAGGGCAGGATGCCCGACGCCTGGGTGAGGAAGGACCAGAACAGGGCGGCGAAGGCGACGCCCACGGGGTGGTTGCGGCCCAGCAGGGCGATGGCGATGCCGGTGAAGCCGATCCCCGTGGGGAAGTCGAGGGCGTAGTGGTGGGAGTGCCCAAGTAGTTGGGGCAGGCCCACCAGTCCGGCAACCACGCCGGAGAAGACCATGGCCAGGAAGACCATCTTCCTGACGTTGACGCCGCTGGCCTCGGCCGCCGTCTTGGACTGCCCGGTGGCCCGCAGTTCGAAGCCGAAGCGGGTGCGGTTGAGCATCACCCAGTAGGCGACGCCGACCGCGACGGCCAGGAACACGAAGCCGAAGATCCTCTCGTCCGAGCCGAGGAAGGACGCCGGGATGCCCGGAACCCACGCCGACTCGGGCATCGGCGGGGTGCCGATGTTGTTGGTGCTGATCTCCACCGCGATGCGGTCGGTGCTGAGCAGGTAGGCGGTGATGCCGGTGGCGATCGCGTTGAGCATGATCGTGGAGATCACCTCGGACACGCCGCGGGTGACCTTCAGGTATCCGGCTATACCCGCCCAGAATCCGCCGACGACGACCGCCGTCAGGACCAGGACGATCTGGCTGATGACCGGCGGCAGGACGAGGTAGCCGCCCACGGTCGCCGCCATCAGGGCGGCGAGCCGGTACTGCCCGTCGACACCGATGTTGAACAGCTTCATCTGGAAGCCGATCGCCACCGCGACGGCCGCCAGGTAGTAGGTGGTGCTGTCGTTGATGATCTGCACCATGCTGTCGGGCCGGGTGCCGTACTCCAACATCCGGGCGAACGTGTGCAGGGGGTCGATGCCGCTGGCCAGGAGCACGAGCGCGGTCACGGCGATCGCGATGGCGCCCGCGGCGAACACCGCGGCGAAGGACAGCGCCAGCATCCCCGACAGGTGGCGCAGCAGCAGGAGGGCCAGGAGGGAGCCGAGGGCCCCGCCCATCAGGGCCGCGACCGGTTCGATCAGGCTCAGGTCCAGCAGCCAGGCGGCCAGCAGGCCGCCGGCCACCGACAGCACCAGGGCCGTGGGGACGACCAGCACGCCGTGCAGGACGCCCCGGTCCTGCTGGAAGGCGTCCCCGCCGGCCGCCGCGAACCGGTCCGCGGCGAAGACGAACGCGAACGCCGCCACCACGCCGATCATCAGCGCGGCCCACCACAGCAGCACCAGGTCGAGGCCGAAGGTCAGGCCCGTGCCCAGTACCACCGCGAGGGCCGGGCGCGCCGGTCCGGAGAGCACTCTGTCAACGAGGGCGTCGCTCATGCCCGGCCCCCGTTCTCGTCGTCGGCACCGGTGTCGCCTTCCGTAGGGCCGTCCAGTCCGGCGCCGGTCATGGCGGAGCCGAGCTGTTCGGGGGTGACGGTGGTCGGGTCGGCCTGTGCGACCAGGCGGCCGCGCAGGATCACGTGGATGCGGTCGGACATGCCGATGAGCTCGTCGAGGTCGGCGGAGACCAGCAGGACCGCGAGTCCGGCCGCGCGGGCGTCGCGCAGCTGCTCCCAGATGGCGGCCTGGGCGCCCACGTCCACACCGCGGGTGGGGTGGGCGGCGACGAGGAAGCGCGGTGCGCCGCTCATCTCCCGGCCGATGATGAACTTCTGCTGGTTGCCGCCGGACAGGGCGTCGGCGATGACGTCGATACCGGGGGTGCGCACGTCGTACTCGGAGACGATGCGCGCGGCGTCGGCGCGCGCGCCGGACCGGTCGATCCAGGGGCCGCGCACGCTGGGCGGCTTGGTCTGGTGGCCGAGGATGCGGTTCTCCCACAGGGGGGACTCCAGCAGGACGCCGTGCCGGTGGCGGTCCTCGGGGATGTAGCCGACCCCGGCCTCGCGCAGGCGCAGCGTGGACCAGCCGGTGACGTCGCTCTCCTCCAGGCGGACACGGCCGGAGGCGAGGGGGCGCATGCCCATGACCGCCTCGATCAGCTCGGACTGGCCGTTGCCCTCCACCCCGGCGATGCCGACGATCTCGCCCCGGTGGATATCGGCGCTGACGCCGTCCACCACGGTGCGCCCGCCGGGTGCTCGGACGGTGACCCCCTCCAGGGAGAGCACGACGTGGTCGGTGACGGTGGACTCGCGCAGTTCGGGGACGGGCAGTTCCCCGCCGACCATCATCGTGGCCAGGTCCCGCGCGGTGGTGGCGGCCGGGTCGACGGTGCCCACGGTGGTGCCCCTGCGGATCACCGTGATCTCGTCGGCCACGGACAGGACCTCGTCGAGCTTGTGCGAGATGAAGATGACGGTGAGGCCCTCGCGCTTGAGTTCGCGCAGGTTGTCGAAGAGCTCGTCGACCTCCTGCGGGACCAGGACGGCGGTCGGTTCGTCGAGGATGATCGTCTCGGCGCCGCGGTAGAGGACCTTGAGGATCTCCACGCGCTGGCGGTCGCCGACTCCGAGCTCCTCCATGAGGCGGTCGGGGATGATGCCGAGCCCGTACTGCTCCGACAGCTCCCGGACGCGCGCACGGGCGCGCCTGCCGATACCGAAGCGGCGCTCGGCGCCCAGGACCACGTTCTCCAGGACGGTGAGGTTGTCGGCGAGCATGAAGTGCTGGTGCACCATGCCGATGCCGTGCTTGATGGCGTCGGAGGGCGAGTGGAACCGCACCTCCCGGCCCTTGACGTAGACGTGGCCCTCGTCCGGCCGGTGCATGCCGTAGAGGGTCTTCATCAGGGTGGACTTGCCCGCGCCGTTCTCGCCGACGATGGCGTGCACGGTACCGGGGGCCACGGTGATGTCGATGTCGTGGTTGGCCACGACGCCGGGAAAACGCTTGGTGATCCCGTGCAGCTCGACGGCGGGGGGTGGGGTGGTCCCGCCGCCCGATGAGGTGCTGCTCATCAGTCTCCTCGGGGAACGGGCGGCGGAGCCGCCGGGCCGGGGGCCGGCCGCGGGCGCCGTCGCCTGCGACAGTCGGCGGCGGCACCGGAACGGGGTGCCCGCTCCGGTGCCGCCGCCGGTGGGGTGCCGCGGGGCGCGCCCGGGCACCGGATGCGCCTTAGGGCTCGGTCGGAACCTCGATCTCGCCGTCGATGATCTGCTGCTTGATCTCGTCGAGCTGCGCGGTCAGCGGGTCGATCAGCTCGGAGTTGGTCTGGGTGTAGTCCACACCGCCCGAGGCCAGGTCGAAGCGCTGGACGCCGCCCTCGGCCCCGCCGTCGACCGCCGCCTGGATGAGTTCGAACACCGACACGTCCACCTGCTTGATGGCGGAGGTGAGGACGAAGGGCTTCTGCTCCTCCTCGGCGTTCTCGTACTGGTCGCTGTCGACGCCGATGAACAGGAACTCGTTCTCCACGGCGGACTGGAGCACGCCATTGCCGGAGGCGCCGGCGGCGTGGTAGATGACGTCGGCGCCGCGGTCGTACTGGGCCTGGGCGGTCTCGCGGCCCGCGGCGGGGTCGCTGAAGCCGCTGAAGTCCGGCGGCTGGCTGATGTAGTCGATCTCGACCTCGACGTCCTCGCTGATGTGCTGGACGCCGGCGACGTACCCGGCCTCGAACTTCTGGATCAGCGGGTTCTCGACACCGCCGATGAAGCCGACGTGGTCCTCCTCGGTGGTCAGCGCGGCGGCGGCGCCGGCCAGGAAGGAGGCCTGCTCCTCGGAGAAGACGAGGCTGGTGACGTTGTCGACGTCGGCGATCTCGGAGTCCACGATCGCGAAGTGGACGTCGGGGTACTCCGGGGCGACGGCCCGGACGGCGCCGTCGTAGGCGAACCCGACGGCGATGACGACGTCGAAGCCCTCCTCGGCCATGGTGGACAGGCGCTCCTCCTTGGCGGAGTCGGCCTCACCGTCGGCGGGCTCGAAGTCGCGGGTCTCGACGTCGAGTTCCTCCGCGGCCTGGCTCAGGCCGCGGTAGGCCGAGTCGTTGAACGAGCGGTCGCCGCGGCCGCCGACGTCGTAGGCCAGGCCCACGCGGAGGGCGGTGCTCTCCTCGCTGCTCCCGCTGTCGCCCTCGGCGGATTCCCCGGCCCCGCTGTCACAGGCGGTGAGGGCCAGCGCGCTCGCCGCCGCGACGGCGGCGAACTTCACTGCGTTGCTGCGCTTCACTTCGGTCGCTCTCCCCTTCGACGTCTCAACCGCCCGCAATAGCGCGGACGGCTTGAGTTCTGCTGCCGGACGATATCCCGTGTCCGAATAGTCATGAAACACACAGACTGAGTTGTTATGAAGGCGAGAGCAGAGCGACATGAAATGCTCAGAAAAGTTACAAAGAACACATTACGCAGCGCCCGGGCTCGGGATCCGACCGTCCCGGCCGACCCCCCCAGGCAGGGGCGGAGCACCGCACCGGAGGCGGCCCGCCCCGTGGATCCGCGTCCTGGGGCGGGCGGCCGCTCCTCCCTGGTTTCACGCCCGCGACACCTTCGGCACCCGTGGTTCTCGGTGATCCGCACAGGGAAATCGGCGGCCCCGGATCGGAGATTCCTATAAAGACCGGCCCGCCCCCGGTTTCAGACCCGCCACCGGGACCGCCGCCCCCGCGAGCCGGGGGCTTCGTCCGGATTCTTCGGATTCGGACGTAGTTACCCGCCAGTCGGGGAAACCCGCCGCCCGCCTACCGCGTCCACCTGGGTACAGTCGGGCCTCCCCCGGTCGGCCCGCCCCGCCCCGTGGTCTCGCCCACTGAGACCACCGTGGACGGGCACCACCTCCACCTGGTAGTTCGGTATCCCCGATCAATGGCGAAAGGGGCCGGACACTGAGACAAGAGCGCAAGGAGTACCCACATGGCCATGGGCGGGCAGCACAGGAGCGGCCGACGGCCGGACGCCACTGACCAGACCATCCTGAGCGCGCTCGCCAAGGACGCGCGGACCGGGATCACCGAGATCGCCGCGCTGGCCAACGTCTCCCGCGCTACGGCCTACAACAGGATCAAGCGGCTCACCGACGAGGGGGTCATCCGCGGCTACTCCGTGGTGACCGACCACGCCAAGATGGGACTGGGCGTCACCGCGCTCGTCCTCGTCTCCGGAAGCCAGCCGGACTGGCGCGCCAACCGCGAGATCCTCTCCTCCTACCCCGAGGTCGAGTACTGCTGGTACGTGGTGGGCACGGTCGACATCGCCCTCCTGGTACGCGTCTCCGACACCCACCGGTTGCGCGACCTGATCCTCACCCGGCTCCAGTCGCTTCCCGGCGTGACCTCCACCCAGACGCTCACCGTGATAGACGAGGTCGTGCACCGCCCGGTCGTGGAACCGGCCCCGGAGGGGTGAGGCGCGGGGCGGCCTACCTCACCGCCTCGGCGACCGACGCCATGAGTTCGGCGAGCAGCCCCCTGCCCTGCGCACGCGCCGACCCCGTATCACCCTCCGCATCGAGCACCACCTCGGCATAGGCCTTCAGCTTGGGCTCGGTCCCCGAGGGCCGCAGCGTCACACGCCCCCAGACGCTCCCCTCCAGCCGGAAGCGCAGTGCGTCGGTCGGCGCCAGAGCGCCCAGCCCCTCGGCGAAGTCCTCCACCCCGGTCACCGCCAGGGGCCCGAACACGGCCGGCGGCCGCTCGCGCAGACGGCGCATCACCTCGGAGATCACCGACACGTCCTCGACCCGCACCGAAAGCTGATCGCTCAGGTGCAGGCCGTGGCGGCGCGCCTGATCGTCCAACAGGTCGACCAGGGTGCGCCGCTCCCGCTTGGCGCGGGCGGCCAGGGCCGCCACGACCAGGGCCGCCCCGATCCCGTCCTTGTCGGCCACCGGCCGGCCCCCGTCACCGCCGACGCAGTACCCCAGCGCCTCCTCGTAGGCGAAGACCGGGCGCAGCCCGGGCAGGCCGGCCCTGGCCAGCCACTTGAACCCGGTCAGGGTCTCCTCGTAGTGCACACCCCGGTCGCGGGCGATCTCGGCCAGCAGAACGGAGGAGACGATGGAGGCGGCCACCACGCGGTCGGCGCCCGAGGTCTCCCCCAGCACGTACTCCGCCATCAAGCCGCCGACCTCGTCGCCGGTGAGCAGCCCGTACCCCGGAACGGCGACGGCGAGGCGGTCGGCGTCGGGATCGTTGGCCAGCACCAAGTCGGCCCCCGCGTCCTCCCCCGCCGCGAACGCCAGGTCCATGGCCCCGGGCTCCTCAGGGTTGGGGAACTCCACCGTGGGGAAGTCGGGATCGGGGTCGAACTGGGCGGCGACCACGGCGGGGCGTGCGAACCCGGCCCGCTCCATGGCCCGAACCAGGAGCCGCCCGCCCACACCGTGCATGGCGGTGTAGACGACGGACAGGTCGCGATCGGTGCCCAGCGGCAGGGAGGTGACCGCCGCCAGGTAGCGCTCCACCGCCTCCTCGCCCAGGACCGTCCACTCCGAGCCCAGCGGCAGGGAGGTGACCGGCCCGGTCCGGGCGATGGCGGCGGAGATCTCGGCGTCCACCGGGGCGACGATCTGCGCTCCGGCGGCGGCCCCGGTCCCGCCGACGTAGACCTTGTAGCCGTTGTCCCCGGGCGGGTTGTGGCTGGCGGTCACCATGATCCCCGCGTCCGCGCCCAGGTCGCGGACGGTGTGGGCCAGCACCGGGGTGGGCAGCGGCCGGGGCAGCAGCGACACCCGGTGGCCCGCCCCGGTGAGCACGGCGGCACTGTCCTCGGCGAAGTCCGCGGACCTGTGGCGGGCGTCGTAGCCGACGACGACGTGCCCCGCGGAGCCGAGCCAGGCAGCGATCCCGGCGGCGGCGCGCATGACCACGACCCGGTTCATCCGGTTGGGCCCCGCGCCCAGGGCGCCGCGCAGTCCGGCGGTGCCGAACTCCAGGTCGGCGGCGAACCGGTCGCTGAGGTCGGCCAGGGCCACGGGGTGACCGGACTCGGCCCGCGCCAGCAGCCCCTCCAGCTCCCGGCGGGTGGCCGGGTCGGGGTCCTGGGCGAGCCACTGCCGGGCCCGGTCGGTGAGGTGGGCGGGGACGGCGGTCATCGGGGCTTCCTCTAGAACTGGGTGACGATGTCGGCGAGCAGGCGGCCGACCCTGTCCGCGGCACCGCGTCCGGCGGCCAGCACCTCCTCATGGTCCAGGTTGGCCCCGTCCAGCCCCGCGGCGATGTTGGTGACCAGGGACATTCCCAGGACCCGGGCGCCGAGGGCGCGTGCGGCGATGGCCTCCATGACGGTGGACATGCCCACCAGGTCGGCGCCCAGCACGCGCAGCATCCGGATCTCGGCGGGCGTCTCGAAGTGCGGACCGGGCATGGCCGCGTAGACGCCCTCGGGCAGGTCGGGGGCGACCTTGCGGGCCGCCTCCCTCAGGGAGGGGCTGTAGGTCTCGGTGAGGTCGACGAACCCGGCTCCGCTGAGCGGCGAGCGCGCGGTCAGGTTGATGTGGTCGGCGATGAGCACGGGCGTGCCGACGGCGTAGGCGGGGTTGATACCGCCGGCGGCGTTGGTGAGTACCACCGTCTTGGCGCCTGCGGCGACGGCGGTGCGCACGTTGTGTACGACGGCGTCGGTGCCGTGGCCCTCGTACAGATGGGTGCGGCCCAGGAAGGCGAGCAGGTTCCGGTCGCCGTCGCGGATCGAGCGCACGGTGCCGCTGTGGCCCTCCACCGCCGGGGGCAGGAAGCCCGGTAGTTCGGAGGTGGTGATCTCGTGTGTGGACTCGCCGAGCAGGTCGGCGGCGGGCGCCCAGCCCGAGCCCATGACCAGGGCGGTGTCGTAGGAGTCCGTGCCGGTGCGCGAGAGCAGTTCCGCTGCGGCCCTCTCGGCGATCTCCTGGGGTGTGCGTGTCACCGCGTGTTCTCCGTTCGCTTCGGCCGCCGGGTGGGCGGACAGTGGGCTCCCGTGCGTACCGGCCGGGCCATGACCGTCTGCGGTCCGGCCCCGCCGTCGAGGTAGCGGCGGCCCGTGGGTGAGAACCCCGCGGCGGTGTAGGCGCGCCGCCCGGCCTCGTTGGCCTCGTTGACGCACAGCACGATCTCCTCGGCCCGGGGCGCCACCCCGGCCACGAGCAAGTCCAGCAGAGGTGCGGAGCAGGCGCCGCTGCCCGCGCCGCGGCCCTGCCACTCGGGGACGATGTAGAAGGCCCGCAGCAGCACCGAGCGCTCGGGGTCGTCGGCCACCTCGCGCAGCGGATGGCCGGACCCGTCGATGATCCCGAACCCGACACAGGCCCGGCGCGCGGTATCCGCGCACGCGAGGTCGGCGCCCGTGCGTACGACGGCGAACGGGAAGCGCCCGGGGTCGGCGTCGGCGCTGGGCAGGGTCCGCACGGGCAGTCCGGCGTACCTGGACTGCCCGGGGGCCAGCCGGTGGCCGAGCACGGCCCCGCGCAGGACGGCGGTCTCCGGTGTGGTCCGGTCGAGCCGGACCAGGCGCAGTCCGCGGACGCGGGTGTTCGCCTCGTTCACGGGCCGCTCACGCCCCGACCGGGTGCCAGACCGTCTTGGTCTCCAGGAAGGGGCGCATGCGCGAGGTGCCGGGGTCGGTGCCCCGCCAGGCGTCCTCGCCTCCGTCGGCCCCGGGTCCGGGCCGCAGGACCCGGGTGAGGGTGGCGGCGGCGGCCTCCTCCAGCTCTACGGCCGACTCTCCCGCACCGGTCAGGTCGAGCGCGTCGACGTCGGCGTGCGCGGCCAGGTGCGGTCCGATCTCGGCCGCCCTGCCGGTGAGCACGTTGACCACGCCGCCGGGCAGGTCGGAGGTGGCCAGCACCTCGGCGAGGTCGATCGAGGGCAGGGGCGCGCGCTCGGAGGAGACCACCACCGCCGTGTTGCCGGTGGCGATGACCGGGGCGAGTACGGAGGTCAGGCCGAGCAGCGGGGCGCCCTGCGGCGCGAACACGGCCACCACACCCACCGGTTCGGGGGTGGACTGGTTGTGGAAGGGGCCGGCCACCGGGTTGGCCCCGCCCAGCACCTGGGCGAACTTGTCGGTCCATCCGGCGTAGTAGACCCACCGGTCGACGGCGGCGCCGACTGTGGCGGCGGCGTCCGCGCGCGACAGGCCGAGGGCGTCGGTGAGAGCGGCGGCGAACTGTTCCCGCCGCCCCTCCAGGACCTCGGCGACCCGGTAGAGGATCTGGCCCCGGTTGTAGGCGGTGCGCGCCGACCAGCCGCCGAAGGCCTTGCGGGCGGCGGCGACGGCGTCGCGCGCGTCCTTGCGGGAGGCCAGCGACACGTTGGCCAGGTGTGCGCCGTCGGAGGAGGTCACCGGAGAGCACCTGCCCGATTCCGAGCGGGGGAACGCCCCGCCCAGGTAGAGCTTGTAGGTCTTGCGGACCGCCAGGCGCGGGGCCGGGCGGCCCTGGCCCGCCTTCGCGGTCACGGCGGACTCGGGGTCCTTGGCCGTCTTGGCGGTCTTGGCCGCTCCGGGGCCCTTGTTCTTCGGCTTGTGCCCGTCAGCCAAGGTAGGCCTCCAATCCGTGCCGGCCGCCCTCGCGGCCGTACCCCGACTCCTTGTAGCCGCCGAAGGGGCTGGCCGGGTCGAACCTGTTGAACGTGTTGGACCAGACGACCCCGGCCCGCAGCCGCTGGGCCGTCCACATCATGCGCGAGCCCTTCTCCGTCCACACCCCGGCGGACAGGCCGTAGGGGGTGTTGTTGGCCTTGGCCACGGCCTCCTCCGGGGTGCGGAAGGTGAGCACGGACAGCACGGGGCCGAAGATCTCCTCTCGGGCCACCCGGTGGGCCTGGCTGACCCCGGTGAGGATGGTGGGCGCGAACCAGTAGCCGCTCGCGGGCAGGTCGCAGGGGGCGGACCAGCGCTCGGCCCCCTCCCGCTCGCCCACGGCGGTCAGGTCCCGGATACGCTCCAGTTGCGCGGCGGAGTTGATCGCACCGATGTCGGTGTTCTTGTCCAGCGGGTCGCCCAGGCGCAGCAGAGATACGCGGTCCCTGAGCCGGGGCAGCAGTTCGTCGGCGATCGACTCCTGCACCAGCAGGCGCGACCCGGCGCAGCACACGTGGCCCTGGTTGAAGAAGATGCCCGAGACGATCCCCTCGACGGCCTGGTCGAGGGCGGCGTCGTCGTAGACGATGTTGGCGCCCTTGCCCCCCAGTTCGAGGGTGAGGCGCTTGCCGGTGCCGGCCACCGACCGGGCGATGGAGCGGCCGACCTCGGTGGAGCCGGTGAAGGCGACCTTGTCGGCACCGGGGTGCTCCACCAGCGCGCGGCCGGTCTCCCCGGCGCCGGTGACGATGTTGACCACGCCCGGCGGCAGGTCGGCCTCCTGGCAGATCTCGGCGAAGACCAGGGCGGTCAGCGGCGTGGTCTCGGCGGGTTTGAGCACCACGGTGTTGCCGGTGGCCAGGGCCGGGGCGACCTTCCACGCGAGCATGAGCAGCGGGAAGTTCCAGGGGATCACCTGGGCGGCGACGCCGAGCGGCCGGGGGTCGGGCCCCAGGCCCGCGTGGGCGAGCTTGTCGGCCCAGCCCGCGTGGTAGAAGAAGTGCGCGGCGACCAGCGGCAGGTCGACGTCGCGGGTCTCCTTGATGGGCTTGCCGTTGTCGAGGGACTCCAGCACGGCCAGTTCGCGCGAGCGCTCCTGGATGATCCGGGCGATGCGGAACAGGTACTTGCCGCGCTCGGCCCCGGGCATGGGGCCCCACACGTCCTCGTGGGCGCGGCGGGCGGCGGCCACGGCACGGTCGACGTCGGCGGATCCGGCCACGGCGAAGCGGGCGAGCTCGGTCTCGTCGGCCGGGTTGAGCGTGGTGAGGTGCTCCCCGCTCTCGGCAGGGGTGAACTCGCCGTCGACGAACAGGTCGTAGTTGGGGCGCAGGGCGACGACGGAGCGGGACTCCGGCGCGGGCGCGTAGTCGAGGTTCACGGAAATCTAGTCCAGCGTGTAGTAGTCGGGGCCCGGGTAGGTGCCGGTGGTCAGCCTGGTCCGCTGCATGAGCAGGTCGTTGAGCAGGCTGGAGGCGCCGATGCGGAACAGGTCCGGGGTCAGCCACGCCGGGCCGGCGACCTCGTTGACCAGTACGAGCTGGCGGATGGCGTCCTTGGTGGTGCGGATGCCGCCGGCGGGCTTGACGCCCACCCGGGCGCCGGTGGCGGCGTGGTGGTCGCGGACCGCCTGGAGCATGACCAGGACGACGGGCGGGGTCGCGGCGGGCGACACCTTGCCCGTGGAGGTCTTGATGAAGTCGGCGCCGGCGAGGATGGCCAGGTGGGAGGCGCGGCGCACGTTGTCGTAGGTGGCCAGTTCGCCGGTCTCCAGGATGACTTTGAGGTGCGCGCCGCCGCAGGCCTCCCTGACCGCCGTGATCTCGTCGTGGACCTTCTTGTAGTCCCCGGCCAGGAACGCCCCGCGGTCGATGACCATGTCGATCTCGGCGGCGCCGTCGGCCACGGCGCGCCGGGTGTCGGCGAGCTTGGCTTCCAGGGGCGCGCGCCCGGCGGGGAAGGCAGTGGCGACCGAGGCGACGCCGATCCCGGTGCCGTGCAGGGCCGCGACGGCGGTCGCGACCAGGTCGGAGTAGACGCACACCGCGCCGACGCGGGGCACGGACCGGTCCGCCGGGTCGGGCAGCGCGGCTTTGGCGCACAGCGCGCGGACCTTGCCGGGCGTGTCGGCGCCCTCCAGGGTGGTCAGGTCCACCATGGAAATGGCTAGGTCGATGGCCTGCGCCTTGGCGGTGGTCTTGACCGACCGGGTGGCCAGGTCCTGGGCGCGGGCGCGCGCGCCGACCTCGTCGACGCCCGGCAGGCCGTGCAGGAAGGCCCGGAGCGCGCGGTTGGACGCGGCCTCGGGCGCGGTTGCGGTGTGGGGCACGGGCACCTTCAGCTCGGTGGGACGGTGTGCGGCCGACGCGGGCCGACCGGCGATCACCATAACGCCGGACGGGGTGGCGGCCGGTACCGGCACGGGCGCGGACGCCGAAGGTTGGAGGAGCCTCCAACAGGACATCCGCTGATCATTAGTCGATACCTCCAGTTCCCCTCATGGAACCGCAGAAAACCACCGGAAGGAAGCATCGGCCGCCCGGGCCCGCGAACCCACCGGTCCATACCGGCCCGCGGCGGTCGGCGCGCACCGCGGTGGGCGTCCGCCGCCCGCGCACTCACTAGGGTGGGGGCATGGCCGAGTTCCGGATCAGCACCGACGACGACCGTGTCGACCTGCGCAGGCTCGCGACGGCCCTGGCCGAGTCGCAGGGGTGGGCGCGCGAGGAGCTCAGCGTCTGGGACAACCGGCGCGGCGAGGTACGCGTGGAGGTTCCCGACCGACTGCTGCACCCGCCCGAGACCGACCCCCTGCACCGGACCCGCCACACGCCCCGCGACATCCACGAGGCCTGTGAGCGGCTGCGGCGCGAGGACCCCTCACTGCGCGGGGTGGACTTCGCCGAGCTGCGCGGTGCGGCGTCGCGGTTCTTCTCCGCCGGGTGGACCCTCGCCGACCTGCGGCACGCGCTCGACCACCGCCCCGACCACGCGCCGTGGCCGAGCGGCCCCGAGCACTCGGGCACAGGGTGGCTGCGCACCCGGCTGAAGGCGTGGCGCACCCCCGACGGCGACATCCGGCCCTCGCGGTCCCAGGAGGAGGCCCAGTTGCGCGTGATCAGCCGCGCCGGCCTGCCGATGGACCTCGGGCTGCCCGAGGACGCCGAGATCGCCCACCGCCCGGTCGCCCGTCCCGAAGTGGCGCGGTCGGCCGCCGACGACGCGCGCCGGCTCATGCGGGAGAACACCCGCACCACGACGGACGCGCTCGCGCACCGGGACCGGACCGCCGGGCACATCCGCCGCCCCGAGCGGGGTTGACGCGCCCTCTGGGAAGGCAGAACCGTTTCCGGGTCCGGGCCGCCCGGTCAACGGGTCCCGCGCTCGCGCAGGGCCTCCTCCACGCTGGTATCCGCGCCGTCGGCGATCGCCCCCACCACGAACTCCATGGGCCCCCGCCCCACGGTGACCCTCCACAGCACGGCGAACACGACCGCGCCGAGCACGAACCCCTCCATGAGCCAGGGAGCGCGCCAGGGCATGCCCGGGTCGGCGAGGGCCATGACGACGACGATCGCGAACAGGTGCCCCGAGTAGACCGTCAGCGGCATCCGGCCGACCGACGAGAGCGGGTACATCAGCAGGCGGAAGCGCTCGGCCAGCCACACGCACGCCACGATGACGACCAGGGCCTGGCCCACCGCCTGCGCGATCTCGAACGTGGTGCCGGTGTGCGGCGCGGCCGTGGCCAGCCACCACCAACTGTCCGTGGGCACCTGACCCGAGACGGAGTCCATGTCCTGCTCCGCCCCGGCCCGCAGCGCCTCCAGCAGGGCCGGGTCGCCCGTCGGGGCGGACGGACCGTAGAAGCCGGGTGCGTCGGCGGCGGCGATCCGGTCGATGCCGCCCAACGGGTACAGCAGCAGCCAGGAGCCGGCGTAGGAGAACACGGTCAGGGCCGCCCCGGCGGCCAGCAGCCGCAGCCGCACTGCGGTGGAGGCCAGGTCGAGGCGGCCCACGGCCATGCCCGCGCAGACGAAGGCCATGAAGGTGACCGCCGGATAGTAGCCGGTCAGCAGGAACTCGGTGAGCGAACCGAGTGAGGAGACGCGCGGCGGGAACGGGCCCAGCGCCTCGCGCAGAGCGTAGGACAGTCCCGGGCCGAGTAGGGCGAGCGCCCCGGACACCGACCACAGTGCGGCCGGCCCCAGCCGGGAGAGCGGCAGGGCCAGGACGAAGTAGCCCGCGTAGTAGGTGAGGATGATCGCCACCGGCGTGCCCAGGAAGTCCAGGAACACGCCGAGCAGTCCGATGATCAGGGCGCGCGTGAGGATGCGCACGGCGGCACGGCGCCACGGGTCGCCGGACAGCGGGGCGGTCCGCCCCGTCATGAACGCCAGCGACAGGCCCGCCAGGAGCGCGAACAGCGCGGAGGAGTTGCCGCGCAGCAGGGTGTGCAGGTGCTCGGCGCCCTCCTGCGGCAGGAGGCCGAAGGAGTCCACCCCCAGGTGGACCGTGAACATGCCGATGACCGCGAGGGCGCGGGCCGCGTCGACACCGTCGATTCGGGGGCGGCGGGCCGCGGGGCCTGCGGCGGCCGCGGTGCCGTCGTCGGGTTGCTGGTGTGCCACGGATGTCACCCTATGCCCGGGCCGGGAAAGGCCCGACCGCCCGGAGCGCGTGCGCCGCTGCGCCCCGGGCGGCCCGTCCTCACCCCTGGTCGGCGAGGCGGGTGAAGTAGTCGAGCGCCTCGGGGTTGGCCAGGGAGTCGCGGCTGACGACCTTGTCGGGCCGCTCCCCCATGAGGATGCGCTTGACGGGGACCTCCAGCGCCTTGCCCGACAGGGTGCGCGGAACGGCGGCGATCGCCCGCACGCGGTCGGGCACGTGCCGGGGCGAGCAGTCGGTGCGCACGCGGCGGGCGATCTCCTTGGGCAGGTCGCCCTCCAGGTCCGCGCCGGGGCGCAGCACGGTGAACAGTTCGATCGCCGAGGACCCGTCCTCCTGCGGTACGTCCACCACCAGCGCGTCGACCACCTCGTCCAGGGCGAGGACGGCACGGTAGATCTCACTGGTGCCCATGCGCACGCCGCCACGGTTGATCGTGGAGTCCGACCGGCCGTAGATGATCGCGGTGCCGCGGTCGGTGATCTCGATCCAGTCGCCGTGCCGCCAGGTCCCCGGATAGACGGAGAAGTAGCTGTCGCGCAGCCGCTCCCCGTCGGGGTCGCCCCAGAAGAAGACGGGCATGGACGGCGCGGGCTGGGTGACCACGAGTTCGCCGACCTCCCCCACCAGTTCCCGGCCCTCGGGGTCCCAGGAGGCCACGGCCATGCCCAGGGCCCGGGACTGGATCTCGCCCTCGTAGACGGGCAGGACGGGGGTACCGCCCACCAGGCAACTGCACACGTCGGTGCCGCCGCTGGTGGAGAACAGCCACAGGGAGTCGCCGAACTCCTCATAGACCCAGGCGAAGGCCTCCGGGCTCAGCGGGGAGCCGGTGGAGCCGATCCCCCGCAGTGCGGACAGGTCGCGCCCCTGCCGGGGGTGCAGGCCCTCCTTCATACAGGTGGACAGGAACCCGGCGCTGGTGCCGAACACGGTGACGCCCGCCTCCGCCGCCAGGTCCCACAGCGCACCCAGGCCGGCGGAGGGTTCCGCGGCCGGAGGCCGACCTTTGAGGGCGGTGGCGGGTGACGGGCTGCCGTCGTAGAGCACGATGGAGGCCTCGGTCAGCAGCACGCTCACCAGGAAGTTCCACATCATCCAGCCCGTGGTGGTGAACCAGAAGACGCGGTCGCCCTCGCGGGCGTCCAGGTGCAGGTGCAGGTTCTTGAGCTGTTCGAGGAGGATGCCGCCGTGGCCGTGCACGATCGCCTTGGGCAGGCCGGTGGTCCCGGAGGAGTAGAGCACCCACAGCGGGTGGTCGAAGGGGACCGGGGTGAAGTCGAGTCCGGCCCCGGCGCCGGAGCGCTCCAGTTCGGCCCAGGGCAGGGCGCCCTCCAGTTCCGCTCCGGGGTCGAGGTAGCCGAGGAGGACCGTGTGCTCGACGGTGGGCAGGGCGGCGCGCAACTCCTCCACCACCGGGCGGCGGTCGAAGTCCCTGCCGTTGTAGCGGTAGCCGTCCACGGCCAGGAGCACGGTGGGCTCGATCTGGGCGAAGCGGTCGATGACGCTGCGCACCCCGAAGTCGGGTGAGCAGGAGGACCACACCGCGCCCAGGGAGGCCACCGCGTAGAAGGCGGCGACGGTCTCGGGCAGGTTGGGCAGGTAGGCGACCACCCGGTCGCCGGGGCCCACCCCGCGTGCGCGCAGGCCCGCGGCGATCGCTGCGGTGCGCCGGCGCAGTTCGCCCCAGGTCCACTCCCCGAGGGGGCGCAGCTCGCTGGCGTGGCGCAGGGCCACCCGGTCGTCGTCGCGCCCCTCGAAGACGTGGCGGGCGTAGTTGAGCGTCGAACCGGGGAACCAGCGCGCGCCGGGCATGACGCGTTCGGCCAGGACGGTGTCGTAGGGGGTGTCGGCCCGGACGCCGTAGTACTCCCAGACCGCTTCCCAGAAGTCCTCGATTTCGGTGACCGACCAGCGCCAGAGCGCTTCGTGGTCGAAGTTCCGGGCGGTGGGCTCCTTCCCTCCGAAGGCGCGCACCCCCTTGTGCTCGGCCGCCCACCGGGCGAACGCGACGATGTTGGCGGACTCGACTGCGGTCTCGTCCGGTTCCCAGAGCAACCGGGGAACACTCTCCGTCATGGGACCGCCTTTCCGTTCACGTGGCTGTGTGCGACCCACTATCCAACAGCAGGTCGCGCATGGTGGAAGGCGCCCCGGGCCTGTCGCCTCAGCGGCCGCGCAAGGCGTCGACGGCGGCGACCGGCGAGTCGACGACCGGGGCGCCGGTGGCCTCCAAGCGGTCCCGTGCCATGAGCCCGGTGGCGACCAGGAGCGCGTTGGCCCCGGCCTCGTGGGCGGCGCGCGCGTCGTCGTCGATGTCGCCGATCAGCACGACCCCGGCGGGGTCGATCCCCTGCTGGTCGAGGTGGCGGACGAGGTGTTCGGCCTTGGAGTCGCGCTCCGTGGCGAACCTGCGCCCGTCGATCCGGGTGAAGTGCTCGCTGAGCCCCCGCTCGGCGACCAGGGGGACCAGGTGGTCGTGGCCGGCCATCGACAGCAGGGACTGGGTGCCGCCGTGGCCGCTCCAGTCGTGCAGCACGTCTGGGACGCCGTCGGTGAGGGCGCAGGTGTGCAGGTGTTCGAGGTAGCTGCTGTCGTAGAGCCGTTCGACGCCCTCCCACTCGTCGGCCTCCAGTGAGCGGCCGAGCAACTCCTCGTAGCAGGGGACGAGGGGGCGCCGGAACACGGAGCGCCAGTACTCCATCTCCACCGGGGCGCGACCGAAACCGGCGCACACCGCGTTGACCGCGGCGAGGTTGGCGTGGTTGTCGTCCAGGAGCGTGCCGTTCCAGTCCCAGACGATGTGGGTGATGTCTTTTCGGTCAAGAAATGTCGTGTCAGCCATCAAAGAGCACTTTACGGGCAGCGGACCGGCAAGGGAACGGGTTTTCCCGCACGTCAGGGCGCGTCCGCCCCGTTTCCGATCCGGGTGCGCCGCTCCGCCCGCCTGCGCCTGCCGCGCCGCACGGCCCAGACTCCGGAGACCAGCATGAGGGGGAACACCACGACGATCAGGAGCGGCAGCACGATCGCCAGGAACGAGGTGAGGGCGCTGGCGACGTCCTCGGCGACGGAGACCACCGGTCCGCCGGTCCCCACGGTCGCGGTGTTGATCACCGGCCGTGCACCGGCCTTGATGACGTGGAAGACGAGCGCGACGACCACGCCCGCGATGACCGCGCCCCAGTCGACCCCGCCGCCGGAGGCCGCGACTGCCTCGGCGGGAACGATGTCGGCCAGGTCGACGGAATCGGCGCCGGCGCCGAACGTGATGCCTCCGGCGGTGGGCCTGACCACGGTCTGGACCACGTCGTTGATCGAGTCGACGGCGGGGACCTTGTCGGCGACCAGTTCCAGGACCAGGAGCAGGCCGACCACGACGAGGGTGGCCGGGTGCTCCAGCCAGGCCCAGGCCGAGCCGAGGTCGACGAGGTCGGTGTAGCGGGCGAGCAGCCCGATCATGAGCAGGGGGATGTAGGCGTTCAGTCCCGCGGCCGAGGACAGCCCCAGGCCGGTGAGGGTGGCGATCATCTGCGTCCTTACGTGCGTCCGTGGCAGGGGGGCGGGTGCGCGCCCCGGCGCCGTATACCCGTGTTGACGCGCGCGCGGGTGCCCGGGTTGCGGTTCGTACGGTTGCGTCCGGAAAACGGAACGCTGCGGGGCCGGGGCGGGCCACGCTCCGACCGGGCGCCGGTTCTGGGAAACTCACCTTGGGCCGGTTTCGGCGACACACGCGCACACCGGCGGAATGCCCCGCGATCCGCCGCGGTTTCCTACCTCAAGGGGGTATCAGGATGTCTTCCGAACAGGGGCGGCACGAAAGCGGCGCCGAGCCGGCCGCACACGGCTACAGCGGCGACAAACAGAGCCACATCAACCGGCTCCGCCGTATCGAGGGCCAGATCCGCGGCCTCCAGCGCATGGTGGAGGACGACCAGTACTGCATCGACATCCTCACCCAGACATCGGCGGCCAACAAGGCGCTGCGCTCCTTCGCGCTGTCCATGCTCGACGAACACCTCAAGCACTGTGTGGCCCACGCCGTCGCCAACGGCGGCGCGGAGGCGGAGGAGAAGGTCCGCGAGGCCTCCGACGCGATCGCCCGCCTGGTGCGTTCCTGAAACCCGGACCGAACCTCCCCCGCGGGCGGAACGCCGACTAACGTTTGCGGTATGTCCCCCGACACGTCCCCCTCCTCCCCTCCCGAGAACGCACTGTCCGCCACGGTGGAGCGCCGCCTGGCCATCCCCGTCCTCATCTCCGCCCTCGTCTCCGTGCCCGCCATGTTCCTCGACATGTGGGGGCAGGGCGCGTGGGCCTCACTCGGCCGCGCGGTCGGCTGGATCGCCGGGATCATGCTCTGGATCGAGTGGGCCCTGCTCTTCGCCCTGGCCGACAACCGGCGCGCGTGGCTGCGCCGGAACTGGTGGCTGACGGTCGTCGCCGGGGTGACGGTGCCGGCCGTCGTCTTCGCGATCGGCCCGTCCCAGGTCCTGCGCCTGGTCCGCCTGGTGGGAACGCTGCGGCTGCTGCGGGTCACCCGGATCATCCAGGCCGGCGGCATGATGCGGGAACGGCTCGGCCTGAAGGGCCCGTGGGGCACCGCCGTGGTGGTCGTCTCCACGGGACTGGCCGCGGTGTTCGTCACCGCGGTCCTGTCCGACCCGACCTCGGCCACCCGGCAGCTCCTGGAAGGAACGATCGAGCAGTACGGGTGGTGGCCGACGGCCCTGGCCGGTGCCCTCACCCTGGGTGCGGGCGCCGTGGTGGTCCGGAACCGCTGGCACCGCGTCCGGGACCTGCGCCGGGAGAAGCGGGGCACCGGAAGCTCCCCGGAGGACTCTCAATCGTCGCCGTAGCGCTCCCGGAGGTTGTCCATGAGTCGCGCGCCCTCCCTGCGTGAGGACTCGGCGTCCAGGTAGTCGAACGCCTCCTGGTCCACGAACGAGGACGGGCGGCCGTTGTCGGCGAACCCCAGACGCGCCACCTCGCCCCCGGTGAGCTCCCGGATGGTCCAGTTGGCCAGGATCCGCGCCCGGGCGGTCAGGGAGGGCACCGACAGCAGGTGGTAGCCGCGCGTGGCCGCCAGCGCGGCCGGACCGGTCAGGTCGAACCTGAGCACGCGGGCCAGCGCGTCCCTTCCGCTGAAGTCCACGGCCAGCCCGAGGTCCGTGTGCTTGAACTCGGCCATGGGCCGCCCCAGGATGGAGGCGACGACGTTGTCGGCGGCGGTGGCGGCCTGCCGCGTGGCGTACTGGGCCGTAGGGGGGCAGTAGGCCCCCTCCCCGTCTGCCAGGTGGGGGACGGCCGCGGCGTCGCCCAGCGCGAACACGTCGTCCAGGCCGGGGACCCGCAGGTCGGTGCCGACTTCCAGGCGGCCGCGCTGCGTGGGTTTGCCGAGCGTCTCCATGAGCGGGCTCGGTGAGACGCCGGCGGCCCAGATGAGCGTGCGGCACGGCAGGGCCCGCCCGTCGGTGAGGACCACCTTGTCAGGGGTCACCTCGCGGACGGTCACCTTGAGCTTGACCTCGATCCCCAGACCGCGGAGCAGGTCGAGCGCCCTGCGCCCCAGGCGCTCGCCCAGTTCGGGCAGGACCCGTGGGGCGATGTCGACCAGGTGCCAGCGGATCACCGAGCGCAGCTCGGGGTAGCGCTTGGCGGCCTCCTCGCACAGCCGCATCAGTGAGGCGGCGGTCTCCACTCCGGTGTAGCCGCCGCCGACGACGATGAAGCGGCAGCGCTCCTCGCGTTCGGCCGGGTCGCGGCTGTCGTGGGCCAGTTCGAGCTGAGCGAGCACGTGGTCGCGCAGCAGGACGGCCTCGGCGAGCGTCTTGGCGCCGTAGGCGTGCTCGCCCAGGCCCGGGATGTCGAAGGATCGGGTCAGGCCGCCCGGGGCGAGCACCAGCCGGTCGTAGGGGCAGGGGATGAGCTCTCCGCTGGAGCGCCGCACGACCACCGTGCGGTCGGCGGTGTCGACCCCGACCGCGTGTCCGGGGACGAGCCGTGTCTGGTGGGTGAGGCGGTGCACGGACATCGCCACCGACTGGGGCGTGAGCAGGCCGGAGGCCACCTGGGGCAGCAGCGGACTGTAGAGCATGTAGTCGTGCGGTGCGACGAGGGCGAGGTCCGCCATCCCCCGGGGGATCCGGCGTTCGAGGTGGCGCAGGGTGTGGAGGCCGCCGAAACCCGCGCCGACGACCACGATGCGAGGCCGAGCCATCAGTTCACCGTTTCCTTGTCTCGTGATCTGGCCGCCAGCGAACGCGGGCGTGCCCGTCCGCCGCCGACCGTACGGCGCGGTGTGCGCCGGGCACCGCTCCCACACGAGACACAGCCGGGACTTTGTGGCCCTTTGCTTCCCCCTGGAAAAGGCATACGCGCGCTTCAGGCCCATGTAACCGGAGCATGACCTGCGAAGGAGAACAATCGTCACGGAGAGTTGTCAAGCAAGAGCCGTAAGCACCGAAAGGAGCTGGGGACACGTATGCGCGCGTTCACCAGGATCGCCGCCGCCTCGACGCTGGCCGGAGGGCTGACCATCGCCGGGATCGGGGGCGCCCTCGCACAACCCGCGGACGACCATGTGGAGACCGACACCGCGCAGGACGCCGTGCCCTCCGCGGGCTCCGCCGAGGAGGCGACCGCGCTGGAGGGTGTCCCGGTGGAGGCCGCTGAAGAGGCCGCGCCGCCCGCCGCCCCCGCCACCGAGGAGGCCGGAGGGCTTCTCGGCGGTGCGGCCGAGGCCCCGGGCGCGGCCGACACCGTCGGCAGCGCGACCGGGGACGCCCCGGACACGGCCGTACAGGACACCGTGGAGGGCGCGACCGGCGAGGTCCCCGCGAC
>NZ_JBHMIV010000008.1:0-154871 GCF_048060475.1 Nocardiopsis sp. LOL_012 | reverse complement strand
GGTGTTCGCGCACACTGTTTCACGCATGGGTTTTCCTGTGGCTGTCGCCTTGTGGGGTGGTTTTCCGTGGTGGTTATGGCGGGGGGGTTACACTCGGTTACATTCCGAACCCGGTCGTTAAGTTCCTTTGCGCTGATGGTACTGCCCTGTGGTGGGGTGGGAGAGTAGGTCGCTGCCACGGTTGTTTGTTGAAGAAGGGGTCGGGGTCGTTCCTTGTGGGGGCGGCTCCGGTCCTTTCTTTTTTGTTGCCGGGGCTTGTGCGGTTGTGAAATCCAATGAGTCGTATCGGAAGCGATGATCGCCATCTGTTTGGCGCCGCACTCGTCGTACAGGACGACCACGTTGTCGGATTTGAAGGGGACGGGTTTGAGTTTGGTGTGATCGGTGCACCCCAGCTCGGCCCTTCTGTAGTCCGGAACGGGAAAACCGATGGCATCGCGGAGCATGGTCGGCACGACTTCCTTCTGGAAGAGCCGTACCTTGAGTTCGTGGTCGAAGCCAGGCATGCCAGAAAGCTACAGGTCGCAAACGCTCTGTGAATGAAAAACGGGAGGATCACGACTCCAGGGCCAACAGGAACCTCTTGCGGTCCAGACCCCCCGCGTAACCGGTCAGGGTCCCGTCCGCCCCGATCACCCGGTGGCAGGGCACGATGATGCTGATGGGGTTGCGCCCGTTGGCCATGCCGACCGCCCGGGAGGCGGTGGGCCGCCCCAATTCCTGTGCCAGTCGGCCGTAGGACACGGTCTCCCCGTACGGGATCGTGGTGAGCGCGGTCCACACCCTGCGCTGCCACGCGGTGCCCACCGGCGCGAGTTCGAGGTCGAACTCGCGCAGCTCCCCCGCGAAATAGGCGGTCAACTGGCGCTCCGCCTCCGCGAAGGGGGACGGGTCCTCAGTCCACCCCTCCGGGATCGGGCGCGGCTCGTCATCCCGCTTGCTCCGGGTCCACACGCCGCTGAGGGCCGTCGCGTCGCCGAACAGTGTCAACTCGCCCACCGGCGAGTCCATCGTGGTGAACCGGAACGGGGGCGCCGGCTCGCGGAACCCCTTGCCCGGCAGCCGGTGCGGTACCCTCGGCTCCTCGAAGTCCATCGGCAGTGCTGTCTGGTCCATGGCTAGTCCTTCTCTAGAGAGGTCCACAGGAGATGGGTGGCGTACGAGCGCCACGGGCTCCAGGAACGCGCTCCCTCAGCGGAGCCTAGAGCCTTCCGGACGCCCAGGTCCCCCGCGAGGAGCACGTCGGGATCGCCCAGCCCCCGCATACGGATGTAGTGCGCGGTCCACGGTCCGATGCCGCGCAGCCCCAGGAGCCGCCGCTGCGTCTCCTCCCGGTCGCACCCCGGGCCGAGGTCGATCTCCTCCTTGGCGATCGACGCCGCGAGTGCGGTGAGGGTCTGGCCCCGTGCGAGCGGGACGGACAGGCGCGCGGGGTCCGCCGCGGCCAGCGTCTCCGGAGCCGGGAACGTGTGTGTCAACCCGCTACCGACGGCCGCCAGGCCCTCGGGGAGCGGGGCACCGTGGTCACGGACGAGCCGTCCGGCGAGGGTCCGGGCCGCGGCGACGGACACCTGCTGCCCGAGGACGGCGCGGACGGCGAGTTCGGCCGGGTCGACGTGGCCCGGGGAACGGACTCCGGGACGTGCGCCGACCAGCGGGGCCAGGACGCCGTCGCCAGCGAAGGCCTCGGCGACCGCGACGGGGTCGGCGTCCAGGTCGAGCAGGGACCGGCAGCGACGGACCGCAGTGGTGAGGTCGCGCGGCTCGGTCAGGCGCAGGCGGCACCGGACGTAACCGTCTCCGGCGGAGAGCTCGACGATCCCGACCCCGTGGGGCAGGGTGAGCGTGCGGCGGTAGGTGCCGTCCGCGTACTTCTCGATCCCAGGAACCGCACGCTCTCCCAGGAAGCGGAGCGTGCCGGGCACGTCGCCGGGTTCGCGGTAGGGCAGACGCAGCAGCAGGGCCCCGGGGTTCTTCCGGGCCGTGCCGCGCCCGCGCATCCGTGTCGGGGCGCGGTCGAAGACGGCACGCATGGTCTCGTTGAACTGGCGGACACTGCTGAAGCCGGAGGCGAAGGCGATATCGGCCATCGGCATAGTAGTCGTCTCAACCAGGACCCGGGCCGTCTGCGCGCGTTCGGCCCGTGCGAGGGCGAGGGGACCCGCGCCGACCTCGGCGGTGAGAAGCCGGTGCAGTTGGCGCTCGCTGTAGCCGACGGCGTCGGCGAGCGCCCTGACCCCACCGCGGTCCACGGCTCCATCCCGGATGAGGCGCATGGCCCGTCCGACCGCGTCGGCCCGCAGGTTCCACTCCGGTGATCCGGGCACGCGGTCGGGACGGCAGCGTTTGCAGGCCCGGAAACCGGCTTCCTGGGCCGCCGCGGAGGAGGGGTAGAAGCGGGTGTTCACGCGCTTGGGGGTGACCGCCGGGCAACTGGGCCGGCAGTAGATCCCCGTGGTGCGCACCGCCGTGTAGAAGACGCCGTCGAAGCGGGCGTCACGGCTGCGCACGGCGCGATAGCGCTGGTCGTCGTCCATCACGCCATCCATGGTGGCCGAAGGCGCCCCGGCGGGGCTGGCGGTTTTCGGACGTCTAGTTCACGTGCTCTCTGAGGTAGTCGATGTAGACGGGGCGCAGCGCCTCCTGGACCCCGGGGTCGCTCTCCTCGGCGAGCGCCTCGTATAGGAAGCCCGAGGCCTGGGCGACGCTCGCCTCGCTGACCTCGGTCCTACCCGACACGGCCTCGGCGGCCGGGATGAGTTTCAGCAGGCGCCAGAAGAAGCGCACGTCCCAGTGCCGCTTCGCGTGTTCGACGGCCCGGTCGCGGAGTTCGTCGGTGCTGAGCTGCTCGAAGTCGTCCTCCATGACGGGTAGGTACCCGTCTTCGGAAGCGGCCATCCGGCAGCGGGCTGCGTTACTCTTCGGAGGAGACCGCAGTACGGCCCCGCGGGGCCGAACCGGCAGCGAAGGGGTTGTGTCATGGCCGCGAGGGTCCTTGTCGCCAAACCGGGTCTGGACGGGCACGACCGGGGCGTCAAGATCGTCGCGCGCGTGCTGCGGGACGCCGGTGTGGAGGTCGTCTATCTCGGTCTGCGCCAGACGCCGGAGATGATCGTGGCCGCGGCCCTCCAGGAGGACGTGGACGCCATCGGGCTTTCAATCCTCTCCGGTGCGCACATGACCATCTTCGCGCGGGTCATGGAGCTGTTGGGGGACAACGACGCCACCGACATCCGGGTCTTTGGCGGCGGCATCATCCCGGACGCCGACGTCGAGGAGCTCGAAGGCCTGGGCGTGGCGAAGATCTTCACACCCGGGACACCGACCGCCGAGATCGCCGACTGGGTGAGGGAGAACGTGCGCCCGGCGCACGCGGCGTGACCTTCGTCGCACCAAAGTAGAGCGAAACGGACACAGGGCTGTGATTCGGCGTGTCGCTGGTCACACGAATTCCCACGCCGGGGCCGCAAAAGGCGCAGTGGAGCCGTATACGGCCCGGGGCAACACGCCCCCGGTGTCCGGCGGCCGAATGCCGGGCGACTAAGCTTTGCGCATGTCGCGGGTGGCACTCCGCGGCGTTCTCGATCTTCTGAAGCGGCTCAGCCCACAGGCTGTCCGTCGTGTGACACATGATCAGTGGGTCACAGCCGATCCCGGACCAGGCCACCCCGGCAGACACTGAGCCAGCGAGTTACAAGGACGGACCCTCGTGGACCTGTTCGAATACCAGGCGAAGCAACTCTTCGCAGAGTACGGAGTTCCCGTACCCCAGGGAAAGGTGGCGAGCACGGCCGCTGAGGCACGTGCCATCGCTGATGGGTTCGCCGCCGCCGGGAAGCAGCGCGTCGTCGTCAAGGCGCAGGTCAAGACCGGAGGCCGCGGCAAGGCCGGCGGAGTGAAGGTCGCCGACGGTCCCGAGGACGCCCAGGCCAAGGCCGAACAGATCCTCGGCATGGACATCAAGGGCCACACGGTCCACCGCGTCCTGGTGGAGGAGGCCTCCGACATCGCGGAGGAGTACTACTTCTCCTTCCTCCTGGACCGGGCCAACCGGACCTTCCTGTCGATCTGTTCCGCCGAGGGCGGCGTGGAGATCGAGGAGGTCGCCGAGACCAACCCCGACGCCGTCGCCAAGGTCGCCATCGACCCGATGACCGGTGCCCCCGCGGATGTCGCCGCGGAGATCGCCAAGGCGGGCAAGCTTCCCGAGGCCGCCGCCGCGGGCGCCGCAGAGGTCATCACCAAGCTGTGGGACGCCTTCGTGGGCAAGGACGCCACCCTCGTGGAGGTGAACCCGCTCATCCTCACCTCGGACGGCCGGGTGATCGCCCTCGACGGCAAGGTGACCCTCGACGCGAACGCCGAGTTCCGCCAGGACCTCGACAGCCTCGCCGTGGCCGAGGAGGGCGACCCCCTTGAGGTGAAGGCCAAGGAGAAGGGCCTCAACTACGTCAAGCTCGACGGCCAGGTCGGCATCATCGGCAACGGCGCGGGCCTGGTCATGTCCACCCTGGACGTGGTCGCCTACGCCGGTGAGGAGCACGGCGGTGTCAAGCCCGCCAACTTCCTCGACATCGGTGGCGGGGCCTCCGCCGAGGTGATGGCCAACGGCCTGGAGATCATCCTCGGCGACCCGGCCGTCGAGAGCGTGTTCGTCAACGTCTTCGGTGGCATCACCGCCTGTGACGCCGTGGCCAACGGCATCGTCCAGGCCCTGGAGCTGCTTGAGGGCCGCGGCGACGACGTCAGCAAGCCGCTGGTCGTGCGCCTGGACGGCAACAACGCCGAACTGGGCCGCCAGATCCTCACCGAGCGTGCCCACCCGGCCGTTCGACAGGTCGACACGATGGACGGCGCCGCCGCACAGGCCGCCGAGCTCGCGGCGAAGTAGGGGACGAAGAAACCATGGCTATCTTCCTGAACAAGGACAGCAAGGTGCTGGTCCAGGGCATGACCGGCTCTGAGGGCACCAAGCACACCCGCCGCATGCTCGCGTCGGGAACCAACGTCGTCGGCGGTGTGAACCCGCGCAAGGCCGGCCAGAAGGTCGACTTCGACGGTACCGAGGTACCCGTGTTCGGCTCCGTGGCCGAGGGCATGGCGGCCACCGGCGCCGACGTCACCGTGATCTTCGTTCCGCCGAAGTTCACCAAGAGCGCCGTCGTCGAGGCGATCGACGCCGAGATCGCTCTGGCCGTCGTCATCACCGAGGGCATCCCGGTGCACGACACCGCCTACTTCTGGTCCTACGCCGGGTCCAAGGGCAACAAGACCCGCATCATCGGTCCGAACTGCCCCGGCCTCATCACCCCGGGACAGTCCAACGCCGGCATCATCCCGGCCGACATCACCAAGCCCGGCCGCATCGGTCTGGTGTCCAAGTCCGGCACCCTGACCTACCAGATGATGTACGAGTTGCGTGACATCGGCTTCTCCACCTGTGTGGGTATCGGCGGCGACCCGATCATCGGCACCACCCACATCGACGCGCTCAAGGCGTTCCAGGACGACCCCGACACCGACGTCATCGTGATGATCGGTGAGATCGGCGGCGACGCCGAGGAGCGTGCGGCGGACTTCATCAAGGAGAACGTCACCAAGCCGGTCGTCGGCTACGTGGCGGGCTTCACCGCTCCCGAGGGCAAGACCATGGGCCACGCGGGCGCCATCGTGTCCGGCTCCTCGGGCACTGCGGCCGCCAAGAAGGAGGCCCTGGAGGCCGTCGGCGTCAAGGTCGGTAAGACCCCCAGCGAGACCGCCGAGCTGGCGCGCGCGCTGTTCTAGGAACGGAGTGCCCGTCCGGGCTCCGTGCTTTCCGCGGCTCCGCCCCGCCACCTCCTCCGGTGGCGGGGCGGAGCCGTCTCTGCCCTCAGCCGCTTTCGATGGAGTCCCGGCCGCCCTCCCGGCGGTTGCGCAGGTACTGGCCGACGGCCGGCCCGACCACGAGCATGCAGAAGAAGCCGAGGAAGACCAGGAAGCCCGTGACGTTGCCGCTGATCAGCGTGGGCAGGCCCCACACGAAGAGCAGGAACCCGCCCCAGCCGGCCAGCCCGCCGATGTTCACACCGCGCCCCTTCGGGCCGGTGCGCTCGGCGGGGGCTTTCGCGCCCTTCTCGGCCACCGTCCCCCTGGGCGCGGCGGTGATCGGGGCGGGGCGCAGGTGTTCGGGCAGGTCGGCGAAGAGCGGGAGCAGGTCGGCGGAGGTGACCGACCTCAGCGCGGCGTCGGAGCGCGACTCGTGCTCGGCCAGGTCCAGCCGTCCCTCCTCAAGCGCCTTCCGCAGGCCCTCCAGCGCCTCGTCGCGCTCGTCGTCGGACAGGCGGTACCCGTGGTCGGGGCTGGGACCAGCCATTGGCCTTCCCTTCGGGGATCAGTACAGAGAGCGGGCTTCGGTGTCTAGGACGGCGTGTACCGCCGCGGGGTTCCACGGGCGACACACCCGGCCGGGACTCGGCCGAGCAAACCGGGGCCTGGCACCATAAGCCGGGTGAGTACGCCAGGATCTCCCCCCGACCGCGGCCGACCCCGGGCGGGCCGTACACGGGTCGACACGCCCCGGGCCCGGGCCCACGCCCCCCGGCCGATCTACACGACCGGCGGTATCGCCGCGGCCACCGCCGCAGGCAGCGGGCTGGCCGTGATCGTCACGCTCACGATCGCCGGGTGGGTGGCCGCGCCCCACGCCACGTTCGTGGAGGAGATCGACGAACTCCTCCGCGGTGCGGTGACCGCCTGGCTGGTGGGCCACCGCGTGGGGTTCACGGTGGAGGAGGCACGGTACGGGCTGCTGCCCATCGGCCTGGTGCTCATCCCCGGCCTGCTGCTGTACCGGTCGGGCCGGTGGCTGGCCCGCACGTGCGAGATCGGACGCCTGCGGCACGTGTACCGGGCCGCTCTGGCGATCGCCGGACCCTACGCGGCGATCGCGGGCACGTTGGCCCTCCTGGTCCGTACCGAGACCCTGGAGTCCGGCATGGTGTCCGCCCTGGCCATGGGCTTCGCCATCGCCTTCCTCGCGGGAGGTTTGGGGGCACTGCGGCAGATGATGCTGGAGCGCAGGGTCACCGTCCGCGCCCTGATGGACCTCATACCCGGCAGGGCGCGCTCCCTCGCGGTGGGCACGGCCGCGGCGACGGGATCGCTGCTCCTGGGCGGCCTGCTGCTGTTCCTCGTCGCGTTCGCCGTGAACCTGCCGGACGCGGTGGACGCCACACGCACCCTCGCGCCGGGGGCGGTGGGCGGCACGCTGCTGCTGCTCATCCAGATCGCCTATCTGCCGAACGCCGCGGTGTTCTCGGTCTGCTACGCGCTCGGCCCGGGGTTCGCGGTGGGGGAGGGGACCGTCGTGGCGCCGACGGGCGTGTCGGTGGGGGAGCTGCCGCTGCTGCCCATGCTGGTCGTCCTGCCGGAGAACGGGGCCGCTCCCGCGGTGTCGCTGGCGGCCTTGGCGCTCCCCTTCGCGGCGGGGGCGTTCGGAGGGGTGCTGACCCAGCGCAGCGCCCCCGACGTGGTCAGTGAGGCGGCCCCGCTGTGGGGGTTCGTGTGCGGTGTGGCCACGGGTCTCGTATGCGCCGTGCTGGGCTGGCTCGCGGGCGGCCCCATGGGGGCGGAGCGGCTCACCGACATCGGCCCGTCGGCTTGGCAGGTGGGGTTGGTCGCGGCCTTGGAGGTGGGTGTGGCGGCGGCGATCGCCGCCTGGATCGCCAACTGGTGGTACTCGCGCAAGATGCGCCTGTCCGCCACCGGGGCAGGCGGCGGACAGGCGCCGGCCGAGGCCGACCAGGGGTCTCCGGGACACGAGCAGTTGAAGCTGTTGGAGGAGGTGCCGGTGGGTGAGGGGTTGGCGACGGTGACGCCGCTGCACCCGCCCGAGGAGGAGCCCGGGTTCGGTGAGCCGGATAAGTCGGAGGCGGAGCGCTTCACGGAGCGGCTGTGGGCCCGGGAGAGGGTCCGCGAGGACCGGGCGGCGGAGCGCGTTGCGCGCAGGGAGGCCCGGAAGGAGTTGCGCGCCCACCGCAAGGAGGAGCGTGCGGCCCGTCGCGCGGCGAAGACCGCCCGGAAGGCGAGGGCGGCCCGGCGCGGTGAGACCCCGGAGGAGTCCGAGGAGATGTACGGCATCACCTACGAGGCCGACCCGGACGAGATCGACAGCCCGCAGAGATGAGCCCCCGCTCCGCCCCTCCTGAACCGGGCCGGGGGCCCGCCGCACGCGGCGGGCCCCCGGCGGGTCAGCCTCCGGTGCCCCTGCTGCCCGGGGCGAAGATCGCGTTGACCAGCTCGGTGCACCACGCCAGCAGTTCCAGGTCGCGCAGCGGCCTGCCGCCGATCCCGCCCGCCTTGGGCACCGGGACGAGCAGTGTTCTCGTGGTGTCCTTGAGCACCGACTTCGGGTACATCCGGCGCAGCCGCAGCTCCTGCGATTCGCGCAGCTCCACCGGGGAGAACCGGATCTGCTGGCCCTGGAGCACCACATCGGTCAGCCCCGCAGACTTGGCCAGAACCCGGAACCGCGCCACCGCCATGAGGTTGTCCACCGGTTCGGGCGGTGTGCCGTACCGGTCGGTGAGCTCCTCGTAGGCGGCGCGGATGTCCTGTTCGTCGGTGACGCTGGCGATGTGCTTGTAGGACTGGAGTCGCAGCCGCTCGCCCGGTACGTAGTCGTGCGGGATGTGCGCGTTGATGGGCAGTTCCACGCGCGTCTCGACCTCTTCGGCGGTCTCCGGTCCGCCCTTGAGTTCGGCCACGGCCTCGCCGACCATGCGCACGTACAGGTCGAAGCCCACGCCCGCGATGGTTCCGGACTGCTCCGAACCCAGGATGTTGCCCGCGCCGCGGATCTCCAGGTCCTTCATCGCCACGTACATGCCCGCCCCGGTCTCGGTGTGCTGGGCGACCGTGGCCAGGCGTTCGTAGGCCGTCTCGGTGAGCGGCCGCTCCGGCGGGTACAGGAAGTAGGCGTAGGCCCGCTCCCGGCCCCGGCCCACCCGGCCGCGCAACTGGTGGAGCTGGGACAGGCCGTAGGTGTCGGCGCGGTCGATGATGAGGGTGTTGGCGTTGGGCACGTCCAGGCCCGACTCGACGATGGTCGTGGAGACCAGCACGTCGAAGTTCTTCTCCCAGAAGTCGACCATCACCCGTTCGAGCTGCTGCTCGTTCATCTGCCCGTGGGCGAAGGCCACCCGGGCCTCGGGGACCAGGCGCTTGAGCGAGGCGGCCACCCGGTCGATCGAGGCCACCCGGTTGTGCACGAAGAACACCTGGCCCTCGCGCATCAGCTCGCGGCGGATCGCCGCGGCGATCTGCTTGTCCTCGTAGGGCCCCACGAAGGTGAGCACAGGGTGGCGCTCCTCCGGCGGGGTGAGGATGGTGGTCATCTCCCGGATGCCGGTCATCCCCATCTCCAGGGTGCGCGGGATCGGCGTGGCCGACATGGCCAGCACGTCGACCTGGGTGCGCAGCCGCTTGAGCGCCTCCTTGTGCTCGACGCCGAAGCGCTGCTCCTCGTCGATGATGACCAGACCCAGGTCCTTGAACCGGGTCTGGTCCGACAGCAGCCGGTGCGTGCCGATGACGATGTCGACCTCGCCCGCGCGCAGCCCCTCCCGGGTCAGCTCCACCTCGCCGTCGGTCTGGAACCGTGACATCGGTCTCACGGTCACCGGGAAGGACGCGTACCGCTCGGTGAACGTGGACATGTGCTGCTGCACCAGGAGGGTGGTGGGCACCAGGACGGCGACCTGTTTGCCGTCCTGCACCGCCTTGAACGCGGCGCGCACCGCCACCTCGGTCTTGCCGTAGCCGACGTCGCCGCAGATCAGCCGGTCCATCGGGACCGACCGGGACATGTCCTTCTTGACCTCTTCGATCGCGGCGAGCTGGTCGGGCGTCTCGACGTAGGGGAAGGCGTCCTCCAGTTCCCGCTGCCAGGGGGTGTCCGGCCCGAAGGGGTGGCCCGGGGAGGCCTGCCTGGCCGAGTAGAGCCGGATGAGGTCCCCGGCGATCTCGCGGACCACCTTGCGGGCGCGGCTCTTGGTCTTGCTCCACTCGGCCCCGCCCATCTTGGACAGGGTCGGTGCCTCGCCGCCGACGTAGCGGGTGACCTCGCTGAGCTGCTCGGTGGGCACGAACAGCCGGTCGCCGGGCTGGCCGCGCTTGGAGGGGGCGTACTCGATGAGCAGGTAGTCGCGGGTGGCGCCCTGGATCTTCCTGCTGACCATCTCCAGGTAGCGGCCCACGCCGTGCTGCTCGTGCACGACGTAGTCGCCGGGCTTGAGCTGGAGCGGGTCCACGGTGCCCCGGCGTCGGCTGGGCATGCGGCGCATGTCGCGGGTGGAGGACTTCTGCCCGGCCAGGTCGGTCTCGGTGAGCACCACCGTGCGCACCGACCTCAGCAGGAAGCCGTGTTCGACCAGCCCCGTGGTGACCGTGGCGACGGCCGGGGCGGGGGGCTCGGACAGGTCGGTGGCGAGCGTGGCGCCCAGCCCCGTATCCCGCAGCATCGCCACGAGCCGTTCGGCGGGCCCGTGCCCCTGGGTGACCATCACGACGCTCCAACTGTCGTGGAGCCAGCCCTTGACGTCGGCCAGGGCGCGCTCGGTGTCGCCCCGGTAGGACTCGGCCGGGGAGGCCCCCACGATCACGGAGTCGTCCTCCTCGACTCGCGCGGGGTCACCGGAGTCGAAGGGGGTCAGCCCCCACCAGGGGAGCCCCAGGCCGTCGGCGGTGGAGCGCAGGTCGGCGATGGACATGTAGGCCGACGCGCCCAGGTCGATGGGGGCCTCGCCACCGGAGGCGGCGTTGATCCAGGAGGCGTCGAGGAATTCGGCGCTGGTCGCCTCCAGTTCCACCGCGCGGGTGCGGATGCGCTCGGGGTCGCAGCCCACGATGAGGGCGTTCTCGGGCAGGTAGGAGAAGAACGGCTCCATCCGCTCGGAGAGGACCGGCGCGAACGCCTCCATGCCCTCCACCGTCACGCCGTCGGCGATCTTGCCGAGGATCTCGGCGAGCGAGGGGTGCTCCTCGGCCAGGGCGCGGGCGCGTCCGCGCACGGCGTCGGTGAGCAGCAGTTCCCGGCAGGGCGGCGCGAACAGGCCGGAGGCCGCGTCGGTCCCCGGGCTGTCCTCCCTGGGCTGGATGGAGCGCTGGTCGGCGACCTGGAAGTACCGGATGTCCTCGACGCTGTCGCCCCAGAACTCCAGCCGGAGCGGGTGCTCCTCGGTGGGCGGGAAGACGTCGAGGATGCCGCCGCGCACCGCCATGTCGCCGCGTTTCTCGACCAGGTCCACACGGGCGTAGCCGGTGCCGGCCAGGGCGTCGACGACCCCTTCCAGGGGCACCTCGTCGCCCGGGCGGATGCGCACGGGTTCGAGGTCGCCGAGCCCGGCGACCAGCGGTTGCAGGACGCTACGCACCGGTGCCACGACCACGCGCAGCGGGGACGCGAGCGGGTCGGCGGGGTTGGGGTGGGCCAAGCGGCGCAGGACGGCCAGGCGCTGGCCGACGGTGTCCGAACGCGGGGAGAGGCGCTCGTGGGGCAGGGTCTCCCAGGCGGGGAACTGCGCGACCGAGTCGGCGGGCAGCAGTGACCCGAGCGCGTCGGTGAGGTCGGCGGCCTCTCGTTCGGTGGCGGTGATCGCCAGGACCGTCCGCTCGGCGCCCACGGGGGCGTCGGCGGCGAGCGCGCCCACCATGAAGGGGCGCAGCGCGGCCGGGGCGACGAGGTCGGTGTGGGGATCGCGGCCGCCGCGGGCGGCCTTGATCGCGTTGTGCAGGGCCGGGTCCCGGGAGACGTCGGCGAGAAGTCCAGTGAGGCTCATGGCACCAAGCGGAAGAGAGTGGTCCGGCGGCAGGCGTAAGGGCGCGGCCTGCGTGGCGGAGGGCGGTGATCGGTACGGCCGCCCGTCCCCCTCAGCCTAGCGACTCCGCCGTCGCTGTGCGGGGGGCTGTGGACGACACCTCGGGGTGCGGCCACCGCCCCCTTCGCGCCGAGGTGGTCGGCGCCTACGGGTGCAAACCCGTGGAGACCTGCTCCTATTCCGTGTGGCCGGGCGCGGGGCGGGCAGGCCCCGGGTGCGGGCATACGCTGGGTGCGACGTGGACCATGACAGGGGAGGAAGCGCGCGGTGAGTGCCAACGGGCTCGTGAACACGCAGGTCGGTCGGCCGGAAGCACGGGTGGTCACCCCGTCCCGGGACGAGCTCGCGCACCTGGAACTGATCCTCAACGGCGCCTGCCCCCTGCCCGGGTTCATGACCCGGCAGGAGGCGGAGGAGGCGCGTGGGGAGGGCCGCCGGTGGCCGGTTCCGGTCACGTTGCGCGTCCCCTCCGAACTCGCCGGTCAGGAGTGGCTGGTCCTGGCCGACCCGGAGGGCTTCCCGCTGGCGGAGCTGGAGGTCGGCGAGAGGTGGCAATCCGGGGGCGGGCACCGTGTGTCCGGTGAAGTGCGCCTGGTCAATCCGCCCATGGGCGGGGTGCTGCGGAAACTGCGTGCCACCCCGGCCGAGGTGCGCGGTCGGCGTGAACTCGGGGCCTGCGCGGACCGGCCCGTCCTGGCCGTGGTCACCGACCGCCCCCTGCACCACCGCGCCCTCCACCAGATCCGGGCCGAGGCCGAGGCGCTGGGGCAGGCGGAGCTGCTGGTGCTCATCGACGCGCCGCTGGAGGAGGAGGGGCTGGCACCGGCGGTGCTCGCGGCCGAGCCCCTGCTGCCGGCCCACACCCGGTTCGTCGTGTGCACGCTGCCGCGCTCCGAGGCGCGGTCGCGGGGGGCGCTCGGCGGCCGGTGGGACGCCCGCGACGTGGCCCTTGCCGCGCACGTGGCCTCCGCCTACGGGGCGACGCACCTGCTGGTGGAGGCCGGGGCGGCCGGTGCCGACACCAACGGTGCCGCGGCGTTCGACCCGCCGGTGGTGGTGGTGTCCCCCCGGCCCTGGTGCTACGACACGGACGCGGCCGCGTGGCGGCCCGAGGCGGAGGCGGCGGAGGGGGCCCGCCGGTCCGAGCCCGGCGACGCCGAGGTGGAGGAGGAGTTGGCGCACGGGCGGGCGCTGCCCTCCTGGTTCACACCCGCGAGGGTGGGTGCCGAGCTGGCCCGGCTGCGTCCGGCGCGGACCCGGCGGGGGCTGACCCTGCTGTTCACCGGCCTGTCGGGGTCGGGCAAGTCGACCATCGCCGGGATGGTGCGGGAGGGGGTCCGCAGGGCCGGGCGCACCGTGACGCTCCTGGACGGGGACGTGGTGCGGCTCATGCTCTCCAAGGGGCTCACCTTCTCGCGGGAGGACCGCGAGATGAACGTCCGCCGCATCGGTTACGTGGCCTCGGAGATCACCCGGCACGGCGGTGTGGCCGTGTGCGCGCCGATCGCCCCCTACGCCGCGAGCCGGGCCGAGGTCCGGTCCATGGTGGAGGAGTTCGGCGACTTCTTCCTCGTGCACGTGGCGACGCCGCTGGAGGTGTGCGAGGCCCGCGATCGCAAGGGCCTGTACGCCAAGGCCAGGGCTGGGGAGATCCCGGAGTTCACCGGGGTGTCCGACCCCTACGAGGAGCCGGACGACGCCGACATGGTGCTCCACACGGTCGGCGAGGACCCGCACGAGTCCGCGGCCCGGGTGCTGGCCGCGCTGCGCGGGGGCGGCTGGCTGCCGGAGCGGGAGTGAGGGCCGTGGGGGAGTGGGGTGTGCCGCCCGGTGGCACGCGATCCTATGCTGGAGCCATGGATACCGGGTCGGAGACCGTGCGGCGGGACCGGGACGAGGGGACGGCGGACACGGGCAGAGGTGGTCGGACCGCTTCCCCGCAGTGCGGGTCCGGGTTCGTCTCCCGCAAGGAGTTCGCCGCTATGTCACGGACCGCTGCGGGCGTCGACCCCGATACCTTTCGTGCCGACCAAGAGGCTGCGGCCGATCCCTATACGGGGTCCCCCTGTGCCCGCTGGCCCTTGGAACCGGGGCCGGGAGGCGCCGGGCAGCGGCGTCTTGGTGGCGCGGCGATCCTGTGAGGAGAACGGTTGACCACCACGGAAGAGCCCGAGAACGTTCAGGCCCCCGGACAGCGGCTGCTGCGACTGGTCGAGGTGATGGACACACTGCGGCGCGAGTGCCCCTGGGACGGCGAGCAGACCCACGAGTCGCTGGCCAAGTACCTGATCCAGGAGGCCTATGAGACCCAGGAGACGATCGAGCGGGGCGAGGTGTCCCTGCTGGCCGAGGAGTTGGGCGACGTCCTGCTCCAGGTGGTCTTCCACGCCGCGATCGCGGCGGAGCGGCCCGAGGGCGACCCGGAGCGCTTCACCGTCGACGACGTGGCCGACGCCATCATCGACAAGATGGTCCGCCGCCACCCGCACGTGTTCGGCGGGGTGGAGGTGTCGGGCGCCGACGAGGTCAAGAGCAACTGGGAGGACATCAAGGCCGCCGAGCGCGCCGCCAAGGCCAGGGCGGCCGGCGGTACCGGGGAGAACTCGGTCCTGGACGGCGTTCCCTTCGCCCAGCCAGCGGTGCTGCTGGCCGAGGAGCTCCAGCGGCGCGCACTGCGCAACGGGGTCCCCGCCGACCTGGTCGCCGACGACGGCGGTGAGGGCGGCGGGCTGTTCGCGGCGGTGGCCGCCGAACGGGCCCGGGGCCGCGACACCGAGGCCGATCTGCGGGCGGCCTCGCGCAGGTTCGACGCCCGGGTGCGCCGGGCCGAGGAGGCGGCCCGGGCGCGGGGGCGCGACCCCCGCACGCTCTCCGAGGACGAGTGGCGGGGCTACTGGGAAGACTGAGGTCGCCTGCGGAGCCGCGGGGCGAGTAGGTCTAGACCATTTCGGCCGGGTGGGCGCGCGCCCCCGGGGCCGAATCGCTACGCTCGTGTGCGGATCCTGAACCTTCAGGTCCGACCGACCCCGAGAAGACGGAGAGAGACCTTGGCGTCCATCGAGTCAGTACAGGCACGGGAGATCCTCGACTCCCGCGGCAACCCGACGGTCGAGGTCGAGGTTCTGCTCGACGACGGCACCCTCGCCCGCGCCGGCGTCCCCAGCGGTGCCTCCACCGGCCAGTTCGAGGCCGTGGAGCTGCGCGACGGAGGGGAGCGCTACGGAGGCAAGGGTGTGGCCAAGGCGGTCCAGGCCGTCAACGGCGAGGTCCTCGACGTGCTGAGCGACCACGACGCTGACGAGCAGCGCCTCATCGACCAGGCGCTCATCGACCTGGACGGCACCCCCGACAAGTCCCGGATCGGCGCCAACGCCATCCTCGGCGTCTCCCTGGCGGTGGCGCGGGCTGCCGCCGACGAGGCCGGCCTGCCCCTGTACCGCTACATCGGGGGCCCGAACGCGCACGTGCTGCCCGTGCCGATGATGAACATCCTCAACGGCGGCGCCCACGCCGACAGCAACGTCGACATCCAGGAGTTCATGGTCGCGCCGATCGGTGCGTCGACCTTCTCCGAGGCCGTCCGCTGGGGCGCCGAGGTGTACCAGGCCCTCAAGGCGGTCCTGAAGTCGCACGGCCTGGGAACCGGCGTGGGCGACGAGGGCGGCTTCGCCCCCGACCTGGAGAGCAATCGCGCGGCACTGGACCTCATCGTCGAGGCGATCCAGAAGGCCGGCTACACCCCCGGCCAGGACATCGCGCTCGCCCTGGACGTGGCGGCCACCGAGCTGTTCTCCGACGGCGTCTACACCTTCGAGGGTGAGAAGCGCTCCTCCGAGGCCATGGCCGCCTACTACGCCGAGCTGGTGGAGGCCTACCCGCTCGTGTCGATCGAGGACCCGCTCGACGAGGAGGACTGGGAGGGCTGGAAGCGGCTCACCGAGGCCCTCGGCGACAAGGTCCAACTGGTCGGCGACGACCTGTTCGTCACCAACCCCGAGCGGCTCCAGCGCGGTATCGACGCCGACACCGCCAACTCGCTGCTGGTGAAGGTCAACCAGATCGGTACCCTCACCGAGACCCTGGACGCGGTCGGCCTCGCCCAGCGCAGCGGCTACACGGCGATGATCAGCCACCGCTCCGGCGAGACCGAGGACACCACGATCGCCGACATCGCGGTGGCCACCAACGCCGGGCAGATCAAGACCGGTGCTCCGGCGCGCAGCGAGCGTGTGGCCAAGTACAACCAGCTACTGCGGATCGAGGAGGACCTCGGCGGCGCCGCCGTGTACGCGGGCGTGTCGGCCTTCCCGCGGTTCACCGCGCGCGGCTAGTCTGCCCCAGTGCCGCGCGAACCCAGCCAGAGACCTCCGAAGGCCCCCGAGGGCGCCCGAGCCGACGGTTCGGGCGGGAGGACTGCCTGGAGTCCGCGCGACACCGCGGCCGAGAGGGGCCGCACCCGGCGGGTGCGGCCCATGCTCACCAGCCGGGCTGCGATCCTGGCGGTGGTGGTGTGCGTGATCGCCCTCAGCCTCGCCTACCCGCTGCGCGAGTTCATTCTCCAGCGCTCGCAGATCGCCGAACTCCGTGATCAGCAGGCCCGCATGGAGGAGAGCGTGGGCGAGCTCCAGGCCAGGGAGGACGAGCTCGTCCGCGACGAGTACGTGGAGCGCGAGGCGCGTACCCGGCTCCACTACCAGTACCCCGGGGAGACCGCCTACATCGTCATCCGGCCCGACGACGAGGAGGCGGGCCCGGGTGAGGCCGAGCCGGACACCCCGTGGTTCACGACCCTGTGGGACTCCGTGGAGGAGGCCGACGACCCCTCGCCCGACTTCGGCCCCTGACCGGCGCGGGGCGCGGCGGCGGTAGGCTTGGGCCGCCATGACTTCCGCAGACCAGCCCTTTCCCGGGCAGCACGAGAACGCCCAGGGCGGCACCGGTTCCCGGGGCCCGGTGGCGGCGCGCGACGCCGCCGCCGTCGAACTCCAGTTGGGCCGCTCGCCGCGCGGCCTGCGCGGGGTCGCCCACCGGTGCCCCTGCGGCCTCCCCGACGTGGTGCGCACCGCGCCGCGCCTGGAGAGCGGTGAGCCGTTTCCGACGCTCTACTACCTGACCTGCCCGCGCGCGGCCTCCGCGATCGGGCGGCTGGAGAACGAGGGCCGGATGCGCCGGATGCAGGAGCGCCTGAGCGAGGAGCCCGGGCTCCGGGACGCCTACACCGCGGCGCACGAGTCGTACCTGGCCCAGCGCGCCGAGCAGGCGCGCCTCGACGGCGTCGAACCGCTGCCCGAGGGCATGCAGAGCACCGGCGGCATGCCGACGCGGGTCAAGTGCCTGCATGCGCTGGTCGCCCACGAGCTGGCGGTTCCGGGCGTCAACCCCTTCGGTGCCGAGGCACTGGAGGAGCTGCCGGACTGGTGGGACCGGGGGCCGTGTGTGTGCGTGGAGGACGGAGCGCCGACGGGCGACGGAGGGGACGTTTCATGAGCGGTGTCGCGGCCATCGACTGCGGAACCAACTCGATCAGGCTGCTGGTCTGCGAGGTCGTGCACATCGACGGGGACGAGGTCGAGGTGGTCGACGTCGACCGGCGGATGGAGATCGTCCGCTTGGGCGAGGGTGTCGACGAGACCGGGGTGTTCTCGCCCCAGGCCCTGGAGCGCACCTTCGAGGCGCTGCGCGGGTACGCCGAGGCGATCCGGGCGCACGGCATCGAACTGGGACCGGAGTCCGTGCGCATGGTGGCGACGAGCGCCACGCGCGACGCGGGCAACCGCCAGGAGTTCGTCGACGGTGTCCGAGAGATCATCGGGGTCGAGCCCGAGGTGGTCACCGGCCTGGACGAGGCAGAGCTGTCCTTCGTGGGGGCCACGGCCGAACTCGGGGGCGGGGACGAGCTGGAGACGGGTGTGTTCGCGCCGCCGTTCCTGGTGGTGGACATCGGTGGCGGCTCCACCGAGTTCGTCCTGGGCGGTGCGGACGGCGAGCTCGTCCGCGCCTCGGTGTCGGTGGACATCGGCTGCGTGCGGATGACGGAGCGGCACCTGCGCTCCGACCCGCCCACGCCCGAGCAGGTCGCGGCGGCCACCGCTGACATCGACGCCGTGTTGGACGAGGTGGAGCGGACCGTTCCGCTGCGCGAGGCCGGTTCGGTGGTGTGCGTGGCAGGGACGGCGACCACCGTCGCGGGGATGGCGCTCGGGCTGCCCGAGTACGACGCGGAGCGGATCCACCACGCTAGGGTCGAGGCCGGCGACCTGGAGCGCATCACGGCCGACCTCCTCGCGTCGACGCACGGGGAGCGGGCACAGATCGGGGTCATGCATCCGGGCCGTGTGGACGTGATCGGCGCGGGCGCCCTGGTGCTGTCCCGGGTGCTCGCGCGTACGGGCGCGGACCACTTCACCGCGAGTGAGCAGGACATCCTCGACGGTGTGGCCTGGAGCCTGGTGTGACGGCGGGGGCGTGAACCGGCTTTTCCCCGGTTCGGAAAGACCACGCTGGGTGAGACGTGTCACTCGGGGAACTGCTTGTGAAAGCATTCACAACCCTCTGACCTGCGAAAACTTCGCAAGTATGGGTCGGGTGGTGGTGAGAAGGTGATCGGATGTGAACCTTCTCGTCGGTAGTCGCTTGTGAAAGAATGCACAAGTAATACGGATGTAACGCACCAAGGGTTCGACACGGGTGCGATCCCGGCGAAGGGCCCGTGGCGCTCTTCGCGAACGTGGGCAAGGAAGCCGAAAGACACCGTTAGGGCGGATATGCGATGACCGAGAGCAGGAACTACCGGCTGGTACACGGCGGCGGGGACGAAGCGGAGATCCCGCACGTCCTCATCGTCGGCGGCGGTTACCTCGGGATGTACACCGCGAGGCGGCTGGAGAGGAAGCTCGGCGCCGGTGAGGCCCGTATCACCGTGATCGACCCGAACTCCTACATGACCTACCAGCCCTTCCTGCCCGAGACCGCGGCCGGCAGCATCTCCCCGCGCCACGTGGTCGTCCCCCTGCGCAAGGTGTTCGACCGGACCCGTGTCCTGGGCGGCCGAGTCGTCCGCATCGACCACGCCGAGCGCACGGTCCGCTACGAACCCAACGTGGGCGAGCCCGAGACCATCCGCTACGACTACATCGTGATGGCGGCCGGCGCGATCTCGCGCACGCTGCCCATCCCCGGCCTGGCCGAGTGCGGGATCGGGATCAAGACCGTGGAGGAGGCCGCCTACCTCCGCAACCACGTCCTGGACCAGCTCGCCATCGCCGACTCGACCGAGGACGAGGAGATCCGCGCCAAGGCGCTGAACTTCGTCTTCGTGGGCGGCGGGTTCGCCGGGGCCGAGGCCATCGCCGAACTGGAGGACCTCGTCCGCGACGCGGTCCGCATCTACAGCTCGATCGACCTCGATGACGTCCACTTCTACCTCATCGAGGCCGCGGACAAGATCCTGCCCGAGGTCGGCCCGGAGGTCGGCACCAAGGCGCTCAACCAGCTCCGTCGCCGCGGCATCGACGTCCGGCTCAAGACGTTCCTGGAGTCGGCCGAGAACCAGCGGATCAAGCTCAGCGACGGTACCGAGTTCGACGCGGGCACCCTGGTGTGGACCGCCGGTGTCAAGCCCAGCCCGGTCGTCGCCGCCAGCGACCTTCCCCTCGGTCCCAAGGGCCACATCGACACCAGCGAGTACCTCACCGTCAACGGCGTGGAGAACGCCTTCGCCGGCGGCGACAACGCCCAGGTGCCCGACGGCAACGGCGGCTACTACCCGCCCAACGCCCAGAACGCGGTCCGCCAGGCCCCGGTCCTCGCCGACAACGTGATCGCCGCGCTCCGGGGCGGCAAGGCCAAGGCCTACCGCCACAAGAACCTTGGCGCGGTCGCCGGGCTCGGCCTGCACAAGGGTGCCGCGCAGCTCTTCGGCGTGGTCAAGCTCAACGGCCGCCTGGCCTGGTACGCCCACCGCGCCTACCACCTGTACGCGGTTCCGACCTTCAACCGGAAGATGCGCGTCCTCGCCGACTGGACGCTCGCCTTCCTCCTGCGCCGCGACTTCGCCGCGCTTCCGGAACTGGTGGAGCCGCGCCAGGCCTTCGAGGAGGCCAGCCAGCCGCAGGTCGAGGACGGCCGCCTCCGCAGGGTCAGTTGATCCGGGACAGCGTATACGCACGAAACAGCCGACTCCCTCCGGGAGTCGGCTGTTTCGTGTCCTATTCCGGCCAACTTCCGGCAAAGTGGTCAATCGCCTCGGCCGGTATGATGGGCACGCCCTCGTAGCCCAATGGAAGAGGCAGGCCCCCTAAAAGGGTCACAAGTGTCGGTTCGAGTCCGACCGGGGGTACTGACCGTGTTTATGGTCCCTCGCAGGCTCGGGACGGTGCTCGCGGCGTGGAGAACCGGCCTCTTCGTCGTCGCTGCTGCCTTGCTCGTTCCTCGCTGCGGCAGCGACTCCTCCCGCAGAGACCGGTACGCCGCTCGCGTTGCTTCCGCTGGTCGGCTGTCGGCCGGACGGGTGGGGCTCGGGACGGTGCTCGCGGCGTGGAGAACCGGCCTCTTCGCCGTCCGCCAGCCCGCCACCACCCTCAACGGACGGCGTCGGGCTCGGTTCAGGCGGGGCCGTGGAGTTCCAGGAGCAGTTGGAGCTGGGTGAAGAGCCGCTCACCCGGGTCGCCCAGGTCGATCCCGCTGATCGATGTCGCGCGGCGTACGCGGTAGCGCAGGGTGTTCGGGTGGATGTGCAACCGCTCGGCCGCCACACGCGCGTCTCCGAAGGCCTCCAGATAGACGAGGAGCGAGTGCACCAGGTCCGCGCCTCCCGAGCGGTCGTGCTCGACCAGTCGGCTCACCCTCGGATCGCGCAGTGACGGATCATCCCTCAGATAGGCGAGCGTCTCGCTGATCAGGACTTTGGAGCGCACGTCGGAGATGGTCGCCACCTCCCACGACATCCCGCGCTCCAGGTCCCGGCCCATCGCGTCCAGCACCCGGTCCGCCTCCGCGCGTGAGGCCGGTACGTCGGCCAGCCGCTCCACCAGCGATCCCACCGCCGCCTGGACCTCCAGGTCCAGTGTGGACCGGGCCGCGAGCACCGTCTTGCGGGTCAGGGCCAGCACGGACCGCTCCACCCCCAGCCACCCCTCCCGGCCGCGTACCAGGTCGGGCAGGAGTACGTACACCCGTCCGTTCAGTTCGGTGACCAGGGAGCTGCGGCGGTAGGCGGCCGTGTGCACCGACACCAGGTCGATGAGCTGCCGGAGCCGCAACTCGCGTTCGGGCCGGTCGCGCGGCCCGAGCCGCTCCTCACCGGAGGGGTCGCCCTCGCCGTCCGCTGCGGCCTGGCTCGCCACGGAGAACCCGACCACCAGCGCCCCCCGGTCGGCGTGCACCTCCACCGTGTCGGCCAGAGCCGCGGCGTCGATCCGCTCCTCCAGCAGACTCGACAGCAGGTCCTCGCGCAGCCGCAGCCCCGCGCTGGTCTGCGTGCGCTGCCGGATCATGTGGAGCGCGGTCGTGCGGGCGGCGCCCAGGAGGGCCTCCTCCGCGTGCTCCGACAGGGGCTCCGATCCCTCCTGCACCCAGATCGCCCCGAGGGGCTGGCTGCCCGCGTGGATGCCGATGGCCAGCCTGCGGCGGATCCCCAGATCGGGGTGCTCCTCGATACGGACCACCTCCTCACCCGACCGCAGTTTGGTGAAGACCCCCCACTCGCGTAGCACAGCGAGGTAGGGTTCAGGGCCCCGGCGGCCCAGGACGGACAGGCGGCGCAGTTCGTCCACCTCCGACCCCGAGGAGTAGGCGAGCACCCTGCTGGCCGCGTCCTCGATGGACACGAGCCCGTTGGTCAGCCGGGCGATGGTCTGAGCCATGGAGAACAGGTCCCCGGAGGCCTCCCCCAGTTCGTCCGGGGCGGAGGGGCGGGTGTCGTGCACGATGTTCTGGCACACCGACTGCAACTGGTCCCAGCGCACCTCCGGACGGACCGCGAGCAGGGCGATCCCCGCGTCCTGGGCCTCGGCGCGCAGCCCCGCCATCTCGTCCTTGCCCGCGCGCCGGTGTGTTCGGGGGCTGGAGCCCGCGGGCAGCACCTCCTCTGGGGGGGCGTGTCCGCCGGTCTTGACGGCCACCGCCGTCGCGCCCTGGTCGGCGAGGGCGCGTACGAGTCTGCGGGCCGCGCCGCCGCGGGCACCGATGAGCAGGACGAGGTCGCCCGCGTGGGCCTCGGTACGGTCCTCCGGGTCGAGGATGGTGACGTTGTCCACTCGCACATCCAGGCCGGCCGGGGCCGCCGCCACGTCCATCACGGGGTCGCCCACGACGAGCAGGAGGCGGCGCAGGGGGATTCCGGTTTCGTGATGCCCTTCTTCCCCTTCGTGAACAGGCATGGTGTGCTTCCTCGCTGGATCGGGGGGTGTGGGCCGTTCGTGTGCGGTGCGACGGTCCGCCGACGGGGGATCAGAAAATATATATGCCCTATTTTGTTCCATTAGACAAATAAGCCTGGCAAAGAGTGGCCTCGTCCACAAGGATGCGCGGCCCTGATTCTGAGAGCTTGGAATTAGCTCAACCCTGCCTCGAACAGGGACAGACTTCCAGGGAGGTGCCCCATGGACGCCGTGACCAACGTCCCGCTGCCGAAGAACGAACCCGTTCTGTCGTACGCGCCCGGCAGCGCGGAGCGCGACGAGCTCGTCGCCGCGCTCACCGCGCTCGGCGGGGAGCGCATCGACCTGCCGATGCACATCGGCGGGGAGCGCCGCATGGGCGGGGGTGAGCGCATCGACGTCGTGCAGCCGCACCGACACTCCGCCGTCCTGGGAACCACGGCCAACGCCACCCACGACGACGCCCGTGACGCGATCGCCGCGGCCAAGGCCGCTGCCCCGGCATGGCGGGCGATGTCCTTCGACGACCGTGCCGCCATCATCCTGCGCGCGGCCGAACTCCTCGCCGGCCCGTGGCGCGCCACGGTCAACGCCGCCACGATGCTCGGCCAGTCCAAGACCGTGCAGCAGGCGGAGATCGACTCGGCGTGCGAGCTCATCGACTTCTGGCGCTTCAACGTCTCCTATGCCCGCGGCCTCATCGAACAGCAGCCGCTGAGCGTACCCGGTGTATGGAACCGGATGGAGCAGCGCCCGCTGGAGGGGTTCGTCTACGCGATCACGCCCTTCAACTTCACCGCCATCGCCGGCAACCTGCCCACCGCTCCGGCCCTCATGGGCAACGTGGTGGTGTGGAAACCCTCCCCGACCCAGCAGTTCGCCGCCGAGTTCACGATGCGCCTGCTGGAGGAGGCCGGGCTGCCCCCGGGCGTCATCAACATGGTGACCGGCGACGGCCTCGCCGTCTCCGACATCGCGCTCAACGACCCGGAGCTGGCCGGTGTGCACTTCACCGGTTCGACCCGCACCTTCCAGCACCTGTGGCGGACGGTCGGGGAGAACATCTCCCACTACCGCAGCTACCCGCGTATCGTCGGTGAGACCGGGGGCAAGGACTTCATCGTCGCCCACGCGTCCGCCGACCCGGACGTCCTGCGCACCGCGATCGTCCGCGGGGCCTTCGAGTACCAGGGTCAGAAGTGCTCGGCCGTCTCGCGTGCCTTCGTCGCCCGCTCCGTCTGGGAGCGGGTCCGCGACGACCTCGTCGCCGAGACCGAGGCGGTGAAGATGGGCGACGTCACCGACCTGTCCAACTTCATCGGGGCGGTGATCGACCGCCGCGCCTTCGACAAGCTCGCCAAGGTCCTGAAGGACGCCGAGGCCGACCCGACCCTGTCCGTCATCGCGGGCGGCACCGCCGACGACTCCGTGGGCTACTTCGTGCGGCCGACCATCATCGAGGGCTCCGACCCGACCCACGACGTGTTCCGCACCGAGTACTTCGGTCCCGTCGTCGCCGTCCACGTCTACGAGGACGAGAAGTTCGAGGAGATCCTGGAGACCGTCGACCAGGGCTCCGCCTACGCCCTGACCGGTGCCATCCTGGCCAACGACCGCGCGGCAGTCGCCAGGGCGACCGAGGCCCTGCGCTTCACCGCGGGCAACTTCTACATCAACGACCGGCCGACCGGATCCATCGTGGGCCAGCAGCCCTTCGGCGGTGCCCGGGCCTCCGGTACCAACGACAAGGCCGGTTCGGCACAGAACCTGTCGCGCTGGGCGAGCCCGCGCTCCATCAAGGAGACCTTCGTCGCTCCGACGGACTCCTCCTACCCGCACATGGGCTAGAGGCCTTCCTACCGGCGGGTCGCCGCTCCACCGTTTCCCCTTGCGGGAGCGGCGACCCGCCACTCCCGTCGGTCTCCTCCGGCGATACCCGCAGTCCGCGCGAGCCGAACGGCTCACACACGCCTTCCCGGAGGTCTCCATGCTCCGCAAACCCCTGCTGCTCGCCGGTAGATCCGCCAGTTGCCGGAAGATCGTCGAGCGCACACCCGTCACCCGCGGTCTCGTCCACCGCTTCGTCGCCGGATCCACACTCGGGGAGGCGCTACCCGTCGTCTCCGGCCTGGCCCGGGACCGCTACGCCACACTCGACTTCCTGGGGGAGGACACCACCGACCGGGAGCAGGCCACCGCCACGGTGACCGCCTACCAGGACCTGCTGGCCGCACTGGGGGAGGCCGGCCTGGGCGACCGCGTCGAGGTGTCGGTCAAGCTGTCGGCCGTGGGGCAGTTCCTCGACCGGGACGGTGAACGGATCGCCCTGGACAACGCACGCAGGATCGCCGAGGCCGCACAGGCGATCGGTACGACGGTAACCCTCGACATGGAGGACCACACCACCGTCGACTCCACACTGGGCATCCTGCGCGAACTCCGCGCGGACTTCCCGTTCGTGGGCGCCGTGCTCCAGGCCTACCTGCACCGCACCGAGGCCGACTGCCGCGATCTCAGCGGTGCCGGGTCCCGCGTGCGCCTGTGCAAGGGGGCCTATGACGAGCCCGCGTCGGTGGCCTTCCGGGACAAGGCCGAGGTGGACAAGGCGTACGTGCGTGCGCTGGGCGTGCTCATGAAGGGCGAGGGCTACCCCATGGTGGCCTCGCACGACCCGCGGATGATCGCGATCGCCGGGGAGATGGCCGAGGCCAACGGGCGCTCGGACGACGACTACGAGTACCAGATGCTCTACGGGATCCGCGACGTCGAGCAGGTGCGCCTGGCCGCGGAGGGCAAACGCATGCGCGTCTATGTGCCCTACGGCGACGAGTGGTACGGCTACTACATGCGCCGCCTCGCCGAGCGGCCGGCCAACGTCCTGTTCATGGCGCGTTCGTTGGTCACCCGGAACTGAGCCCGGTGGCGGGCGGGGCGTCCCGGCCCATCCCCTTCCCGCCCGCCACCGTCCGCGCTGCCCGGGGTGCCGGTATCCCAACGGTGACACGGGTGCGGAACCCGCGAGGGGGCCGATACGTTACCTTGTGGGCAGTTAACCACGCGCGAAAGGCCAAGACGAGACATGCGGATGCGGAGTTCCAACCCCGCGCTCAAGCGGGTGCTTCAGCAGTCCGGATCCGGCGGCTACGCTCAGCAGGGGTACGGGCAGCCGGGCTACGGACAGCCCTACCCCCAGCAGGGCTACCCCCAGCAGGGGTATGGGCAGTCGGGCTACGGGCAGCCCTACCCGCAGCAGGGTTACCCGGCGGGGCCCGCCCAGGGTGTGGGCATCCAGCGGATGACCATCGACGACGTCGTCGTGCGCACCGGCATGACGCTCGGCACCGTGGTGCTGTTCGCCGTCGTCAACTACTTCCTCTTCAACTACGTCAGCCCGGGCACGGCCATGGGGCTGATGTTCGTCGGCATGATCGGCGCCCTGGTGCTGGGCCTGGTGATCGCGTTCAAGCAGATCACCAGCCCCGCGGCGATCCTGCCCTACGCCGCGCTGGAGGGTCTGCTCGTCGGCGGGCTCTCCGCGGTGCTGGCCTGGCAGTTGGAGCTGTCGACCGGTGATGCCGGTGCGGGCGGCTCCCTGGTCACCCAGGCGGTCGTCGGCACCGTCCTGGTCTTCGGCGTGATGCTGGCGCTGTACAAGTTCCGCGTGATCAAGGTGACCGACGGCTTCGTCAAGGCCGTCACCTTCGCCGCGCTCGGTGCCTTCGCGCTGATCCTGGTCAACTTCGCGCTGAGCTTCTTCATCTCCGGTGGCCTGGGCCTGCGCGAGCCGACCTTCCTGGGCCTGATCGTCAGCCTGGTGTTCGCGGTCATCGCCGCCCTGACCCTGGCGATCGAGTTCCGCGGGATCGAGGAGGGCATCGCCGCCGGGATCCCCAGCAAGTACTCCTGGCAGTTCGCCTTCGGCCTGACCGTGTCGCTGGTCTGGCTCTACATCGAGATCCTGCGCCTGCTCTGGATCATCAAGACGATGTTCTCCGAGTAGGACCCGAGCCCCGGAGGGGCCGCTCTCCGGGCCGAGGCCCGGGCAGCGGCCCCTCCGCCGTGTACGGGCCGCGGCACCGGAACGGTCGTGTCTCAGCTCCGCCGCGGGGCCGGGATGGAGCGGTTGCGCCGCCGCCGGTCGTGCTCGGCGACGATCGCGTGGGCGTACCACTGGGGCAGGCCGTACTCGTCGGCGAGCCAGTTCGAGCGGTCCGAGCAGCGGACCAGGCCGGGGCCCTCGTCCAGGGCCTCGAACCACTCGTGGAGTCCTCGTCCTGTCACGTCCGGGATGCGTTCGATGAGCTTTGCGTGGATCTCCGGCGAGTGGGTCATCGGCATGGGCACCTCCGCGCATTGGTCTGCGGCACTTACTGTGACCCTGCATCAGGATCACGTTTCGGACAAGCCCTGGACACCAGCTTTTACGCCAGGGGACCGATGCCGTTAGCTCCAAAACCCCCGAAAAAGGGAAAAGCCGACCACCCTCGGGGTGGTCGGCGTGTGTGCTCCGGCCTTAGCTGAGCCGCTCGAAGACGGCCGCCATGCCCTGGCCGCCGCCCACGCACATGGTCTCCAGACCGAAGGTCTTGTCGTGGGTCCGCAGGCCGTTGAGCAGGGTGCCGGTGATCCGGGCGCCCGTGCTGCCGAAGGGGTGGCCGAGCGCGATGGCGCCGCCGTTGACGTTGAGCCGCTCCTCGATGTCGATGCCCAGTCGGTCGGCGGAGGGCAGCACCTGGGCGGCGAAGGCCTCGTTGATCTCCACGAGGTCGATGTCGCCGATGGACATGTTGGCACGGGCCAGTGCCTGCTTGGAGGCCTCGACCGGGCCCAGGCCCATGATCTCCGGGCTCAGGCCGGTCACGCCGGTGGAGACGATCCGGGCCAGCGGCGTGATGCCGAGCTGCTTGGCCCTGGTGTCACTCATGACCACGACCGCGGAGGCGCCGTCGTTGAGGGGGCAGGCGTTGCCGGCGGTGACGGTGCCGTCGGGACGGAAGACCGGCTGGAGCTGGGAGACCTTGTCGTAGGTGGTGCCGCGGCGGATACCGTCGTCGGTGCCCACCACGGTGCCGTCGGGGAGGGTCACCGGGGTGATCTCACGTTCCCAGAAGCCGTTGTCCAGGGACTTCTCGGCGAGGTTCTGCGAGCGGACGGCGAACTCGTCCTGGCGCTGACGGGAGACGCCGGTGATCTGGGCGACGTTCTCCGCGGTCTGGCCCATGGCGATGTAGACGTCGGGCAGCCGGTCGTCCCCGCGCGGGTCGGTCCAGGCCGGGGCGCCGCCCTCGGCGCGCTTCTCGGTCCGGGCGGTGGCCTCCTGGAAGAGCGGGTTCTGGTTCTGCGGGTTGTCGCTGGTGCCGTTGGCGAAGCGACTGACCGTCTCCACCCCGGCGGAGACGAACACGTCCCCCTCGCCGGCCTTGATGGCGTGGTAGGCCATGCGGGTGGTCTGGAGGGAGGAGGAGCAGTACCGGGTGACCGTGGTGCCCGGCACCGTGTCGAGTCCGAGCTGGACGGCGATGACCCGGGCCAGGTTGTGGCCCTGCTCGCCGCCGGGCAGGCCGCAGCCGAGCATGAGGTCGTCGATGCTCTCCGGGGAGAGTTCGGGGACCTTGGCCAGGGCCGCACCGATGATCTGCGTGGCCAGGTCGTCCGGGCGGATGTCCTTCAGCGAACCCTTGAAGGCGCGGCCGATCGGCGAGCGCGCGGTGGCGACGATGACTGCTTCGGGCATGTGTCTGGTCCCATCCGGTGTGGTGGCACTGCGGTGGCGCGTCCGGAGGTGGCCGGGCGGCACGGGCCTGCCTCGACTCTCGGGGCGCGTCTTGTTACTGCCCAGTTAACCTGCCCGGTCCCCTCCGCCGCCACCCGGGGCCGGTCCTGGCGTGTCCTCCGGTGCGGGTCCCGCGGGATGTGCGGCGTCGGCGGATTCCAAGTGCTCCCGGCCCGCACCGTTCAGACGCCCTTTGAGCGGACGGAAGGGGGCGCGTACGAGGGCCGACCAGCGGCCTCGGACGCTCGCGGGGGCCGGGGCGCCGTTGGCGCGGGAGACCTCCGTGCCCGGGGTCCGGGCCGCGACGACCGCGGCCCGGTCGACCGGCAGGATGTCCTCGGTGCGTGCGGGCTCCTCCAGTTCGGGCAGCAGCCCCAGTGCCGCGCAGACCGAGGGCAGGATGGCCGCGGTGGCCTGGGAGTACCCTAGGGCCGACGGATGGAAGCGGTCCGGACCGAACATGAGGTGGGGCTTGGACCGGAAGTCGTCCGCGAGGAGGTCGCTCATGGACACCGTGAGCCCGCCGACCTCGGTGACGGCGATGGTCTGTGCCGCGGCGAGCTGCCGCGAGGCCTGCCGGGCCACCGACCTCAGCGGCCAGCCGATCGGCTGCACGGTGGACAGGTCCGGGCAGGTCGCCACGACCACGGCCGTCCCCGCGGCGACCAGTCCGCGGGTGGCCTCGCGCAGGCGGGCGACCGCGTCGCCCAAACGCATGCGGCGGATGATGTCGTTGGCGCCGATGAAGACCACCGCCACGTCGTAGCGCTCGGAACCGCGCAGCGCCCCGGCCCGCTCGATCTGGGCGGCCAGGTCCGCGGACGCCGCGCCGGGCGCGGCGGTGCAGCGCAGCCGCACCGGCCGGTCGGCGGCCGCGGCCAGCCCCTCGGCCAGCAGGACACCGGGGGTCTGCGCGGCCTCGGCGACCGCGAAACCGGCCGCGGTGGAGTCCCCGGCCATGAGCATGCGCAGCGGGGGGTCGCCGCCGTCGCCGTAGACGCCGTCGACCCGGGGCCGGTCCCACGCCGTGGTGCCGACCGCCCGTTTGGCGAGCCGGGCCTGCACGTAGAGGAGGGCGACGGTTCCCGCGCCCACGAGTGTCACCCCTCCGCCCCCGAACGCGGTGGCGGTGGCGATACGCCTTGCACGTGCGGCGCGCAGCATCGGACCACCTCCGAGGCTCGTCCCCCGCCCGCTCCGAGGCGGGTGGTACCCATGTGAGGTTACCGAGGCGGCCGCGCCGCGTCACGTATCCCCGGGGGGACACCGTCCTCCCCTCCCGCCGGACCCGGGCGCCGACCGGCCCCGACGCTGGGGACGGGAGTTTCCCAGGGTCACGGACTAGGGTCTGAGGGTGATGCGGGCCGCACATCGGCCCGCGGTCCCGGGCGGAACCGGCCGGGGCGAGGTTCGGGCGGGCCGCGGACCCGGTCCCCCTCAGACACCCAGGGAGCCCACAGTGCGGGTACACGATTCACTGATCGATCTGGTCGGCGGCACCCCGCTCGTCCGCCTGCGCAAGGTCACCGAGGGTCTCGCCCCGACCGTTCTCGCCAAGGTCGAGTACTTCAACCCCGGCGGCTCGGTCAAGGACCGTATAGCCCTGAGCATGATCGAGGCCGCTGAGAAGAGCGGCGACCTCCGCCGGGGCGGCACCATCGTCGAACCGACCTCCGGCAACACCGGGATCGGTCTGGTGATGGTGGCACAGGAGAAGGGGTACCGCTGCCTGTTCGTCTGCCCGGACAAGGTGGGGGCCGACAAGCTCGCCGTGCTGCGCGCCTACGGGGCCGAGGTCGTGGTCTGCCCCACCACCGTCGCCCCCGACCACCCCGAGTCCTACTACTCGGTCTCCGACCGTCTCGCCGCCGAGATCCCCGGCGCCTGGAAGCCCGACCAGTACGAGAACTCGGAGAACCCCCGGTCGCACTACCGGTCCACAGGACCGGAGATCTGGGAGCAGACGGAGGGGCGCGTCACGCACTTCGTCGCGGGCATCGGTACCGGCGGGACCATCACCGGCGCGGGGCGCTACCTCAAGGAGGTCTCCGGTGGGCGCGTGCGGATCGTGGGCGCCGATCCGGAGGGGTCGGTCTACTCCGGAGGCACCGGCCGTCCCTACCTGGTCGAGGGGGTCGGGGAGGACATCTGGCCGGGCACCTACGACACGGGCGTGTGTGACGAGGTGCTGGCGGTCAGCGACAAGGACTCTTTCCTCATGACGCGGCGGCTGGCACGCGAGGAGGCACTGCTGGTCGGCGGCTCCTGCGGCCTGGCGGTCGAGGCCGCGCTGCGGGTGGCCCGGGGCGCGGGCTCCGACGACGTGATCGTCGTCCTGCTGCCCGACGGCGGCCGCGGCTACCTCGGCAAGATCTTCAACGACGAGTGGATGGCCGACTACGGGTTCCTGTCGGCCGAGACCGGGGAGGCCACCGCCGGGCAGGTCCTGGACGCCAAAAGCGGGGAGATGCCTGACTTCGTGCACACCCACCCCCACGAGACGATGGGCACCGCCGTGGCGATCATGCGCGAGTACGGGGTCTCCCAGTTGCCGGTGATGAAGGAGGAGCCGCCGGTGGTGGCGGCGGAGGTGGTCGGCTCCATCGCCGAGCGCGACGTCCTGGACGCGCTCTTCGACGGCCGCGCCCAGTTGACCGATCCGGTGGAGGGTCACATGGGACGTCCCCTGGCCAGCGTGGGCACGGGGACGCCGGTGAGCGACTGCGTGCGCCTGCTGCGCGACTCCGGTGCCCTGGTCGTGCTGCGCGACGGCCGTCCGACGGGCATCCTCACCCGGCAGGACCTGCTGGCGCACCTGTCCGGCTGAAGGGGAGGGCCTGGCGGGCCGACCGGCACCGGGGCACTGCTACCCTTCCCGACATCATTACTGGCAGGTAATAAAGGGGAGCGCGCGTGTCGCGGCTGTTGTCCTGGACCATCCGTTCCTTGTGGTCGTACGCGAGGAACAAGGCCGAGATCCGGGCGGACTCCAGAGCGGGGCGGAGGTTCCGCCGCTTCGGTGCGGGCTCGTCCATCGCCTTCCCCGTCGCCACCGTCTACGGGGAGCCGTGGATCGAGATCGGTGAGTGCACGGTGCTGGGCGCCGACATGACCCTCGCCGCGGGGATGGGCCCCGGCTACGATCTCGGCCCCGACCCCGTGGTCCGGATCGGGTCGGGCTGCGCGATCGGGCGCGGATCGCACATCGTCGCGCACAAGTCCGTGGACATCGGGGACCACGTCTACACCGGCCCCTACGTCTACATCACGGACCAGAACCACAGCTACACCGATACCGAGGCCCCCGTCGGCCTCCAGTGGCCCGTCGACGACCCGGTGACCATCGGCCCGGGCACCTGGCTCGGCGCCAACGCCGTGGTCCTGCCCGGCGTCCACCTGGGCCGCAACTGCGTGGTCGCCGCCGGAACCGTGGTGCGTCCCGGCCACTACCCCGACCACAGCGTGATCGCGGGCGTCCCCGGCAGGGTCGTGCGCACCCACGACCCCGAACTCGGCTGGGATCCCCCCATGCGCGGGAACGGCACGCCCACACGGGTGCCCACCCCCTCCACCGGCCTGCCACCGGGGGTCCCCGAAGAGCCGCCCGAACCCGGAACGCACAGCCACTTCCCGCCCTGCTGACCGGACGCGCCCCGCGCGCCCTTCCGAACGGCCGGGTGGACGGGGCCGTGATCGCTAGGGTTGGGGCATGACCTTCGACGGCTTCGAGACACTGGCCATCCACGCGGGGCAGGAACCGGACGCGGGCACCGGGTCCGTGGCGGTGCCGATCTACCAGACCAGCACCTACGCCCAGGACGGTGTGGGCGGACTGCGGCAGGGCTACGAGTACTCCCGCACGGGCAACCCGACCCGAACCGCGCTGGAGGAGTGCCTGGCGGCGCTGGAGTCCGGTGCGCGCGCCCTGGCCTTCGCCTCCGGGATGGCGGCGGAGGACACCCTGCTGCGCACCGTGCTGGCCCCCGGCGACCACATCGTCATCCCCGGCGACGCCTACGGGGGCACCTTCCGCCTCGTCTCCGAGGTGCTCCAGCGGTGGGGCGTGGCCTGGGACGCCGTCGACCAGACCGACACGGAGGCGGTACGCGCCGCGATGCGTCCCCGGACCCGCCTGGTGTGGACCGAGACGCCGACCAACCCGCTGCTCAACATCACCGACATCGAGGCGGTCGCGGCGATCGCCCACGAGGCGGGCGCGCTCCACGTCGTCGACAACACCTTCGCCTCGCCCTACCTCCAGCGGCCGCTGGACCTGGGCGCCGACGTGGTGGTGCACTCCACCACCAAGTACCTGGGCGGGCACTCCGACGTGGTGGGCGGGGCGCTGGTGGCGGCCGACGCCGGTCTGGGCGAGCGCCTGGCCTTCCACCAGAACACCATGGGCGCGGTCCCCGGCCCGTTCGACTCCTGGCTCACGCTGCGCGGCATCAAGACCCTGGGTGTGCGCATGGACCGGCACAGCGCCAACGCCGAACGGGTCGTGGCGGCCCTGGAGGGGCACCCGGCGGTCAGCCGGGTGTACTACCCCGGCCTGGACGGGCACCCCGGCCACAAGGTCGCCGAGCGGCAGATGCGCTCCTTCGGCGGGATGGTCTCCTTCGCGCTCGCGGGCGGTGAGAAGGCGGCGCTGCGCGTGTGCGAGCGCACCCGGGTCTTCGTCCTGGGCGAGTCCCTGGGCGGGGTGGAGTCCCTGATCGAGCACCCCGGGCGGATGACCCACGCATCGACCGCCGGGTCCGCCCTGGAGGTCCCGGCCGACCTGGTCCGCGTCTCCGTAGGCATCGAGTCCGCCGACGACCTGGTCGCCGACCTGCTGGAGGCCCTGAAGGACTAGGCTGTGTTTTTTGAACCTCCGCCAGCCCCGTGGGCGCCCTCGCACCCCCCCCTGCGGTGCGGCACCGCGTTCAAGAAACAGCTCCTAGGGCTCCCTGAGGTAGCGGCCGACCACGAGAGGGCCCAGTGCGGCCGCGTCGGCGCGCACCAGGCGCACCCCGCGCCGCCGGGTGGCCCGGGCGGCGAAGTCGCGCAGGCCCGGTTCGTCGGCGAGCAGGAAGAACACCGTATCGGCGTCCTCGCGCACCAGGGCGTCCAGCTCCGCGAGGGTGGCCTCGGCGGTGCGCGGATCGGGCGGCCACGCGAACCGGGGGAGCCCGCCCCCGTCGACGTGGGCGGTGGGCTCCCCGTCGGTGACGACGAACACCCGCGAGGGCAGCCCGCGGTGGCGCCGGGCGTGCGCGCGCGCCAGGCGCAGCGCGTGGTGCAGGTTGGTGCCGGGGGAGTCCCGCCACCGGTGGGCGACCAGCGTCCCCGGGGTCAGTACACGGGCGCTCTCCCCGAACCCGATGATCCGGAGGCGGTCTCCGGGGTGGTGGGCGCGCACCAGTGCGTCCAGTGCCAGCGCGGTGCGGGTGGCCGCGTCGTGCAGCCCGCGCACCACCATCGAGTGCGACAGGTCGACCAGCAGCGACACCGCCGCCGCTCCGACCGGTTCGGTCTCGGCGGCCCGCAGGTCCTCGGCCCGCAGGGGGACCGCGCGTTCGGCCGGGGCGCTGCGGCGCAGGGCGGCGGCCCGTACGGTGGCCACCGGTGCCAGGGGCCGGTCGTCGCCCTCCCACGGCAGGTCGGTGCCGGTCGGCTCTGTTCCGGGGGCTGCCCCCGCGCGGTGTCCGCCGACGCGGCCGCGGGAGGAGCGTTCGAGGTCGCGCAGCGCAGTGTCGGCCAGACGGCGCAGCTCACGCGGGGACAGGCCGTGCCGGTCCGCCCCCGGCGGGGCCAGGAGCCCGCCGGGGGCCTCGGATCCGGCCTCCGGGTCGGCCCCACCCGGCGACGCGGTCTGCGCCTCTCGCAGCGGCACGCTCTCGGGCCGCTCCGCCAGCGGGTCCGCCAACGGGTCGGGGCCGCCGGTGAACGAACGGTACCGGTACCTCATCCGCGCCTCCTTCCGGCCGCCGGTGTCAGAAGCGGTAGCTCTCCCCGTCTGGGGCGGTGTCCTTGGACAGGCGCCGTTCCAGGTGGAGCCCCTCCAGTGCGAACTCCACCACGGCCGCCGCCAGGCCGGGTGTCGGCGGTCCGTCCTCGGCCTCCGGAGCGGCCGACTCGATCAGCGCGGCCAGGCCGGGCACCGTCCCGACGCGCCGCAGGAGTTCGGCCGCGGTGACCAGGTCGCCGGTCTCGACGGTGGCGCCGCCGGAGAAGCGCTCCAGTAGCGGGTCCAGGTCGGCCCCGCCCAGGCGGGCACGGAAGGTCTCGGCGACGGCCCGCCGCAGGAGCGCGTGCAGGACCTCCTCCTCACGGCCCTCCGCCTCCAGTTCGAACTCCACCTTGCCCAGCAGCGGGGCGACGGCGGCGGGCAGGTCGCAGACCCGGGCCACGGGGACCTCGCCGCCCGCCAGGGCGGCCCTGCGCAGGGCCGACGCGGCCACGGTCTCGGCCGCCGCCACGGAGAAGCGCACGGACACCCCGGAACGCCCGTCGACTCGCTTGGAGTCGCGCACCAGGCGTGTGAAGCGGGCCAGGGCCTCCACCAGGTGGGCGGGGACGGCCGTGCTCTCGGGAAGCGCCGCCTCCTGTCGGATCAGGGCGATCTCCTCCGCCGTGCCCAGCGGGTAGTGGGTGCGCACCTGGGAGCCGAAACGGTCCTTGAGCGGAGTGACGATGCGTCCCCGGGCCGTGTAGTCCTCCGGGTTGGCGCTCGCGACGAGCAGCAGGTCCAGCGGTAGGCGCAGTGTGTACCCGCGCACCTGGAGGTCCCGCTCCTCCAGGACGTTGAAGAGCGCGACCTGGGCGCGGGCTGGCAGGTCGGGCAGTTCGTTGACGCAGAACACCCCCCGGTTGGCGCGTGGGACGAGGCCGTAGTGGATGGTCGCGGGGTCGCCGAGGGAGCGGCCCTCCGCCAGGCGGGCGGGGTCCACGTCGCCGATGAGCTCGCCCACGCCGGTGTCGGGGGTGGCGAGCTTCTCCCCGTAGCGCTCGGAGCGGTGCCGCCAGAGCACGGGGAGGCCGTCCCCCTCGCGCTGTGCCCGTTCCCGGCACGGTGGGCAGGCCGGCGCGAAGGGGTGGTCGTTGACGGGGCACCCCGCGACCGCGGGCGACCACTCGTCCAGGAGCCCGGCGAGGGTGCGGATGAGGCGGCTCTTGCCCTGGCCGCGCTCGCCTAGGAGCACGATGTCGTGCCCGGCGATCAGTGCCCGCTCCATCCGGGGGAGGACGGTGGTGTCGAACCCGTGCAGGCCGGGGAAGCGCGGCAGGCCCGCGCCCATGCGGTGCAGGAGGTTCTCGCGGATCTCCGCGGCCACGGGCCGGTGGAGGTGCCCGGAGTCGCGCAGGGCCTCCCGGGTGGCGGGGAGGCCGTCGGGCTGTTTGGGGGGTGTGGCCGACGTCATCGCAGAGAGTCTAGGGCTTGGAAAGCCGGGTGTCGCCCGGGGGACGGAGTGGGACAATGGTCGGCAGACAGCGGGGTCGACGTCCGGCCGGGAGGGCCGGTGAAGGAGGGGTGGCGGCCGGTGGCACGGTTCGGCGATGCACTGACGACGGGGGCCGACCTCGTGAACGCGGCCGAACGCGCGGTCCTGAGCGCGTTGGACCAGGTCGGGGCGGTGCCCGATCTGGTCTGCTTCTTCATCAGCGGGGCCGATCCGGACGAGGTCGCGCTCGCGGGTCGCCACATCATGGAGTTCGCGCCGGGCGCGGTCACCCTGGGGTGCAGTTGCACCGGGGTGATCGGCGACGGCCGCGGCGTCGAGGACCGGGGCGCGGTCAGTGTGTGGTGCGCCCGACTCCCCGGGGTCGACCTCACGCCCTTCCGGCTGGACACCGTCCTGGACGAGGACCACCTCGCGGTCGTGGGGATGAGCGAGCCCGGCCCGCGCGACAAGGCGGCGATCCTGCTCTCCAACCCCTACGAGTTCCCCACACCCGCCTTCGTCAGGGAGTCCACCCCCGCGCTGGGCGGCCTGCCGCTGGTCGGAGGGCTGGCCGACGGGGCCCACGGGGAGGGGTCCGTGCGGCTCTTCCAGGACGGCGAGGTCGTCGACAGCGGCGCGGTCGGTGTGATCATCGGCGGCGAGGGTGTGCTCGGAACCGTCGTCAGCCAGGGGTGCCGCCCGATCGGACCCGCCATGACCGTCACCAAGGCGGAGGGCAACCTGTTGTTGGAACTGGCGGGTGAGAGCGCCTACGCGAAGCTGGAGTCCCTGCTGGAGTCGCTGCCGGAGGAGGAACAGGAGCTCGCCGCCCAGGGGCTGCACATCGGTATCGCCATGGACGAGTACTCCGAGCAGCACGAGCAGGGCGACTTCCTGGTCCGGATGATCGTCGGGGCCGACCCCGAACCAGGGACGCTGACCGTGGGCGACATGGTCGAGGTCGGCCAGACCGTGCGCTTCCAGGTGCGGGACGCCGGGTCGGCGGACGAGGACCTGACCCGCAGGCTGACGGACTTCGGCACACGCAACGATGTGGGCGGGGGGCTGCTGTTCTCCTGCAACGGCCGGGGCGGTTCCCTGTTCCCGCGCCCGGACCACGACGTGCTGGCCGTCCGCCGCATCCTGGGCGCGGGTTCCGTGGCCGGGTTCTTCGCCGCCGGTGAGATCGGTCCGGTCGGCGGCGTCAACCACCTGCACGGGTTCACGGCCTGCCTGCTGGCCTTCGCCGACTGACGGAGCCGCGCAGACCGGACTTTTACCTTGGCGACGCCGACACCCCGGTGTGGGCTCCTTGAGTGTGGCCGCCTCAGGAAGCTTACTGAGAGTGTTCATATAGAACACTTCGGGGGGAAGAAGAGGCGATGTCGGACACACGGAGTCACCCTGCGGCCTTGCGGAGCCTGGCGCTGCTGAGCGCCGCCGCACTGCTCGCCCCGGCGGCCCCGGCGCTCGCGGAGGCCGAGTGGATCACCCAGAACCTGGCGTCCGCGGACCGTGTCGGACTGGTCCTGTCCTCCGGCGCGCTGCGCCTGGACCAGGACACCGCGGAGGAGGGCACGGCGGCCCGCTCCGGCGACGGCGGGGCCGTCGGCGGGCTGGCGGTCTTCCCGGAGCAGCGCCTGGACGCTGCCGCCGACCGCCTGGAGGTGAGCGTCCGCGCCGAGGGCGACCTCCGGGACCTGCTGGTCGAGGCGCGGGGCCTGCGCGGGGACGGGATGTGGACGGAGTGGCACCCGGCCTCCCGCGGCGACCGGGTGGCCCTGCCCGAACCGGTGTCCTGGGTGCAGTTGCGCGTGGAGGTGGAGAAGGAGGACGCCGCGCTCGCCGGGCTGCGGGTGCGCCCGGTGGAGGACGCCGGGGAGCGGAGGGGGACCGGCGGCTACGGCTACGGCTACGACGGCTACGGGACCGAGGGGGAGGGGGAGCCCGGGAGGGAGACGGACGCACCGTTCTCCGCGCGGCTCTTCGCCACCCGGATCGGCCTGGTGGGGGCGACCACCGCCAACGGGCACACCGTCCGGGCCGACGACCACTTCGCGGCGCTGCCCTCGCGCCGGGCGCTGGCCTCACGGGAGACGGGCGAGTACACCGTCCGGGTGTGCACCACCGGGGCCCTGGGCCCGCACCCGCCGGTCGGGGAGGTCGAGGGGCACGAGCGGCGCTGCGCCTACCTGCCGGTGTGGGACGTGGGCCCGTGGAACACCACCGACGACCACTGGAACGCGTCCCGGAGTGCGTGGCCGGACCTGGCCCACGGCCGGCCGCAGGCCCAGGCCGCCTACCACGACGGCCACAACGGCGGTCTCGACGGGTTCGGCCGCAGGGTCCGCAACCCGGCCGGCATCGACCTGGCCGACGGCGCGTTCCGGGAGGGGCTCGAACTGCCCACCAACGGATGGGTGGACGTCGACTACCTGTGGACGGCCGAGTACGGCTCCCGCGCCAGGATCACCACCGCCAGCCGGAAGGACCCCGTGATCGTGCGCGGCGGTCCCGGCCGGGAGCACGGCGCGGTTGGGCTGGCCGCGCACAGCGCCGTCGTGGACGTGCGGTGCAGGATCGACGGGGACGAGGTCAGAGGCCCGTTCGGCACGGGCGGCGTCTGGTACCGGATCGGGGAGGGCGACTACGTCCCGGCGGTGTTCGCGGACGGCGGCGCCGACGCCCGGGAGTGCTCACCCGAGCCGTGAGCCCGGCCCGGTCAGTGGCGGGTGCGCACGACGACGGTCCCGCACACCCGGTCGTGCAGGGCCAGACGGTCCTCGCTGAGCGCGGCCATGGACTCGCCCAGTGCGGCGAGGTTGCCCAGGACGGGCAGGGTCTGCGGCAGGCCGAAGAAGGCGGAGCGGCCCACGGACTGGCCCTGCGTGAGCGGTCCGCCGTCGGTGCGCACCACCCTGACCCCCACGATCATCTTGCCGACGGTCGCGCCCCAGGCGGCGAGGAACAGCCAGTCGTAGAAGAACAGCAGGGCGCCCCAGCCGAAGAAGAACAGGAAGGCCCACACCTCGCCCTGGGCGTCGCTGGTCTCGTCGCTGCCGGTGAGCAGGACCACGAGCAGCGCCATGAGGATGAACAGCGCCACCGCCGTCACCAGCGCCAGGACGTAGTCGATGCACCGTGCGCCCAGGCGGCGGCCGAAGCCCGCGCGCCGCGGTCCTCCGGGCCACGGCGGGCGGTGCTGCGGCAGGCCGCCGGGGACGGCTCCGTAGCGGGGGCCCGGCGGACGCGGGTAGGGCATGGCCATCGGGGTGTCCTCACGTCGCTTGCGTCGGTTGCGCGGCGGCGCCCGTGGGAGCCACCGAGTTCTCCGACGCTACCGATCCGGCGGTGGTTCGGGTGCGTCCCGTCCCACCGCCGGGGCCGCTCACATGCCGGTGTAGGGGACCGCGTCGATGATCTCCACCGCCAGGCTCTTGCCGTTGGGCAGCTTGTAGCTCACGCTGTCGCCGACGTTCTTGCCGTTGATGGACGAGCCCAGGGGCGACTTCGGCGAGTACACGTCGATGGGGGAGCCGCTCTCCTCGCGGGAGGCCAGGAGGAAGGTGACCTCCTCGTCGTCGCCGTCGAACTTGACGGTGACGGTCATGCCGGGGCCGACCACACCCTCGGTACGGGGGGCCTCGCCGACGCGTGCGGTGCGCAGGATCTCGGTGAGCTGGAGGATGCGGGCCTCCATCTTGCCCTGCTCCTCCTTGGCGGCGTGGTAGCCGCCGTTCTCCCTCAGGTCGCCCTCTTCCCGGGCCGCCTCGATCTTCTCCGCGATCTCGATGCGCCCACGTCCCGTCAGGCGGCCCAGCTCTTCCTTGAGCCGGTCGTACGCCTCCTGGGTGAGCCAGGTGACGTTGTCGTCGCGGGTCTGGGTCACGGGAACTCCTTGTGTACTCGTAGCCATGGCCACCAGGCGGCCAGAGCTGAACTCACGAGAGTAGCACCGCACGCCTGAGGCGCACGGGTCCCTCGTCGGTCCGCTCCGGCCCGGGGCCGGAGGGGAGGGTAGGCGGATCAGCTTTCCGGGTCTTGTTCCCTGCAAGAGGCAACTTCTACCGTGGAAGCCTGTCGAACCGTGTCAACGCTCGTGGTCACCATCCGGTTCCCGGCCTCGACGGAGGCGCGGGTCTGGCCCACCTCCACGTGCTGGGCGTCCAGCGCGGTGACCAGGCACTCGGCACCGTCCTGGCTGTTGACCTCGAAGGTGATGCCCGCCTCGTCCTCCGCGCTGGTGTCATAGGACACCACCTGGTGGTACACGCTCCCGGAGAGTCCGCTGTAGCTCATCACGGAGAAGCCCCAGCCGACCGCGGTGAGGACGGCGAAGACCGTCCCGAAGACGAAGAAGAGAGGGCCGTTACCGTGGCGCTTGCGGAGCGCTGGCGAGGCGTCGGCACTGTTCACGGCTGCTTCTTCCGGGTCGCTGACATTGCGGGAATCTCCGAACGAGGGTTCGGCGTTGTCTAAGATATCCCCGACCCCACCTGCCCCCTACCCGGCCCGCGCCTGAGTCGCTCGTGCCGCGGGGGCCCGGGCGGCACCGGGCACGCCGTTCACAGAAACCAAGGAGAAGCCTTCATTGTCTGAGCGCCTGCGCCTCATGGCCGTGCACGCCCATCCCGACGACGAGTCCAGCAAGGGCGCGGCCACCATGGCGCGCTACGTGAACGAGGGCGCCGATGTGCTGGTCGTCACCATGACCGGTGGCGAACGCGGCGACATCCTCAACCCGGCCATGGAGCGCCCCGAGATCCGGGAGAACATCGCCCGGGTCCGCAGGGAGGAGATGGAGCGCGCCAGGGAGATCCTCGGCGTGCAACAGGAGTTCGCCGGGTTCGTCGACTCCGGCCTGCCCGAGGGCGACCCCCTGCCGCCCCTGCCGGAGGGCTCCTTCGCCACCCTGCCCGTGGAGGAGGCCGCCGAGCCGCTGGTGGCCTCGGTGCGCCGTTTCCGCCCGCACGTCATCCTCACCTACGACGAGAACGGCGGCTACCCGCACCCGGACCACATCATGACCCACAAGGTGTCGATGCACGCCTTCGACACCGCGGGCGACCCGGACGCCTACCCCGGCTCCGGTGACCCGTGGCAGCCCCTCAAGCTCTACTACTTCGTGTCCTTCCCACCGGAGCGCTTCGAGGCCGTGGCCGCGGCGCTCGCCGCACGGGGCATGGAGAACCCGTTCGAGGAGTGGATGAAGCGCATCAAGGAGCGCGGCAAGGACTTCCCGCAGTGGGAGATCACCACCCGCGTGCACGTGAGCGACTACTTCGACACCGCCGACGAGGCGCTCAAGGCCCACGCCACCCAGGTGGACCCGAACGGATTCTGGTTCGCCGTGCCCAACGAGATCAAGGCCGAGGCCTGGCCGACGGAGGAGTACCACTTGGTCCGGTCCCTGGTCGACACCGAGGTCCCCGAGAAGGACCTCTTCGCGGGTGTCGCGGAGACGGTGAGAGCATAGGGACATGAACACGCTTCCCACGTCCGCGGTGGTGCTGGCCGGCGCCGTCGACCTGGACACCGACACCGTCACCCCCGGTGTGCTCGGCTTCCTCGCGATCTTCGCGGTCGGCCTCGCGCTGTACTACCTGATGCGCAGCATGACCGGCAAGCTGCGCGCTCTGAACGTCGGGGCCGACGCGGAGCGGGAGGGCACGGGCCCTGCGGCCGCGTCGGCCGAGGAGGAGAGCCGGTCCTGACGGTGGGCCTTCCCTGACCGCCACCCGCCTGACCCCGGGTGGCACAGTGGGAGGCATGAGCAACCGTCTGAGCGACGCGACCAGCCCGTACCTGCTACAGCACGCCGAGAACCCCGTGGAGTGGTGGCCCTGGGGCGAGGAGGCGTTCACGGAGGCGCGCCGCCGTGACGTGCCCGTGCTCATCTCCGTGGGCTACGCCGCCTGCCACTGGTGCCACGTGATGGCGCACGAGTCCTTCGAGGACGCCGAGACCGCGCGGCTGATGAACGCGCTGTTCGTCAACGTCAAGGTGGACCGCGAGGAGCGCCCCGACGTCGACGCCGTCTACATGGAGGCCACCCAGGCCATGACCGGCCAGGGCGGGTGGCCCATGACGGTGTTCGCCACCCCCGACGGCGCCCCGTTCTACTGCGGGACCTACTTCCCCCGGGACCACTTCCGGCGGCTGCTGGAGGGGGTGGCCACCGCCTGGCGCGACCAGCGCGGCGAACTCACCGACCAGGGGCAGCGGGTGGTCGACGCTCTCGGTGGGCCGCGCACGCTCAGGAGCGCGCCGCCGCCCACCGCGGAGCGGCTCGACGCGGCGGTCCGGGCGCTCGTGCGCGAGTACGACCACGCCAACGGCGGCTTCGGCACCGAACCCAAGTTCCCGCCGTCGATGCTGCTGTCCTTCCTCACCGCCCAGCACGAGCGGACCCTCCCCCTCCAGGGCGGGGACGGGCCCGCCCCCGCCGGACGCATGGCCTGGGGAACCGCGCTGGCGATGGCCCGCGGCGGCATGTACGACCAGCTCGGCGGCGGTTTCGCCCGCTACTCGGTGGACCGGGCGTGGGTGGTGCCCCACTTCGAGAAGATGCTCTACGACAACGCCCTGCTGGTGCGCGCCTACGCACGGATGGCGCGGCGCCCGCTCGTGCCGGGGGAGGAGGGTCCCGCCGAGTCCGCCGACCGGGCGTTCATGTCCCGGATCGCGCAGGAGACGGCGGACTGGATGGTGCGCGACCTGCGCACCCCCGAGGGAGGGTTCGCCTCGTCCCTGGACGCGGACAGCGAGGGCGAGGAGGGCACCTACTACGTGTGGACGCCCGAGCGCCTGCGCGAGGCCCTCGGCCCCGACGACGCCGGCTTCGCCGCGCGCGTGTTCGGCGTCACCGAAGAGGGCACGTTCGAACGCGGCACCTCCGTGCTCCAGTTGCGCGAGCCCCCCGCCGACACCGCACGTTACGAACGGGTCCGCCAGGCCCTGCTGAACGTCCGGGGTGAGCGGGAGGCCCCGGCCCGGGACGACAAGGTGGTCGCCTCGTGGAACGGCCTGGCCGTCTCGGGGCTCGCCGAGGCGGGTGCCCTGCTGGACCGGCCCGACCTGGTGGCGGCCGCCCGGAGCGCGGCCGACCTGCTCCTGGACCTGCACGTGCGCGACGGCCGCCTCGTACGCGTCTCGCGCGACGGGCGTGCCGGGCCCGGCACGGGCGTGCTGGAGGACTACGCGAACGTGGCGGAGGGGCTGCTCGTCCTGCACGGTGTCACGGGGCGGGCCGCCTACGTGCACGAGGCCGGGCGGCTGCTGGAGACCGTCCTGGACCGCTTCGGTGACGGGGATGGCGGGTTCTACGACACGGCAGACGACGCCGAGCGGCTGTTCAGCCGCCCACAGGACCCCACGGACAACGTCACCCCCTCGGGCCGGTCCGCGGCGGCCTCGGCCCTGCTGGCGTACGCGGCCCTGACCGGCTCCGAGCGCCACCGCGCCGCGGCCGAGGGCGCCCTGGCCCTCGTCCCGGTCCTGGCGGAGAAGGCCCCCCGATTCGCCGGGTGGGGCCTGGCGGTGGGTGAGGCCCTGCTGAGCGGCCCCCGCGCCGTCGCGGTGGTGGGGGAGCCCGGTGATCCGGCGGCGGAGGAGCTCGTCCGCACGGCGCTGCGCTCGGCTCCGCTGGGGACCGTGCTCTCGCGCGGGGACGGGCGGGAGGACGGCGGCGTGCCACTGCTGCGCGGCCGCGCCCCGATCAGGGGGAGGGCCACCGCCTACGTCTGTGAGGGGTTCACCTGCAAGCTGCCCGTGACCTCTCCGGAGGAGCTGGCGGAGCAGCTCACCCGCTCCTGAGCGCCCCGATGATCTCGTTGACCAGGCCGGGCCGGTAGTCGGGCTGGCGGATCTCCAGGTAGACGGACGTGTCGGTGTCCGGTGCGCGCACCGACGCGCTCGTGAAGGCGCCGACGCCGCACTCGGGCCACTCCCAGACGGTGCCCCGCCACCGGGCGTCGCCGAAGCCGCGTTCGTTCGGCGCGCCCGAACACGGTGCGGCGTCGGCGAGCCTCTCCGGGGAGAGGGGTTCCTGGAGCACCGCCGCGTAGACGCCGTAGGCCGACCGGTCGGTGGAGCGCCAGGCGTCGGCGTCGGTCGCCACGAGCAGGCCCGCCGCGACCCGGCCGCCGTCCCCGGCCACGAGGGCCTCCAGGTCGGTGTGGATCTCCTCGGTCCAGGCCGAGGGGACGCCCAGGCGTAAGCCGTGGGTTCGGGAGTGCACGGTGGTGAGCTCAGCCCCCGGGTGGCCCGCTGCGGCGGTGGTGCCCGCCAGCACCAGCGCGCAGGAGGCGACCAGAGCGCCGACCCTGTGCCACGGCATCCGGTAGCGGCGCCACCACTGCTCCGCCCGGGGGAGGTCGGGGGCCATACGGATGGCCCTGACCCGATCGGTGAAGGTTTTGGCGTCCGCTGGACGACTTTCCCTGTCGACCGAAAGTGCGGAGAGGATGAGTTCGTCCAGGGCCGGAGGCAGTCCTGGCCGGATCCGGCCAGGGGCGGTCCTGACCGGGGGGCGGGAGGGCGGACGCCCGGTGATGAGTTCGTAGGCGACCGCGCCCAGCGAGTACACGTCGGACCGGACGTCCAGGTCACCGCCGGGGATGCTCTGCTCGGGGGACATGTACCCGGGGGTGCCCGCCGCGGCCGTGAACCCGGAGGCCTCGTCGATCGACTTGGCGAAGCCCAGGTCCGCCACGAGGACGCGCTGGCCCACGGGGGAGGACTGGAGCAGGACGTTGGACGGTTTGATGTCGCGGTGGATCGTGCCGTGGTTGTGCAGCACGGTGATGCCCTGGCCGATCTCGGTCAGCAGCCGCAGCGCCTCGTCCAGTGGCAGTTGGCCGCGTTGGACCAGGTCGGCGACGCTTCCCTGGTCGGCGTAGGTCATCACCATGTAGGGCCGCCCGTCGGGGAGGACGTCCACATCGTGGACGGCGACCAGCCACGTGGAGTCGGTCTGGCGCAGAATGCGCGCCTCCTCCAGGAACCGGTGCTGGATATCCATCTGGTGCGCCCAGTTCTCGGCGAGTACCTTGATGGCTACCGGGTAATTCAGTAGGTCGTCCTGGGCCAACCACACCGTCGCGAAGGAGCCGGAGCCCAGGCGCCGGATCACACGGTAACGTCCGAATGCCTCCGGTTGGCTCATGCTCGCCTCGGTACTGTCGGGGGATACGCGGTCGTTGCCCACTAATACACCATCTTCACCCCCGCGCTGTCTTCCGTCGATATGATCCCCCTCCCCCGAGGGTGCCGACCGTCTCAGAGCATGGAACCCGCTGGACCCCGGAGACGTCGGCGGTGCACCATGCCTGTGGTGCCGACGGACGACCGCTTCCCGCGTTCGAGGACGTGCCTTAGGACCCCCGGGTACGTGCATTCAGGGAGAGAGCAGAGTATGGCTATGAGTGACCGACCGGACCACGAAGCGAAGCCCGCGCCCAGACGCCGGGTCGCCGGCAACGTCGACGAGGAGCTTGAGGAGCTGGCGCTGCGGGCCAGGGACGGCGACGCCGCGGCACTGGACGACCTCCTCCGCCGTATCCAGCCCGAGGTGATGCGCCGCTGCTCCCGGTTCCTGCCCTACCGCCAGGACGCGGAGGAGGCCTGTCAGGACGCTCTGCTGCGTGTGGCCCGCAAGATCGACAGCTTCAAGGGCGACTCCCTGTTCACCACCTGGCTGTACACGGTGGTGTCCAACTCCGCCCGCCAGACCTACCGCTCCATGAAGCGCCGCTCGGTCGAGTTCCCCACCGAGGCCGAGCGCATGCCCCACCAGCGCGACCCCCGGACCACGAGCGTGATCGCCGGATCCCGCATCGACCTGCTGGAGGCCCTCGACCAGTTGGAGAAGGACCGCCCCAACCTGGTGGCGCCCCTGGTCCTGCGCGACCTGTGCCAGATGGACTACAACGAGATCGCCTCCGAGCTCAACCTCGCGCTGGGAACGGTCAAGTCCCGCATCCACCAGGGACGCAAACACGTGCGCAAGTCCCTGACCGTGACGTAGCTTCCGCGGGCGAACTACTCTGGGAGCATCCCCACCGGCCCCGCCGCAGGCGCGCCGTTCCCGATTCAGCTCTGAGAGGTTTCGCCCATGGGGCTACGCGACCCCCTGTACTGGCTCTACGAGCGGCGTCTCGAACGCGATCTGAGCAGCCGGGAGATGCCGCGCCACGTCGGAGTCGTCCTCGACGGAAACCGGCGCTGGGCACGCAGCAGCGGCAAGCAGGCAGCCGAGGAGGGGCACCGCGCCGGCGCCGACAAGATCTTCGAGCTGCTGCGCTGGTGCGACGAGCTCGGCGTGCAGGTCGTCACGATCTGGATGCTGTCCACCGACAACATGAGCCGTGACGAGTCCGAGCTGCGCCCGCTGCTGCGCATCATCGAGCGCACCGTGGAGCGGCTGCGCTCGGAGGGGTGGAACACCCGCCCGGTCGGCGCTTTGGACGTGCTGCCCGACTCCACCGCGCGCGCCCTGAAGGAGACGGAGGCGGCCACGTCCGGGAACCCGGGCCTGGTGGTCAACGTCGCCGTCGGATACGGGGGCAGGCGCGAGATCGCCGACGCAGTGCGCTCCCTCCTGCACGAGGAGGCGGCCAAGGGGACCGGAGTCCGCGAGCTGGCCGAGCGCCTGGACATCGAGGACATCGCCCGGCACCTGTACACGCGCGGCCAGCCGGACCCGGACCTGCTCATCCGCACCTCGGGCGAGCAGCGCCTGTCCGGGTTCATGCTGTGGCAGAGCGTGCACTCGGAGTTCTACTTCTGCGAGGTCCACTGGCCCGCCTTCCGCAGGGTGGACTTCCTGCGCGCGCTGCGCTCCTACGGCGCACGCAACCGGCGTTTCGGTTCCTGACCCGGTTTCCCCGGCGGGAGGCCACCCACCAGGGAGCCGCCGCGTCAACCGGTGTTCACGCATATGTGGGTCGAGACTCTGGAAAACCGGACGATGAGCGCGTAGCGTCGGATCGGACGGGTGGTGCGCATCCACCCGTACGGGAGGCCCCGACTCATTGCACTCCTCCGTCACCGCGGAAAGTCAACGAGGGGGGCCGGGTCCGGCCCCCTGGGGCCAGGTCCCGGTCCTCCATGATCCCGTGACACAAGGGCGCCCCAGCGGCGCCCAAGGGGAGAACGAGTGGCTAGTTCCTCGACCGATCGCCGTGACACACAGTCCCCCATCGCCTCGGAGGTGACGGCGGGCACGCGCGTCTACGTGCTCGACACCAGTGTCCTGCTCGCCGACCCGCTGGCCATGAGCCGGTTCGCCGAGCACGAGGTCGTCATTCCCGTGGTGGTGATCACCGAGCTGGAGAGCAAGCGTCACCACCCGGAACTCGGGTACTTCGCCCGCCAGGCCCTGCGTCTGCTGGACGACCTGCGTGTCGCCCACGGCCGCCTGGACCACCCGGTGCCGGTGAACGAGCACGGTGGAACCCTCCGTGTGGAGCTCAACCACAGCGACCCGAGTGTCCTCCCCGCCGGCTTCCGGCTCGGCGACAACGACACCCGCATCCTCACGGTGGCGCGCAACCTCCAGCTCTCGCCGCACGGCACCGAGCCCGGGGAGGCGCGGGCCGAGGTGGCCGAGGGCGACGTCGTCCTCGTGAGCAAGGACCTGCCGATGCGGATCAAGGCCTCCTCGATCGGCTTGCGGGCCGACGAGTACCGGGCCGAGCTCGCCATCGAGCACGGGTGGACCGGTATGGCCGAACTGGACGTCCCCGCGCACCGGATCGGCGAACTGTTCGAGAACGGCGGCAGCGACATCGAGGAGGCCCGCGACCTGCCCTGCCACACCGGGCTGGTCCTGGTCTCGGAGCACGGCAAGGCGCTGGGGCGCGTGCGCCCCGACAAGTCGGTGGCCCTGGTGCGCGGCGACCGCGACGTGTTCGGCCTGCACGGGCGCAGCGCCGAGCAGCGGATCGCCCTGGACCTGCTCACCGACCCCGACGTCGGCATCGTCTCCCTGGGCGGGCGGGCTGGCACCGGCAAGTCCGCGCTGGCGTTGTGCGCGGGCCTGGACTCGGTCCTGGAGCGCCGCAGGCACCGCAAGGTCATGGTGTTCCGTCCGCTGTACGCGGTGGGCGGGCAGGAACTGGGCTACCTGCCCGGGACCGAGAACGACAAGATGAACCCGTGGGGACAGGCGGTCCACGACACCCTGTCCGCGGTGACCAGCGAGGACGTCATCGAGGAGATCACCGACCGGGGCATGCTGGAGGTCCTGCCGCTCACCCACATCCGCGGCCGGTCCCTGCACGACGCCTTCGTGATCGTGGACGAGGCGCAGTCGCTGGAGCGCGGCGTCCTGCTCACCGTGCTCTCCCGCCTGGGTGAGAACTCGCGGGTGGTGCTCACCCACGACATCGCCCAGCGCGACAACCTGCGTGTGGGCCGCCACGACGGCGTGGTCGCGGTGATCGAGAAGCTCAAGGGGCACCCGCTGTTCGCCCATGTCACCCTGACGCGCTCGGAGCGGTCCCCGATCGCCGCTCTGGTCACGGAGATGCTGGAGAACTGACCGGGGGCGGGGGCGCGGACACGGGGTCCGCGCCCCCGCTCACCTCAGGTCGGACAGGGCCGAACCCCAGCGGCGTAGCCGGGCCAGGTGCGCCTCGTAGCGTGCGCCCACGGCCAACAGCACCGCGCCGGCGGCGGCGAACGGCACCCAGTTGGGCAGCAGCACCACCAGGTCCCACAGGGGCGGTCCGAAGGCCCGCAGGGAGGCCGCGATCAGGGCCAGCGAGCCCATGAGCAGCGGGGCCTGCAGACGCGCGCGCAGCCCCCACACCATCACGGCCAGCCCCGCCGACACCACGGCTGCCAGACGCCAGATCAGCCCGGTGTCGGTGGACAGGAACACGGCCACGGTCGGCAGGAGCAGCAGGGCGAGCCCGCCCCCGTAGGCCGCCCGACTGGACGGCGGGGACGCCGCGCGGCGGCTCCACAGCCAGCCCACGATCAGCGCGGTGGCGGCGGGCGCCGCGGTGTAGGCCTCGGGGACGTCCACGTCCCACGCGGCGAGCACCGTCCACAGTGAGGCGAACATGAGCAGGGCGCCCACGGCGGCGAGCCACCCGCGTCGGGGTCGGGGGGCACTCGCCAGGGCGGTCACGCCGACCACCGCCAGTGCCGAGGCGATGAGCTCGGCCCTGGTGCCGACTGCCACCGCGGACAGCAGGGCCGCCACCGCCCACAGGGCCGCCGCGGCCTCGGCACACTCCAGACGGGGGGAGGGCAGCCGGTACGCCGCCGCGGCCACCGCCACCGCCACCGCGATCGGTGCCAGGGCGGCGTACTGGACGGATACCTCCAGGGAAAGCGGCAGGACCAGCGCGAAGGCTCCCGCGGATACCGTCGCCGTCGCGGAGGTGACCGCCGCCACGAGCCGGGTGCGGGCCGGGGCGCAGCCCGCCGCGCACGCCACGGCGCAGGCCAGGGCGGCGGTGGCGGTGAGGGCGTCCGTGCCGGGCAGTGCCCATGCCAGCCCCGTCAGCAGGGCGAGGTGCCCCGTCGCCATCGGCACCCACGCGGTCCACGGGTCCCGGAGGCGCGCGGACCACACCACCAGCGCCGAACCGGCCGCGAGCGCGCAGGCGACGGAGACGGGGGGCTCCGTCTCCAGGAGCGGGGGCAGGGTGAGCAGGGCCGAGGGGGCGACCACGGCGACGGCGCGGGCCAGCATCCGGGGCACGAGCAGGGCGACCAGGCCCACGGCCAGGATCGCCGCCGAGAGGACCGTCGCCACGTGTGGCACCAGGGACCCCGAGGCCCCCGTCACTCCGGTGATCGGCGCCACCGCCGCCAGGACCGTGAGTCCGGCGGTCGCCGACACCGCCGTCCACGGGCCGCGCTCGCCCTCCGGGCGGCGTGCGTGGAACAGGAACATCCCCCCGGCCAGGAACAGGGCGCAGGCCGCGGCCCACCACCCGGTGGAGAGGACCTGCGGGGAGTCGACGAGCAGGAAGAGCAGCGCGAGGGCGACCGCGCAGAACGCCAGGACCAGGGAGGCGGCTCCGAGGGTGTGGACGGGGACGCCGGAACGCGGCGGGCCGAGCCCACGGGCCAGAGCAGCGTCGACTAGAGCGGTCACGGCGAGGGCAGGGACGAACCAGGCCTCCCCGTCGCCGTCCGTGACCGCGAGGACCGCGAGCACGGCGACCGGCTGGGCGCACAGGACCGCGAGGATTCGGGGCACGGCCAGTGGGACGGCCAGGGTGTACAGCAGCATCAGGGCGCTGACCAGGGCCAGGGCGACGGACCAGTAGGCGAGGCCGTCGAAGGCTCCGTCCGAGAGCAGGTACAGGGCCAGGGCGTCGACGAATAGCAGTCCCGAGGTGAGGGCTCCGAAAGTCTCGGCGGTGGCCTTCAGCCCTCGCCTGAGCAGGAGGCTGGCGGTCCCGGCGAAGGCCATGGTGGTGAGGACGAGCACGGTGGCGCGTGCTCCGGTGCCCATGTCGCTCCACGTCCAGACCGCGAAGACCAGGGCGGCGATGCCGACGAGGAGGCCGCCCACGCCGAGGATCGCGTTCTGGGCCGAGCGCCCGGTGACCTCGGCGGGCCCGACGGGCGCCGGGGCACCGCCCGGAGGCCGGGGGACGCCCGCCGCAGTGGGCGAGGGGGCGCGCATCCGGTGGAGCAGGGCGGAGCGCTCGCCGAGCAGCACGCTCCGCCGCGCGTCGAGTCCGGCCAGTTCCGTGTCGATACGCCACAGCTCCTGGGCGTCGGGGCCCACGAGGGGAAGACGGCAGCGCGGGCAGGCGGGCGGGGACTCGGCGGTTGGCAGCGGGAGGCGGCAGCTCGGGCACCAGTGCGCCGGCCGCGGTAGCGGGGTCTGCTCCATAGGCATCATCCTGGCTGGTTCGGGGGGCGGCGGCATCGGTACGCGTACTCATGCCGTTCGGGCGGCGGTGCCTCTCCGCGCATCCGGGGGCACGAATGATCACTTTTCGTGTCCGATTCCAGGTCAAAGCCGCGTATAGCACTCACCATCCGTATTGTGATCCAAGTTACAGTAAAACCGGGGTTTGTTCCCTGCAAGGATGATGCAACCTGAAGGCGCCGCAGGACCATCCCCTCCCGCGAGGAGGCAGAGCGCAGACCCCGGTCCCGGTGGGGGCGGCGCCCCCGTCCCCACCGCGGGTCCTCGGCCGGGCCGCGACGGCGCCCTTCCCCCGGTGCCCGGCCCCGTGTGAGCGGCTCACGGAGCTCCTCACCGCCCCACCACCCCTCTCGGGAAAGGCAACCGTGCTACTCAACCGCATGTCGCTGCGCAGTACCGCGGCCGTCGGCGCGGCCGCCCTGGTCGCCGGTGCGACCTTCGCCGTCTCCGCGTTCTCCGGTGGCGGGATCGGCCCGGAGCAGGCGGCCGACACCGCCCGGGTACCCGAGGCCCCCTCTGAGGCGGCGGGCGGGGACGGCTTCTTCACCGCCCGGGCGCCCTCGGCGGCTCAGCTCCAGGAGTCGCGCGCCGAGGCCCGGCTGGAACGCGACGCGGCCCTGGGCGCGGCCACCGCCTCCGCGCAGGCCCAGGGCACCGCCCTCGCGCCCGCTGAGCCCGAAACACCCGTCTTCACGGGTGACGCCAGGGGCCTGGCGCTGCAGATGGTCCTGGACAAGGGCTGGCCCGCAAGCGAGTTCACCGACTGCCTCGAACCGCTGTGGCAGAAGGAGAGCAACTGGAACCACCTGGCGGAGAACCCGAGTTCGGGTGCCTACGGCATCCCCCAGTCCCTGCCCGGGTCCAAGATGGCCAGCCACGGCGCCGACTGGCGGACCAACCCCGCCACCCAGATCGCGTGGGGCCTCGACTACATCGAGGGCCGCTACGGCACCCCGTGCGGTGCCTGGGCGACCTCCCAGTCCCAGGGCTGGTACTGACAGCGGGGCCGGTACCGGCCGACATGAAATGAGGGCCCCGCGACCACCATGGGAGACCAGGGTGGCCGCGGGGCCCACATCGTGTACACGGCACGACGGGTGCGGGGCCGCCGCGGGCGGCCCCGCGGCTTCAGATGTGCGGGACGAAGGTCTCGGTGACCTCGTCCAGCAGGTCCTCGTAGTCGTCGGCCTGGTCGCGCGGCACGTTGACGCTGATGAGGTAGAAGACGTGGCCGTCAACGTGGTCCAGGCTGACCACGTACGCCCAGAACCGGCGCTCGGGGGTGGGCCAGCCGTCGTGTTCGAGGTCGGCCGCCACCACGGCGGCGTCCCACGACTCGTTCCAGGCGTCGGGGTAGTCGCCGCTGTCGACCTCCCTCAGCCACAGTTGCTCGTAGTCGCGGGTGCCCTCCTCCCAGGCGGTCCCGGCGTTGCTCTGCTCCAGGTACTCCGCGCTGGTGGGGTCGTCGCCCTCCTCCTGGGTCCAGCCGGTGACCCACACCTGGTGGTCGCCGCCCTGGGCCTGGAAGGCGACGAGGGTTTCGTCGATGTTGTCGTCGTTGACGGTCCACCCCTGCGGGTAGCCGACGTCGAACCACTGGGAGCTGAAGGTCGCCCACTCGTCGTAGGAGGGCGGTTCACCCTCGGTGCCGTAGGGGTCGGCCTCGCCCGTGGGCTGTGCGCCTCCGGGGCCCGCGGCGGCGGTCTCCTCCGGGGTGGGGGAGGGGGTGACCGCCTGTTCGGCGGTGGGGGAGACGTTCGCCGAGGGGCCCGCACCGTTGCCGTCGGCCTGGTTCCTCCAGAGGACGATCCCGACCACCGCGACGAGCAGGACGGCGACCATGCCGGCACCGAAGCCGAGCAGGATCTTGCCGGTCGAACCGGAGCCCCCGCCGCTGCCGCCCCCTGAGGGGGTGGCCACGGGCACGCCCGGGTGCGCGGGAGGCGGTGGCGGGCCGGGGGCCGGGCCGGTGCCGTAACCGGGGGGAGGGGTCGGCGGTCGGCCGGGAGCCGGGTACCCGCCGCTGGCCGCGTGGTGGAACGGCTGCGGGGTGACGGGCCCGGTGCCGAAACCGCCGCTGTGCGCCTGGTGGGGCCCGCTCGGCCGCATGGCGGGGGAGCCCCCCGTGTGCGCCTGGTTCGGGCCGCTGGGCTGTGCGGTGGCGGGGCCCGTGCGGGTGGTGGCTGGTCCGCCCGTGTGCGTGGTGTCGAAGCCGCCGGTGTAGGCCGGCGCGGGGCCGCCGGGCTGCTTCCCGCCGCCCTCGGCCCGGCGTTCGCGCAGCAGCGCCAGGGCGGCGTCCGCGCTCAGGCGCCGGTCCGGGTCCCGCTCCAGGAGCCCGGAGATGACCGGCTCCAGCCACCCGGCGCGGGTCATCGGGGGTAGCGGGGCCGAGATGACGGCGGCGATCGCGCTGGTGATGGTGTCCCGGCGGAACGGGGAGGTGCCCTCCACCGCCGCGAACAGGGTCACGCCGATGCTCCACAGGTCACCCCGGTGCTCGGGCGGGGCGCCTTCCAAGCGCTCGGGCGGCATGTACTCCGGTGAGCCGATGATCGCCCCGGTGCGGGTGATGTTCGGTCCGCCCTCGATCGTGGCGATACCGAAGTCGGTGAGGATGACCCGTCCGTCCTCGGACATCATGATGTTGCCGGGTTTGATGTCGCGGTGCAGGACCCCGGCCCGGTCGGCCGACCGCACGGCCTCCAGGAGCGCCTCGGCGACCGTCGCGGCGGTGTCCAGGTCGATGGCGCCGCGTGCCTTGAGGCGGTCCTGGAGCGATCCGCCGTCGATGAGTTCCATGACCACCCAGGGGCTGCCCTCGAAGTCGAAGACGTCGTGGATGGTGATCACGGCGGGGTGTCTGACGCGTGCCGCCGACTGGGCCTCCCGGCGCACCCGGGCGAGGGCGTCCGTGCGTTCGGAATCGGTGAAGTGGTCGGGCAGGAGGACCTGTTTGATGGCGACGGCGCGGTCCAGGGAGGGGTCGAAGGCCTCCCAGACCACTCCCATTCCGCCCCGACCCAGTTCGCGACGGAGGACGTAGCGTTCCGCGACGACGCGTTCGCTGTTGCTCGACATGTACTGCCCTCTCGGCGGGCTCTAGGGTGCTTCGGCAAGAATGTCAGATACCGGACAGAGCCTAACGGTTCCCCGCTCCGGGACGCCGGAACCGAACCGAGATCACGCAGCGCACGTCTGAGGGCGCCCCGCACCTGTGGTGCGCCCTCAGGGACGGGTACGCGGCGGCGGGCTACCTGTCTCATCCGAGAGCGCCCCGGCGTTCACACCGGGGTGGGGACCGGACCCGAACCCCCGCTCGTCCATCAGGACGGGCGTTTCTGGTCCTCGATGTACTGACGCAGGACGCTGATCGGCGCACCACCCACGGACCCGGCGAAGTAAGACCCCGACCACAACCGCTTGGCCCGCCAGTAGTGGCGCTCCAGCTCGGGGAACTCCTGGCGCAACCGACGCGAGGGCACCCCCCCTTGAGGCTGTTGACCAGCTTCGAGACCGCGACCTTGGGCGGGAAGTCCACCAACAGGTGCACATGGTCGCTCTCGCCGTTGAACTCCACCAGCTCCGACTCGAAGCCGACGCACACCGCCCGCATGATCTCTTCCATCCGCGACAGGTGGCGGCCGGTGAAGACCTCATGCCGGTACTTCGTCGCGAAAACCAAGTGTGCGTGCATCACGAAGACACAGTGCCTACCGGTTCTGATATCGCTCTCATCGCCCATAAACCAATGACAGAAAGCGGGTGTGCAGCGCCGGTACTCCTTCCGCGTGTACCCCGACGCCGACCAGCGCCAAGCGCTGGCCCGGGCGTTCGGGTGCGCCCGCGTGGTCTACAACGACGCCCTGCGGGCCCGTGAGACCGCGCGCGCTGAGGGGGAGGCGTTCCCGAAGACGGGTGAGTTGTCCAAGAAGCTGATCACCGACGCCAAGCGCACCCCGGAGCGGCAATGGCTGGGCGAGGTATCGGCCGTAGTGCCCCAGCAGTCCCTACGCGATGCCGACACGGCCTACCGCGCCTTCTTCGACGGCCTCCAAGGCAAACGCCTCCGCACGGGCCCGCCCCGGTTCAAGCCCCGCAAGGACGGCCGCCAGTCGGTCCGCTTCACCGCCAACGCCCGCTGGAAGATCACCGGCCAGGGACAACTGTCCCTGCCCAAGATCGGCGAGGTGAAGGTGGCCTGGTCGCGTCCCCTGCCCTCGCCTCCGTCGTCGGTGACCGTGGTCAAGGACGCCGCCGGGCGGTACTTCGCCTCGTTCGTCGTGGAGACCGATGACGAGCCGCTGCCGGAGACCACCGATGACGTGGGGATCTGGGGCACTTCGCCGTCCTGTGGGACGGCACGAGGATCGACAACCCCCGGTTCCTGCGCCGCGCCGGGAAGGAGCTGAAGAAGGCCCAGCGGGACCTGTCCCGCAAACGGAAGGGATCGGCCAACCGGGCCAAGGCCCGGCACAGGGTCGCCCGCGCCCACGCCCGGGTGGCCGACTGCCGCCGTGAGTTCCACACCATCTGTCCACACGGATCATCCGCGAGAACCAAGCGGTGTACGTGGAGGACCTGTGTGTGCAGGGGCTCGGGCGCACCCGGCAGGCCAAGAGCGTGCACGACGCCGGATGGTCGGCGTTCGTGAACATGCTGGAGTGCAAGGCCGCACCTTCCACAGGATCGACCGGTTCCTGCCCTCCTCCCAGACCTGCTCGGAGCGCTGGATCGTTGACGGACCCAAACCACTGCACGTGCGCACCTGGACCTGTTCCGGGCGCGGCACCGAACACGACCGGGACGTCAACGCGTCCCGGATCGTGCTCGCCGCTGGACGGAAACTCGCCCGAGCGCGGGAAGCGGAGAGCTGAAACGCCTGTGGAGGCTGGGTAAGACCACTACCCCTCGGGTGGGGGGAAGCAGGAACCAGCGGACGCCGCGAGGCGCACCGCGCCTACAGCCGCGCGTTGGTCATCTTGAGAACGTCGAGAGCGGTGTCGAGCTGCTCCTCGGTGAGCTTGCCGTCGGCGACGTAGCCGCGCTCGATGACCACCTGGCGGATGGTCTTGCGCTCGGCCAGAGACTGCTTGGCGACCTTCGCGGCCTCCTCGTAGCCGATGTAGCGGTTGAGCGGTGTGACGATCGAGGGGGAGGACTCCGCGTAGGTGCGGCACTGCTCCTCGTTGGCCCTGATCCCCGCCACACAGCGGTCGGCGAACACCCGGGAGACGTTGGCCAGCAGGCGGATCGACTCCAGCACGTTGCGGGCGATCACCGGCAGTTGGACGTTCAGCTCGAAGTTGCCGCTGGCGCCCCCGAAGGCCACCGCGGCGTCGTTGCCCACGACCTGTGAGGACACCTGGAGCATGGCCTCGCACAGCACCGGGTTGACCTTGCCCGGCATGATCGACGAACCGGGCTGGAGGTCGGGCAGGAAGATCTCGGTCAGGCCGGTGGTGGGGCCCGACCCCATCCAGCGGATGTCGTTGGCGATCTTGGCGAAGCCCACCGCGATGGTCCGCAGTTGGCCGGACAGCTCGACGAGGCCGTCGCGGGCGCCCTGCGCCTCGAAGTGGTCCCGGGCCTCGGTCAGCGGCAGACCGGTGTTCGAGGCGATCTCGGCGATGACCCGGGCGGCGAAGCCCTCCGGGGTGTTGATGCCGGTCCCCACCGCGGTACCGCCCAGCGGAAGCTCGGCCACGCGGGGCAGAACGGCCTCCAGGCGCTCGACGCCGTAGCGCACCTGGGCGGCGAACCCGGCGAACTCCTGGCCGAGGGTGACCGGCGTGGCGTCCATCAGGTGGGTGCGCCCACTCTTGACCACGGTCGCGAACTCGACCGACTTGCGGGTGAGCTCGCCCTCCAGGTGCCGCAGGGCCGGAACCAGGTCGTTCTGCACGGCGGAGGTGGCGGCGATGTGGATCGAGGACGGGAAGACGTCGTTGGAGGACTGCGACGCGTTCACGTGGTCGTTGGGGTGCACGTCCAGCCCGGTGCGCTCCTTGGCGACCGTCGCCACGACCTCGTTCGTGTTCATGTTGCTGGAGGTCCCGGACCCCGTCTGGAACACGTCGATGGGGAACTCGTCGTTCCACTTGCCCTCGGCGACCTCCAGAGCCGCCTCGCGGATGGCCTTGCCGAGGTCGTCGCCGATGACGCCGAGCTCCGCGTTGACCTTGGCCGCGGCGGCCTTGATCTGGCCCAGGGCCGCGACGTGGGCGTTCTCCAGGCCCTGGCCGGAGATCGGGAAGTTCTCGACGGCACGCTGCGTCTGGGCACGCCACTTGGCCTCGGCCGGGACCTTGACCTCGCCCATCGAGTCGTGCTCGATGCGGAACTCACTCATGTTGGAACCCATCCCTCCTGGGAAAACTCGTGAACCACAGCTTGCCAGACCCACATCCGCACACGATCACTCCGCCCCGTGTTCACGGTGTTGCCCAGGTCATGCTCAGGTCCCGATACCGCGGCGGCGCGTGCGCCCGCGCCAGGACAGGAACCGGCGGCGCCTGGGGGCGCGGACTCGGACCCCGCCCAGGAGGCTGAAACCGTCGATCTCCAGGACCGGCGGGTCGGACAGCCGGGACGGCCGGGCGGTACTGGAGCGCCGGCCCAGGAACGACCAGCCGCGCACGCGCACCTCGACCCCCTCCGGGACGGTGATCTCCACCCGACCGAGGACGGCGGTCACCGTCATCCGGTGGTGGTTGCGCGGGAGCACGGCCTGGCGCATGTCGACCTCCACCCTCCCGGCCAGGGCGGCGACGTGCTCGCCCGGGGCGGCCACCCAGCGGCCGCGGCGCGCGACGGTGGAGAACAGGGCGACGGCGGGCCGCACGGCCAGGCGCACGGGCTGGAGCTCCTCGGGCACGAGATCGCCGGTGAGGGCGGGGAGCTCGCCCAGGGTCCGGGCCGTGTGCGCCCGCTCGCTGCGCTCCTCGAACTCGGCGAGGTCCAGGCGGCCGTCGGCGGCGGCCTCGCTGAGCAGCCTCAGGACCCGCTCCCGGTCCCTGTGGGAGGCGCGAATCCGCGCGGGCGGTGTTTCCTCACTCACATGGTCACCTTAGGGCGTCGGCGGTGGGGCGGGGTTTCCCGTCTGGTCGCAGCGGAGGGCGGGCCGTTGGCGGCCGTGCCGCCCCCGTCCTTCGTTCACAGGTTCGGAAAAGCGGTGGAAATCTGCGGCGGGAAAAGCCTACGGTTGAGCCCATGAGCTCACCTTCACCCGGTCGGCGCGTGCCCGGAAGCGCCGCCATGAGTGCGTCCCGCGGCCAGGCGCCGCCGGACCCCGCCCTGCTCCTGAGAGGGGTCGTCAAGCGGTTCGGCCCCCTCACCGCCGTCGACGGACTCGAACTGGAGGTGCCCCGAGGCGTCGTCATGGGGCTGCTCGGCCCCAACGGCGCGGGCAAGTCCACCACCATGCGGATGCTCACCGCCCAGTCCCTGGCGGACGAGGGGGAGATCCGCATCCTCGGCCACAAGGTCCCCGACGAGTCCAAGTGGGCGCGCGCCCGCATGGGCGTCGTCCCCCAGCACGACAACCTCGACGAGGAACTCACCGTCGAGCAGAACCTGCGTATGTTCTCGTACCTGTACCGGGTCCCGCGCGGGAGCAGGAAGGAGGCCATCGGCCGGGCCATGCGGCTCGCCCAGCTCCAGGGGCGCGGCGACACCCGGGTCGACGCCCTGTCCGGCGGTATGCGCCGCCGTCTGCTCATCGTCCGGGCCCTGCTGCACCGGCCCGAACTCGTCCTCATGGACGAACCCACCGTCGGCCTCGACCCCCAGGTGCGCCAGGACCTGTGGGGCGTCATCTCCGCCCTGCGAGACGAGGGCGTCACCGTCCTGATGTCCACGCACTACATCGAGGAGGCCGAGCGCCTCTCCGACGAGGTCGCCCTCATGGCCCGGGGCCGTGTCGTCGAACGCGGCACCCCCGCCGACCTCGTCGCCAAGTACGCCGGTGCGACCGTGGAGGAGTACCTCCCGGGGGAGGAGGGCGTCGACACGCTCGAACGCCTCCTCAGAGATCAGGGCTTCACCACCCGGCGCACCGGCACGACCCTGTCCGTTCTGCGGGCCGAGGAGCTGCCGGACTCCCTGCGTGGGAGGCTCGGCTCCCCGCAGCGCCGCGACAGCAACCTGGAGGACGTGTTCGTGACCCTGACCGGAGAGAGTTTCGACTGATGTCACTGGAACAGACCCGCGAGGACGCGCGCCCGGAGGCCCACCGGCGGCCCGGACGGTTCGAGCCGAGCGCGGTCCTGGGTGTGATCGCCCGGGAGTGGATCCTCTACGGGCAGTCGTGGCGGTCGACCACCTTCGCCGCCGTCGTCGAACCCACCGTGTACCTGCTCGCCTTCGGGTTCGGCATGGGCGCCCTCATCGGGACGCTAGCCGGGTTCGACTACATCGACTTCCTCGGCACCGGCATCGTGGCGGTGTCGGTCATGTTCCAGTCGATGATGCCCGCGGTGATCAACACCTTCATCAAACGCCGCTTCCTGCACACCTACGAGGGGATCCTGGCCGCACCGGTGGACGTGCGCGAACTGGTCACGGGTGAGGCCCTGTGGCTGGCCCTGCGGTCGGGCGTGTACGGCTGCGTTCCACTGCTGGTGGCGGTCGGCTTCGGGCTGAGGCCGGGACCCGGCGTGGTGCTGGTGCCGCTCATCGCCTTCGTCGCCGGGTTCGCGTTCGCGCTCTTCGGGATCTGGATCTCGGCGGTGATCAGCTCGGTCCGCTCCATGGACTACGTGTTCAGCGGACTGTTCACACCGCTGTTCCTCATGGCGGGCACCTTCTTCCCGCTCACCGAACTGCCGTCGTGGGCGCAGACGGCCGCCATGGCCAACCCGCTCTACCACGCCGTGGAGCTCATCCGCGGGGCGGTGTTCGGCGGGCTCGCCACGGACGCGGTACTCCTGCACACGGGTGTGCTGGTGCTCTTCATCGCCGTGATCTGGTGGGCCGCGGTGCGGCGGATGAGCCGTCGCGTCGTGAGTTGAACCGGGCGGGCGGGGCGCGCGGTCGCGCCCCGCCCCAGGGTCCTACCCGCCGCCGCTGGGCGCCCAACGCAGCTCCAGGCTGCTGCGTCGGCCGTCCTCGGTGACACTCACGGCCAGGCCCAGGGCCCCCCACTGGGAGGCGTCGGCCACGTCGGTGCCCTCCAGTGCCTGGCGCAGGTCGAAGAACCCGGCGATCACCGCGTCGTCCATGTCCTGCATCGTCTGCTGGAACACCGGGTCGTCGCCCAGGCTCCCCGCGGCGGAGGCCCCCTGGGAGACCACCACGGTGTCGCCCTCGGCGGTCACGCTCGGCGGGTCGGAGTAGGGGTCCGTCGCGCTCTGCTCCACGAACGTGTCCAGTACCTGCTCGTCGGCGCCCACGGCCCGGTACACGAAGGAGAACGCCTCGTCCGCGGGGTTCTCGAAGCCGCCGTAGTAGGTGCTCTGGTTGAACAGGCCGTTCAGGTCCATGCTCGTGATGCCCAGAGTGCTGGAGGAGCCGAGCAGGGAGGTGAAGCCGCCCGGGAGCGGGGCGCCCCAGGCGTCGAACGTGGCCTCCATGTCCGCCCGCTCCTCACCGCTGAGCGGAAGCTCGCCGCTGTCGTAGGCGTCGATCAGTGCCTGGTCCAGGCCGGCGGCGCCCACGGCCACGATCGTGCTCTCCGGAAGGGAGGCCATCGCGTCCACGCTGGCCCCGGGGGTACCGGACAGCCAGCCCACGTCGGTGCCCTCCATCTGGAAGGCGAAGGCGTCCATGCGCGCCTCCAGGTAGTCGCCGTCCACGCGCACCGACGCGGTCATCCGGCCGTCGAAGTCGCCGACTCCGTCCAGTTCGAGTTCGGTGGCCAGCTCCCCGGTGGCCAGGGCCCCGGACACGTCCGCCCAGGCCACGGCGAGGCTGCCGCCGGGAACATCGGACAGGTCCCCGGAGAAGACGTCGTCGTCGGCCAGCGCCCCGTGGGCCTCCATCTGCCTGGTCCGGTCGCGCAGGGCCGCGTCGTTGTCCGTCAGGACGGCGAACCCGTCCACCATCTCGTAGGCCAAGCCATCCTGGACGCTGACCAGGTCGGACAGGTTTTCCTCCGCCAGGGTCTCGTCGGTCACGGCCACCGCAACCGCGAAGGCCGCACCGACCCCGAGGGAGGCCTCCTCGTCGGTGCTCGGCCACACGGAGAAGCCGACGCGCTCACCGATCCATTCCTCGACCTCGCTCTGGCTCGCCTCCGGGAAGACCTCGACGAACCCCTCGGCGAAGGTGGCCGTCATGTCCTCGGAGGGTTCGTTCATCTCCTCGGTGAGCTCGTCCGGCAGCCGGTCCACGAAGCCCAGCAGGTCGATCGCCTGCGAGCCGTCGATGGACAGGTCGAGCCTGCCGAAGGCGACCGAGTTCGCGGGCAGGACCGACTCGGGCTGGGGGCCGCCGAAGTCGACGAGGGAGACCGAGGCCCACACCGTGCCCGCCATGACCACCACCGCGACCCCGACCGCGGAGGGGATCAACCACATGTTGCGGCGCCCCCCGCCTCCCGGGGGCGGGGGCTGTCCGGGGCCGTAGGAGGGGGGAACGGACGGCGGACCGCCCATCGGGGGACCGCCCGGACCCATCGGGGCACCGCCGTAGGGAGGCTGCCCGTGCGTTCCGCCCGGAGGTGGTGGGAAGCCCTGGGCAGGCGGTCCGGGCTGCCACGGGGGTTGCTGGGGGGACTGCGGATAGGACATCGGACCTCCGGGACAGAGAGACGGGGCGTGGCGTGCGCACCTGCGGACATGATCTGTGACGTCGGTGCGGTGGGCCCGGGTTCCCACCTCTTTCGCGTGGGGTTGCGTCTCGCGGGTCCGGCTCGGCGCACACCCGCGCCGGACCCGCGGAAGGCTCAGGGGGCGGAGGTGAGGTCGACGCCGCTGTAGGCCGACAGCTTGCTCAACCGGTGCTCGCTGCGCACCTCGCGGACGGTGCCGCTGCGCCCGCGCATGACCAGGGAGTCGGTGATGACCCGGGACGCCTCGTAGCGCACACCCCCGACGAGTTCGCCGTCGGTGATGCCGGTCGCCGCGAAGAACACGTCCTCGGAGGCGACCAGGTCGTCGGTGAGCAGGACCCGGTCCAGGTCGTGGCCGGCCTCGACGGCGCCGCGCCGCTCGGCGTCGTCCTTTGGCCACAGGCGGCCCTGGATGACGCCGCCCAGGCACTTCATCGCGCAGGCGGTGATGATGCCCTCGGGGGTGCCGCCGATGCCCAACAGCAGGTCCACGCCGGTCCCCTCACGGGCCGCCATGATCGCGCCCGCGACGTCGCCGTCGCTGATGAACTTGATGCGCGCGCCCGAGTCCCGCACGTCCTGCACGATCTGCTTGTGGCGGGGCCGGTCCAGGATGACGACCGTGACGTCCTGAGGGCTCTTGCCCTTGGCGCGGGCCACCGCGCGGACGTTGTCGGCGACCGGTGCGGCGATGTCGACGCTGTCGGCGGCCTCCGGCCCGGTCGCGAGCTTCTCCATGTAGAACACCGCGGACGGGTCGAACATGGTGTGGCGCGGGCTCACGGCGATCACGGAGACGGCGTTGGGCATGCCCATGGCGGTGAGTGTGGTGCCGTCGATCGGGTCGACCGCCACGTCCCACTCCTGGCCGCCGCCGTCGCCGACGCGCTCACCGTTGTAGAGCATGGGGGCGTTGTCCTTCTCCCCCTCGCCGATGACCACGGTGCCGTTCATGGACACCGTGCTGATCATGTGCCGCATACCGCGCACCGCCGCACCGTCGGCACCGATCTTGTCGCCCTTGCCCACCCAGCGGGCGGCGGCCAGCGAGGCCGTCTCGGTGACCCGGACCAGTTCCAGGGCGAGGTTGCGGTCGGGAGCCGGTTGGGAGGGCGGGGTACTGGCCTGCGACATAGGGCGACACCTTCCGTCAGGGAAATCAGAGCGGGCGCTTTGCCCCAGAGTAGTCACCCGATGTGACCCCGGGCCGCTGAGGGTGCGGACGGGCGGTTCCGCGGGGCCCTGCGGCGACCGTGCGACGGATGTACCGTCTAGGCTGGCGGGATTCGGAGTGGAGTGAGGCAGACAGTGGAAAGAACGGACAAACCTACACGGGTGTCCTCGCGTGGCGCGGCCACCCGCAGTGCCTTGCTCAAGGCGGCTGCCCAGGTGTTCCGCACCGTCGGTTTCGCGAAGGCCGGCGTGAGCGAGGTCGTCACCGTCGCCGGGGCCAGTGTGGGAAGCCTCTACCACCACTTCACGGGCAAGGCCGACCTGTACTTCGCCCTGTACGAGGAGTTCCAGCGGCGCCAGCAGCAGCGTACCCACCACGCAGTGCTCCAGGCGCGCTCCGAGGGCGAGAGCGACCCCACCCGGCTGATGAACATCGCCGCGCACGCCTACCTGCTGGGATGCATCGAGGAGCGGGACACCGCGCGCCTGTTCTTCAGCGGGGACGGCCCTCCCGGCTTCGACTACCAGTTGCGAGTCCGGCTCACCCAGTGGACCGACCGCAACGTGGCGCTGTACCGCAAGGCGGACGAACCCGTGGACGAGGCGCTCCTGACCGTGGTGAGCGGCGGTATGCTGCTCGCCGTCGCCGAGGTGCTGGGCCGGGAGGACGCCGACGCCCGCGCGTTCGCCGACGACATCGCCCGGGTGCTCAGCGCCCTGGAGCCCGGTCGTTGACCGTTTTGGTGGTTCCTCGCCCGCCCGTCGCCCACCACCACCCTCAACGGACGCCTGGCGGCGCTGTTTTCCGCCGGTCGCCCACCACCACCCTCAAGCGAATCCGCACGCCGCAACCGGCACCGCCCAGGTGCCCGTCCCCGACAGCTCCACCGCAGCGGTCAGCACCGCGGCTCTACGCTGGAATCGTCCGGTCACCGCCGCCTCCTCAGGGGGCGTCGTCGGCGGTTGGGACGCGGGTGGAGGGGCTGCGGGACTCGCTACGGCCACCCCGGGTCGGCGGGGTCGCGGACCTGAGGCAAGCTGAGAGGTGCCATGAGTCAAAGCAGCCGGTCCCACGCGACCTTCTCCAACTACGCCGTCTCGCTCGGCATCCTCGTCGGCATCCTCCTGCTGATGGCCTTCGTGGTGTCCGCCCGGTCCGGGGAGCACATCCCGGAGGTCGACTACCGGTTCGACCTCACCTCCCTGCGCGAGGCCGCGGACTACCCGGTGGCGGTGCCGTCGGAGGACCTGTCGGAGGAGGGGTGGACCCCCACGAGCTCGAACCTGGACACGACCGGGCCGGTCGAGTGGAGCGTCGGCTTCGCCACGGCGGCCGACAGCCACGCCCGACTGGTCCAGAGCGACGGGGACCCCGTCGCGTTCGTCCGGAAGCAGGTCCGGGGCGCCGAGGTGGTCGGCACGGTCGCCGTCGTCGGACACGAGTGGGACCACTACGAGTCCGATGACTGGGGTGCCCTGGTCATGTACGGGGAAGGCGTGACACTGGTCGTCGCGGGCAGCGCCGACACCGACGAACTCGCCCACCTCGCCGCGGGTCTGGAGACCGGCGACGGCGCGGGGGCGGAACAGGCCTGACACGTGTATGCGGCCCCGCCGAACCGGTGGGGCCGCATACACGTGTCAGATGCCGTGCCGACTACTCGGCGCGCAGGTCGCGGCGCAGCTCCTTGGGGAGGGAGAAGGTGAGCGACTCGTCGGCGGTGGTCACCGGGGTCACGGAGCCGTACCCGTGTCCGGCCAGCTTGTCGAGCAGTTCGCGCACCAGGATGTCCGGCACGGACGCACCGCTCGTCACACCCACGGTGGTCACGCCCTCCAGCCAGGAGTCGTCCATGAGCGAGGCGTTGTCGATCAGGTGCGCCGCGTTCGCGCCGGCGTCCAGCGCGACCTCCACCAGGCGGACGGAGTTCGAGGAGTTGTCGGAGCCGACCACGATGACTAGCTCGCACTCCGGGGCCATGGCCTTGACCGCGTCCTGCCGGTTGGACGTGGCGTAGCAGATGTCGTCGCTGGGCGGGTCGAGCAGGTTGGGGAACCGCTCGCGCAGCGCGTCCACGGTCTGGGTGGTCTCGTCCACCGACAGGGTGGTCTGCGACAGCCAGGAGACGTTGTCGGGGTTGCGGACCTCGACCTTGTGCACCTCCTCCGGGCTCTCCACGATCTGGATGTGCTCGGGGGCCTCGCCGCTGGTGCCCTCGACCTCTTCGTGGCCGATGTGGCCGATGAGGATGATGTCCCGGTCCTCGGCGGCGAAGCGCTTGGCCTCCTTGTGCACCTTGGTGACCAGGGGGCAGGTGGCGTCGATGGTCTTGAGGCTGCGGCGCTCGGCCTGTTCGTGGACGGCCGGGGAGACGCCGTGGGCGGAGAAGACGACGATGGCCCCCTCGGGCACCTCCTCGGTCTCCTCGACGAAGATCGCGCCGCGCTCCTCCAGCGTGCGGACCACGTGGGTGTTGTGCACGATCTGTTTGCGTACGTAGATCGGGGCGCCGTACTGCTCCAGGGCCTTCTCCACGGTGATGACCGCGCGGTCGACACCGGCGCAGTACCCCCGGGGGTTGGCGAGCAGGACACGGCGTTGGTTCGTCGCGGTCGTCGCAGCAGTCATGCCCCACATCCTAGGTGCCTTGGGGCACTCGCAGGGCGGATGTGGTGAAACGCATCGGAGGGGGCGGATCCGGGGTGCGTCTGGCGTTAGGTGACGCTTCGGGAACAGGACGTATCCGGTTCGGATTCGAAGTGGCGAAATCGTTCACTTATCCCCTGCTCATGCCGTTCCCCCTCCTCTATCCTGGTTCACCGTCGCATCTGTCCATAGGCGGTTCGCCCTCAGCTCGGCCTTGCCTGGTTTGATGGACGCGCGCCGCCGGCCCACCGAGCCGAGAGCATCAGGAGCCCCCGTCCTATGTCGAATCCGACAGTCACGAAGCTCATGACCATGGTCAAGGGGATCTTCGGCCGCAAGGAGTCCGTGTCCGCCACGGGTTCCGACGCGGCCGCGGAGCCCGCCGTCGAGAAGGCGGAGGCCGCCACGGCCACCGCGATCGTGGGGACCCCGGAGGCTTCCGAGACCGCGAACGCCTCGGAGGCCGCCGAGACCTCCACGGCGGCCCCGGCCGAAGAGAAGCCCGCTGAGGCGGAGGCCGAGAGGCCCGCCGAAGCCGCGGAGACCACCACCGAGAAGCCCCGGCCCGAGGCTGTGGCCGCGGAGAAGGCGGAGCCCGCCGACGCGGCGGAGGCTTCCGCGGACAAGCCCGCCGACGCGGAGGAGATCGCGGAGGAGATCGCGGTCGCCGAGGCCGACACGGCGGTCTCCAGCGACGATGTGCTGGAGAAGGTCCGCAAGGGCAACGCCCCGAGCGTCGACGAGCTGGCCGTCCCCACCTACGACGAGCTCACCCTTCCGTCGGTCCGGGCGCGGCTGCGCAAGCTCACCGTCGACCAGGTCCGCGACCTGCGGGCCTACGAGGTCGCCCACCAGGGCCGGTCCGACTTCATCAAGATGTACGACAACCGGATCACCAAGCTCGAAGCCGCCGAGTAGGGGCCTGTCAGTCCCCGTGCTCCCGGTCTGGGCGCACATCGGGCGCATACGGGTATCGGGGCCGCCGTGTCGACGGCGGCCCCTCTTTCGGAACGGGGCAGGATTCGTTTCGGTCACTGTTCGGGAACCCTCCGGTGACGGAGGACGTCTACCCGGACAGACAGGGCGCGTTCGTGTGCCCTCTCCGACCGAAAGGTTCTCCATGATCAAGCGATCCCTGGGCGCGGCGGCTCTCCTGGCGGCGGGGCTCTGGGCGACCGGATGCACCGCGGACCTTCCCGGCGGTGGGGAGGTCACCCTCGACCCTGACGGTGTCAGCGTCGGCAACGGCGATGGTTCGGTGTCCATGGACCAGGACGGCAACACGTCCATCACCGGCGAGGGGGAGAACACCCTCAACATCGCGACCGCCGACGGCACCGTCACGGAGGACTGCCAGGGCCGCTTCGTCAACATCACGGCCAACGCCGGAGAGGTCGTCCTCAACGGCGACTGCGCGGCGGTCACTGTCCTCGGCAGCAACATGACCGTCCACATAGGCACCGTCGAGACCATCACCGTGATGGGCACCGACAACACCGTCTACTACTCCGGCGGCGAGCCCACCACGAACAACCTGGGTGCCGACAACGACGTCTCCCAGGGCGGAAACGCCCAGAGCTGACCCCGCCCCGACCGGTCGTCCCCAGGCCCGTAACGGCGGGTCGTGCTCTGGGTCCGGTTCCGTTCGCGCTAGACGTGGCGTAGCAGCCCAGTAACGACGCGGAGGGGTGTGCCGAGATGGCACACCCCTCCGCCGTGTGCGGGGTGTCCACAGGCCGGACAGCTCTCAAACCGACCCCGGGAACGTGGCAACCTTCCCGGCGCGCTGCCGCACGAGCTGGTTGACGCACTCTGCGGGGTCGGTGACGGGCACCCGCACCCGGGGCGTGGTGACGCCGAGAAACGTGAACTGGTCGTCGACCACCCGCACGGCTGCCTGGCCCAGGTACGGGTCACAGCACAGGGTGGGGGTCAACTCGCCCTGGTACACGGTGACGGCGAGCCTGCTGCTGAGCTGCCGGGCGGTCAGGGCGCTTTGGAGGTCGCGCAGGTAGGTAACGCGCTCATCTTCAAGTTCCATGCGGCCAGCGTCCCGCTACCTGCGGTGTTGGGCCACGTGTTGACGACTTTGCGGAAACAGCGGGCGCGGTCGGGCAACGCGGTGTACAACAATTCCATGACTGCCCCCCTTGGATTTCCCGCCGTGCTCGCCCGGTACCTGGAACTGTCCGGCCTGACCCAACGAGCCCTGTCCGCCAGGTCGCGCGTCTCGCCCGCGTCGCTGTCGCGCTACCTGTCCGGGAAGACGAGGCCGTCCCGTGGCGCTGTCGCCGCTCTGGACACCGCCCTCGGAGCCAGCGGGGCGCTGCTCGCCGGGTGGGAGAACACCGTCACCGACGACTTGCCCCCGTTTCTGCTTGACGTGGACGTGCTGGAGCGGGAGGCGGTCCGTATCGACCTGGTGTCCCCGCTTACGGTCCCCGGTCTGCTCTGGTGTCCGTCATACGCCGAACTTGCCTACGAGGCGGGCCGCAGGGTCCGCGACGTCCGGCGTCTCGCGCAGCTGCGATCCGAGCGGCTGGGACAGCTCTCCGCGAAAGTCTCCGCAGTCTTCCCGCTGACCGCGCTGACCCACGCCCCCGACCACGTCCGCGCCGAGCAGGTGGCTCACCTGTTGGACCTGCCTGACCGCGTGCGCGTCCACCTGCTCCCCGAGGGGACCATCCTGATGGGGTTCCCCGGCCCCTTCCAAGTGTTCAAGCTTCCCGAGGGCCGCGAGGTTGCCGTGTCCGACCACCTTGAGGGTTCCCAGGTGCACCCCGACTCCGCGCTCCCCCGGACGCGCGAGCTGGTGCGGGACGCCCTGGCGCTAGCATTGCCCCCACAGACGAGCATGGTTGAACTGCGGAGGATGGCAGCGTGAGTGACGACTGGTTCAAGAGTTCCTACAGCGGGTCGTCCCCGAACTGTGTTGAGTGCCGGGGTCAGGCCGGGGTCACCGAGATGCGAGATTCCAAGAATCCGGCCCACGCAACCCTCGCGCTGCCCGCCGACCAGTGGGCGGGGCTGTTGGCCACCGTGCGCGCCGACCAGCTCTAACATTCAGGTCATGGCGACCCCTGAAAAGCCGTGCGCGTGCGGCAGCTACGAAGTTCTGATCCCCCAGCACACCAACGACCACGGCGACGCCATCTGGCGTCGCGAGTCCACCGACTGCTCGGGCACCACCAAGAGCACTTACACACCCGGCCACGATGCGGTCCTGAAAAAAGCTGCTCGTGGGAGCCGGGGTGGACGGCCACCCGGTGCGCTGGTCGGATGGTGAGACCGTGATTGCCAAGTCGGCGGAGCGGTGGGCGGCTGACCTCGGGTGGGCTGACGCCGTCCGGTCCGAGATCGAGCGCAAGCGCGCACGCTGACCCCTCGGGCACGCCCCGGACGCCCTTCTCTTGGGCTTCCGGGGCTTTCTCGTGGGCTGGGCGGGGCTCAGGGCCCGCGCGGGGCGTCCGAGGCGCTCGGAGACGCCACGGAGGGGCGCGGGGGCCTATGGTGCCAGGCACCGCGCAGGCCGGGGGCGGGGCTCAGACCTGGGTGCGGGCGAAGTGGTAGGGGCAGTAGGTGTACAGATGCCCTTCCGGCTGTAGGGCGTGGTGGCGCTTGATGACCGTCATCTGATCGGCGGGCAGGACGTCCCCGCATGCGGTGCACCCCCAGGGGACGGAGGTGTCTCGGTCGGGAAAGACTTCGCTCAGGACGCGGGGCTCGTCGTACTCGATCAGGTCTCGCTCGTCGGCCACGCCTGCGCTCCTCTCTGGCTGTGTTCGCCTCAGCATGCCGGAGAGGCAGAGATTCCACCACACCCTTGTGATCACGGTCACCACGGGGGTGCGGTCTAGACCAAGATTTGGTAGCCCTCGCGCTCCGGGTGAACGAGAGGCGAACGACTGATATCAGCCTGATAACGCACGAATCGTCACGCGAGGTCACATGCCCGCAGGGGCCCGGCGTGTCGCGCTCTGGGTGGGGGTACTGGGGGAGCCGGGTAGCTGGGTATCTCTTCGACTTGTGCCCGAGGGGACCCACGTGCTCCCCTTGGGGCCAGACAGGCACACAGCCGTCCGGCCCCCGCCTCCTGGGCGGGTGATTGATACCGGGGAGCGGGGAGACTGCCGATGGGCGGGGGTGGCCGAGGGGTCGGCCCCTGCGGGGAGCGGACGCACACAGCGGGCCGCTGCCGCGCCTCGACTCTGCACGACGCGGGCGCGAACCATCCGCAGCGGAGAACCCGTAATGCCTGTCCTCACATTCGACCGCGCCGCCATGCGCCGAATCCGTGAAGCGCGCGGACTCAGCCGACAGGAGCTTGCCGACAGAGTCGGCCGTCACGTCTCATCGATCAACCGGTGGGAGTACGGAATCAAGACGCCCCTGCTCGACACCATCGGGCGCCTCGCCGACGCCCTCGGTATCGAGTACACCGCCCTCATCGAGTGGGCGGAGGACGACCAGTGACCGCCTCTGCCGACGCCGTGCCGAATGAAGAGGGCACCGCCGACGTTCAGTGGACCGCCGCGCCCATGAGCGACGCCGCGTATCGCAGGCTCCTGGCTCTGTTGTTCGCCCCGCGTCCCGAGGAGCCGACCCGCCCCGCCGATGACACCGGGGGTGGTCAGCGATGACGCATCCGAACACAGAGGAGGCCCCCGCCCTGCCCCAGGCGGGGGACCACCAGACCCCAGAACAACCCCGAAACTCTGACTCCAGTGAAACAGTGCCGGTGACCAGCGAACAAGCCGACCCCAGCGCGGCCCTGGTGCTACTGGACTGGCTGTGGGGTGACCGGCCGGGGTTGGTCTGCATGGCGACCGACCACCGCCTCCGCGACATCAAGTCGGGGCGCAAGCCGTCCAATTTCCGCAATGCGGCCTGGTACTCGTGGCCGCAGGACCGCGACAAGATCCCGGCGTACGCCGAGATGGTCATGGGCAGCCGCGAGGTGTGGTTCACACCCGCACAGTTCCCCGATGAGAAGCGGTCCAAGGACACGCCGCTGCCGGGGCGCGTCTGCCAGGCCGACGCCGACCACACCGACACCTGGACCCCCGAGGAGTGGGCCGAGCGGTCCGAGTGGGCGCGCAAGCTGCGCGCGGCTCTGGTCCGGTCGGGCACAGGCGACAACTTCCACCTGTACGTCAAGCTGAACCGGGACGTCCCGCGCGAGGTCATCGACCGAATCAACCGCCAGCTCATCGCGCTGTTCGCGGGTGACCCTTCTAAGGACCACGGTGCGAACGTGCTGCGGTTGCCGGGCACGCTCAATCACAAGACCGACCCCGCCAACCCCGTCGTGCTGGAGTACATCGACCCCGAGTTCGAGGGCTGGGACCCCGACGAGCTGGGCGCCATGCTGCCCGAGCCCGCTCCGGAGGGTGGGGCCACCACGGGCGGGGGCTCCAGCCCTGTGCAGTACGAGGGCAGCATGGAGCAGCGGCTGCGCGCGGCAGTGGACGAGCTGCTGCCGATGAAGCCGGGCGAGGGCATCGGGCGCGACAACCAGATGACCAGGGTGGCCGGGTACGCCGCCCCGCTGGTCGACTCCGAAGCGATGTTCGAGTGGTTCCTCTGGTGGGTCAACAGCCGTATGCGGTACCCGCTCACGGACGCCGAGGTCGCCAAGAAGGTCGGCATCTGGCGGCGAGAGAAGGCCAAGCGCGACGAGGAGTCGACAGAGGCCAAGCTCGGCGCGTCCCTGCTCCGGGGCGATGTCGACCCCGCCGAGGTTGTGCGATCGTGGGACGGCTACCGCGAGAAGGTGTTCAACGACGTCGCCGGATGGGTCATCCGGGACGACGCCTTTGACGTGTACCACGGCCACCTGGTTGCGCTCGCTGAACGCGACCCGGAAGCGTTCGACCAGACCCCGTACGCCCGCGCCGAGCTGGTCCGGCAGATCGCCCGCGCTCGGGGGGAAGAACGCGCCAAGATTCTGGCCGCCGGGGGCAACCGCGAGCTTGGGCGCCCCTCACGCCGAAGCGACTGCGCGGGCGTCGTCTACGACACCACCGCGCCGGGGGTGTTTCTCCAGCCGGGCTGGATCACCCTGTTCATGGCCGACTACGAGGTCGGCAAGACCATGCTGGCCTACAGCCTGGCGGCTGATCGGCTCCGCAGGGGCGATGAGGTGATCGTCATCCAGGAGGACGAGAGCACCGATCAGACGTGGGGCAAGATCGACGCCTTCCGACTCACCGATGAGGAAGAGGCCCGATTTCAGCCGTACAACTACCCGGGCTGGAACCTGGTCGCCACACCCGAGATGCTCGACCAGCTCATGGACGCGCACCCCGAAACCACGCTCGTCATCGTGGACTCGGTTGCCAAGCTGCTGCAACTTGCCGGGCTGGAGGAGGACAACGCCGGGTCACTGCGACTGTGGACCGTGTTCGAGCGATTCATCGCCAAGCACCCCGGCGTGGCGGTGCTGCTGATCGACCACCAGGGGCACGGCGGTAGCGGCCACGCCCGGGGCGCGACGGTCAAGGCCCAGCAGTCCAGCATCGTCGTTCAGCTCTCGTCGGTCACCAAGTTCGCCAAGGACCGCAACGGCCAGGTCAAGGCCAAGATCCACAAGCACCGTAACGGCGAGAGCACCGGCCACACCTGGCGCGGCGACGTGGTCGTCAGCGACGGGACCACCCCCCTGCGCGTCGGCTGGTCCGACCTGGGAACCGAGCCCGACAGCGCTAAGCCAGAGCAGCCGGGGGCGGAGGAGCTTGGGCCGGTTGAGGTGGGGATTTTGAAGACCGCTAAGCCCACGTTGAAGGCGGAGAACAAGTGGGTGTCCAAGAACGAGCTGGACAGGGCAGCGGATCGGCACTCCAGCACGGTCACGCGCGCGGTAAAGAAGCTGATCGATGGCGGCTACCTGGTCGAGAAGCCCGGTTGGACGAGTGGTGACGGACCCAAGCAGTACCGGCGCGTGAAGTGACCCGAGAGGGGTGTGCACGAGACCTGTCTCGGAGGGGTGTGCATGCACACCCTCGTGCACACCCCCCGCAGAGCCCCAAGTGTCCGACGGGACGGGACTGTGCAGGTGTGCGCACAGTATGCGCACAGGGGGGTGTGCGAGTGTGCGTCTCCCCTCTGGGGAGGGGGAGACGCACACTCACTCGGCACACCCCCGGCGTACCCGAGCACCCACGCCCCCCGCTTCCCCACCCCAACGGGCTTTACGCGGGGCCAGCTGAACCAACAACGAGTAGGACACGACCATGACCGACACCGAACCTGAACCCGAGCCGATCCTGAGCTTCGACCGGGGGGCCATGAAGCGGCTGCGACGCGAGCGCGAGCTGACGCACGCCGAGTTGTCGGCCCTCATGGGCCTGCGCCCGACCAGCGACCTGACAACCGATTGGGAGGCGGGGTGGTCCGCGCCCCAGCTGCGCAACATCGGCAGACTGGCCCGCGCGCTGGAGTGCGACCCGGCCGACCTGCTGGAGTGGTCCACCGACGAGGTGACCCCGCGCGAGCGCCGGGGGGCCGCTGCCGAGCGGGACGCGGCCCAGGGCTGAGCCCGGCGCGCGGTGGCCTGTCTCTGACGTCCGGGGGCGCCTCCGAGCGCCTGGCGCGGGTGGGGGCGGGTGTCGGGCCCACCCGGCCCGCGCCAGGTCCAGGAAGAGTGGCCCGTGGCCGGCTGCACTCGCCGTTATGGAGCAATGACCTCTCGTTGGCCGCGGAGCCGGGCGCCGGTGGCCTACAGCTCGACTCTGACCACTGCCCCGTCTTCTTCGTCCACGACGACAAGGTGCGTGATCTCCGCGTCGGCCGGAACGCTGTAGGGGTTCGGCACGACCAGCGTGTTGCCCGGGTTCACGTCCTGCCGCGTCCGGATGGCCATGTCGTCGTCGTACTCGTAGACGGCGCCTTCGGCGTCCTCCAGCCGGAACCACCGCCGGTCCGCCTCTTGGGGCTCCTGGGAGATGTTTTCGACCCTCACCGTCACGACAACGTAGGTGCCCGGCGCGGTGATCGGGTCACCGTCGAAGTGCGTGGCGTCCATCTCGACGTCTTCGACGGCGATGCTGAACCCGCCGAACTCGAACGCCTCGTCTGCCGCGACCTGCTGCTCTTGTACCTCGGATTGCCCGGCGGTGGCCGTGTCCTCAGGCATCGGGTACGTCTCAAGTACGAAGATGAGCATCGCCAGGGCGCCGAGTATCGCGCCCCCGCACCCGCAGCCAAGCGCCCATCCGGCGGGGAACTTGGAAGCGGGCGGGGTGGGGGATGGGGCCGTCATGGGGTCCTCCGGGAGGGGGATGGTCTGTGCGGAGACCATTATGTCGGCCCGTTTTGGCGACCCAACGGGCTTTACGCGTGCCCGGTCGACCTGGCTAGGGTGGCCGCATGGACGAGCCGAACGTGAACGTGCGCCCCCACCAGGACAAGCCCGGGTGGTTCGTGGTCGAGATCGAGGGCGAGTGGCTGGCCGCCAGCCTCAACCCACGTGGCGACAACCTGTACCTGACGCTGGCCCCGCCTGCCGAGCAGGAGTGAACAAAACCCTCCATGTCGGGTCGGTGGCCTGCTACCGTCCCGACATGGACCAACCTTCCTCCCTCGTCGTCTGTCAGCAGGGCCACACCGTCCTGTACCCGGCCGCGCTCGACGCCATCGCCAACGCCGGAACCGACCTGGCGTTCTGTATCCAGTGCAACTGCCAGCAGGTGCACATGGTCGCCTTGTTCGCGGGTGACGGTCCGCGCGTGGTCGCGTCTGGCGACATGGACCTGTACGCCCGGTTCGAGGCCACGGGGTGGCCCGAGCGCATCCACACCGACGAAGCAGGGCTGTTCTTCTACCGTGAGTTGGGGTCGCTCGACCTCGCACTGTTCCTCAAGGGGTGACCCGGGGCCGTACCTAACGGATACGCCCCACTTTCCGGTAGGGTACGCCGCTCAGGGCAGATATCCGCCAGGATGTTCGGCATGGCTGTGGAGCGCATCAAGAAGCGGCAAGAGATTCACCGGCTAGGCCAACTCAGGCTCTACCGCGACGAACTGGAGGCTATCGCCCGCGAGCTGGCCAAGTTTGGGCCTCTCGAGTTCACCGTGAACGGCGAGGTGTCGGGCACAGAGCCAGAGGACTTCGCCAAGGTGCGCGACGAGCTTCCTGAGCGGCTGAAGCGGGTTCGGATGGAGGCCACCAGGGGTGAATCGTCCATCCGAGTGGAGCTCGGGTTGGGCGCCGAGGTCGTGCTCATCGAGCCGGATATCTCTGCCAGTGGCGTATTGACGCGGATCAAGGAGATCTGCGCTCCCCGTCGGATAAGGGTGTACTGGCCCCTGGTTTTGGCTACTCTGCTGATCGATCTGCTCCTTTTGGGTGGCTATTTGGTTATCAGCTATCTGAAGCATCTGCAACAGGAGGAGACGGTTCTGTACGGGGCAGTCGTTATCCTCATGCTGCTGCTGGCGGTGGCGGCGGTGCCGTCGAACTCTGCGGCGATCGGATCGGCGTTTATGGCGGCTCCTCCTGCCAGCTCAAGGGACGACATCCTTTTGAGAAGCATCATCCTTAACGTGCCCAGGGCGGAGCGGCCAACGTTCGGGCAGCGGCTCGTGGCGGACGGCGGAGTGTCCGCGTTCTGGACCGTGGTCGGGTTGGTATTCGGTGGGGCGATCGGCTACCTGGTGAACCAGATGCCGGGGCTGTAGCTGCCCTGCCGGGTTACCAACGGCAACCGCGCGTTGTCAGTGCTCGGTTGACCTGGTGTCGTTGATGACGCTCCTCGGGAGCAACTCGAATCGATGTTCGCTACAGCGAACAAGAACCACATGAGGCTCAGCAAGGAAGGTTCAAGTTGGGAACAACAACCGGCGCCGACGCCCCCCAAGCCGTGCGGGGTAAGGCGCACAGCACTCTGCTCGACAGCAGTGTCCCCGACGTCAGCAGACTGCTGGAGTTCCACGCCAAGGAGACGGGAGAGGGGCGCGGTCGCAGGCGCCCTGAAATCCAGGTGGTCAGCCGCTCCGCCGTAGTGCTTACGTGCGCCTACTGGGAAGCCTTCTGTGAGGACTTGGCGGCTGAGGCGTTGCGTCACCTTGCTGACTACGCCGCGTGCGGTACCGATCTCCCCAAGGAACTCAAGAAGAGTCTCGTGAAGGACTTGGCTGATGACAAGGACGAGCTGGCGGCTTGGCGGCTGGCCGACGAGGGGTGGAAGAAGGTGCTGCGTGACCGGGCCGATGTTCTGGTCTCCGAGGACGATCGTTCTCTGAACACCCCAAAGTCCAAGCAGGTCAAAGAGTTCTTCAAGAAGCACGTAGGCGTACCCGACATCACCAAACATTGGAAGTGGCACAAGAACTCGACTAGCCAAACTACCCAACGCTTGGACGATTTCGTCACTCTACGCGGCTCCATCGCCCACCGTGGTTCACCCGAGGGGGGAGTACACAAGAGAGACGCCACGAACGGGCTTGACCTCGTCCAACGCTTGGCGGACAAGAGCGCTATCGCTGTCAGCGACTTCCTTGAGCAGCACACGGGAACTAGGCTGCTCGAACTGGCGCTGGAGTAGAGCGTTTCCGCCGCTCTTCCCTGACGCAGGCGCCCGCCCCGGGCCCAGCACCCGCCCCGGCCGCTCCCGTGTTCAGGAAGGCCGCACCGAGCGCCGGAGAGAGCGGCGCCCCGCCTGTGGGCTCCCGGCGGTGAGCCGCCTGTGTTTTCGTGGGCCGCATGGACTTTCACTGGTCGGAGTGGGCCGCGTGCCAGGGGTCAGATCTCAATGTGTTCTTTTCAAACGGGCGCCACATCCAGGACCGGGCCAGGGCGGTGTGCGGGCGGTGCCCGGTTCGCGCGGCCTGCCTGGCCGACGCCATCGAGCAGGGCGACCAGTTCGGCATCCGTGGCGGGTTGAACCCGCAGGAGCGCCGCCGGGTGGCCTTCCGGGCCGCGCGCACGGAGGCCGCTCCGGCGGCCTGAGAACACCCGGCCCGGCCCAGCGCCCGGGGCGCGGCCCCGCGCGTTCAGGAAGCGCAAGAAAGAGCCGGAGAGAGGCCGCACCGCAGCGCCGGGCGCGGTGGGGTGGCCGCCTGGCTCCGCCGCTGTCACGACGAGCGAATGGCCATAAGCGACGAGTTCGGCCGGCCACGGGGGCGTGGTCAGCGTCACGCCCGAGGTAGGCGGGATTAGTGTCTTCCAGCAAATCCTTGTCGGCTGGTCCCGTGGGGTCAGACGACGAGGAAGGGGCGTAGATGCGCATCGCAGGAGAACGCATCAAGACGGCCCGGGAGCGCTGCGGACTCACGCAGCGCGCCGTGGCCCGAGCCATCGACACCACCGAATTCCGGGTGTCCAAGTGGGAGCGGAGCCTGGCCCAGCCGAACGCCGTGTACCTGCTCAAGCTGGCCCAGGCTCTCAACGTAGACCCCCGAGAGCTGGCCGACAGCGAGGGGGGCGACCAGTGAGTGCCGAGGAGTGGCGCGCGGTGGTCGGCTACGAGGGCCTGTACGAGGTGTCGTCGCTTGGAAACGTGCGGTCGTGGACCCCACGGAAGAACGGCGAACCGCTCACTCCGTGGCTGAACCGGAACGGTTACCTGCGCGTCGCCCTGGGGCGCGACGGCCACCACTACGTGCATCGCCTGGTGGCTGCCGCGTGGCTGGGGCCGTGCCCTGAGGGCCAGCAAACCAGGCACTTGGACGGGGACAAGCTGAACAATCGCGCCCCGAACCTGGCTTACGGCTCGAACAGCGACAACCTGTTGGACTCCGTGCGACATGGGACCCACCCGTGGGCGTCGCGGACGCATTGCCCGAGGGGTCACGAATACGCGGGGTCGAACCTGTACGTCGACCCCAGTGGACGCCGCAGTTGCCGGACATGCAGGCGGGAGCGGTACGCCCTGGAGCGCGCCAGGGTCACCGCGTGAGCGGGCGGTACGCCGCCCAAGCTGGCGCACCGCCCGTGGGAACCATGGCATCCCGCTTCCGATGAAAGCACGCGAGGAGAACCGACATGAGCAGCAATGACCCGGCCCAGGTCCAGACCGAGCGCAGGGGACAGGCCGTGTACGCCTACCTGCTCCAGGCGCGCGACGGGCACGACCCCAGCCAGACCCGCGACCGTATGGCCAGCCGGGGGCTGGACGGCAAGGTCCTGGACGAGGCCACCGATACGGCGCGGCGCGTGGCCGAGCTGGCCGCAGGCGGCGACCGGCGCGCAGCAACCGACCTGGCCGCCAGCGCGGCCGAGCAGCTGGCCGCCCAGGTCCAGCCCGAGGCCGAACGACTGAGCCGCGAGCAGGTGGCCGACCGGGTGCGCGGTGGCCGGACGGGTCGCGCGGCTCGGGCTGCGGCTGCGGCCAGCGGCGACCAGGTGACCGTGCAGGCGGTGCGCCCGCCCGGTGGGCGCCGAACGCTGCCCCGCAAGTGACCCGGGCGCGGCACCGCCGCGCCCACAGACCAGCCCCGGGCCGATGGCGGTCGGCACGGGGCTGTTTTGACCCTTGGAGTGTCGATGTCCATTCAACCACCCGACCGGCGCGCCGAGGCGCTGGAGGCGATAGAGCAGGCCGAGGCCGAGCGCCCCAGGGCGCGCCCGCTGGTCAACGCGGTGGTGCTCGTAACCGGGGCGCTCACGTTCACCATGGCCGCCTGGTCGGCCGGGCACCTTGTGGCCCAGATCCCGGGCGTGCCCACGGCGTACGCCTGGACGGCGTTCGCCGCCATCGAGGGCGCGTGGCTGGCGTGCGTGCTGCTGATGGTGCTTTGGCAGGACGACACCGCCCGGCTGTTCCAGTTCGCCAGGGCCGAGCGACTGGCCAAGCAGGTCTACTGGGCGTCGCTGGTGCTCAACTTCGCCCACGGGCTGCTGCTGGTCGGTGCGTTTGAGGTGCTGCCCGCCCTGCTCCAGCCGGGCCAGCGATTTGACGCGGCCCTGACCGTGGCCGCTGGAGCGGGGGCGGGGCTGCTGCTGTGCGTGTTCCCCTACACCTTTAAAGAGCTGTTCGCGGTGGCGGTGTCGAACCGCGTGGACGAGCTGCGGGCGCTTCGGCTGGACGCCGAGCTTAAGCGGCGCTACCGCTTGAACGCCCTGGCACGGCTGTGGCCGGACCAGCCCCACCCGGGCCAGCCCCGGCCTGAGACCGCCCCCGCCCCAAGGCGCACGGCCTCGGGTGACACCGAAGCCAAGGCGGACCGAGTGGCCCGGGTGGGCGAGCTGCTCCAGGGGCGCCCGAACCTCACCGCGCGCGAGCTGGCCGACGAGCTAGGCGTTTCGATGACATCGGCCCGCAGGTATCGGCGGGAGGCGCGCCGCGCCGGACAGCCCTGGACGGACGAGGACACGGCCGGACACGAGCCGGACCAGCCGTCCGCCCCCGTCCGCCCGAGCGCGGACGAGCCGGACAGCCCCCGTCCGCCCGAGCGGACGGAGCCGGACGAGCTGTCCGCTGCTGCTGCGGACGTGTCCGGGCCGACCGAGCTTGTCCGGCTGCTCCAGGCGCGGGGGGTGGCCCCGGACGACCTGGTGTCCGTGGCGGTGTCCGTCCGTCCGGACATCAAGCCGGACAGTGTCCGCCGGGTCGTGCGGCGCCTGTCCGCCCCCGCTCCAGCCTGACCCCACACCAGGCCCCGTATGCCGCGCATACGGGCCCCGCCGAGCCCCGAGGGTTTCATCTCGTGAAAACCCCGGGGCTCTTTTATGCGCGCGGTTATAAGTGCATATCCGCCGGGTAATTGCGCGGGAGGAAAGGGTAATAGTTTAATTGGGTATTCCGGCGGGCTCGTCCCGCCTTTTTTGAGCCCAAAAAGCCGGGGTGGCGGGTGATGGCCGCCAGCCCCGGCGCCGACAGGAAAGGCTGTCAGCAATGCGCAACTCTACCCGTTGGACCCGCCCCCGTCGCGCGGCCCGACCCAGGCCGTACGCCCGGCTGCTCCCGGCCGGGCCCTCGCTGGCCCACGCGGCCCCCGGCATGGCCGACCTGGCCCAGGCTGTGCGCCAGTGGCTGGAGGTCACCCGATGAGCGAGTGGGAGCAGACCATGGCCCGGCTGATCGAGCTAAACGGCGCGCTGCGCTCGTGGAGGCGAGACGGCGTCATCGACTCGGGCATTCACGGCGTTGACGCGCCCCTGCTGGTGGTCGGGCCGGTCGTGGTCCAGGTGCGAGGGGTCGTGTTCGTGGTTGACCGCACCGACGAGTTCGGCGACCTGGTGGGCCGCTTCACGCACCCCGTGGCCGACGCGCGCGGCCTGGCTCGCGTCCTCGCTGACTAGGCCCACTCCGACAACAAAGGCTTTATAAGCCCGTGATTCGCAGGGCGCCCTTTTGAAATTGTGGGGGTAATTATCGGAATGATTTAATTGTATTAACAACGCGGGGCGCTCCGGCCCCGCTTTTTCGGCCCCGAAAGGACGCGAAATGGACTTCGCCGCCACCCCCGCCGAGATCAAGACCGCCCCCAAGGCCAAGACCGAGCGCCCCTGCCACTGCGCCCGGTTCGAGAACGCCGAGACGGGCGAGACCACCGGCTGCACCAAGACCACCACCCGGGAGTTTGCCCCCGGCCACGACGCCAAGGCCAAGTCGCTCTTGATCCGGGCCGGTGCGATGGGCGCCGAGGTCCGGCGCGTGGTCGACGGGATGGCGCTCACGGGCGACGCCGTCAAGGCGGCCGAGGGCTACGGGTTCGCCCACATGGTGGCCAGCGGCATCGAGCGCGCCGCGCGCCTGGCCGCTGAGAAGGCCGAGCGCAAGGCCGCCCGAGCCGCCAAGAAGGCCGACAACGAGCCCCTCCCCGAGCTGGTCGGTCCGGCCGCTGCCGTCGCCGACTTCCAGGAGAAGAACCCGATGGTCACCGCCAAGGTGGGCCGCTGGGAGTACGAGGGCCGCGTGATCGACGGCGAGTTCGTGTACGAGACCAAGTCCGGCGAGCGCCGCTCGAAGCGCTTCCAGCTGGTCTGACCACCCCGGCCCCCGCCCACCCCGGCGGGGGCCGCTCCGTATCAATCGACTGAGAAGGGAACCGCATGGCGCTGCGTGCGTCGGCTTACCTGAGGGTGAGCACCGATGATCAGACCAAGGGCTACGGCCTGGACGTGCAGGACACCGAGTGCCGGGCGCTCATCGAGCGCCAGGGCTGGCCCCTGGTCGACCTGTACACCGACGACGGGGTGTCCGGGTCGCTGCTCGAACGGCCCGAGATGGACAGGCTGCTGGCCGACGCCAGGGCCGGACTGGTCGACGTGGTCGTGGTCTACAAGCTCGACCGGATCGGGCGGACCAACCGCGTGTACTTCGAGCTGGAGGGCCGGTTCAAGGACCTGGGCGTGCCGATCGTGTCGGCGACGCAGGGCGTGAGCACCGACTCCGAGGACGACGAACTCATGGTCGGGGTGCTGTCCACGTTCGGGCAGCTCGAACGGACCATCATCCGCAGGCGTACCCAGGGCGGACTTCAACAGAAGGCGATAGCGGGCGGGTGGCCCGGCGGACAGCCCCCGTACGGCTACCGCATCGAGGGCCAGGGGCGCAGGGGCTCGTACCTGGTCATCGACGAGCGCGAGGCCACCGTCCTGCGCACCGCCCGCGTGTACCTGGTCGATGACGGCTTGGACGTGGGCGACACCGCCGCCCGGCTCAACGCGCGCGGGATGGTGACCCGCTCGGGCAAGCCCTGGTCGGTGGTGAACCTGCGGGCCCGGCTGCTGGCCGAGTCCACGTGCGAGGCGCACGTGGTGTTCCGCAACCCCGCCCGAGCCAGCGCCGGGCGGGGCGCCAAGCTCGACAAGGACGGCAAGCCCAAGTACGGCGCGACCGTGGTCATCCCGCTTGACCCGATCTTCACCCCCGCCGAGGTGGCCGAGCTGCGCCAGGCGCTGCGGCCCACGCGCCCCGGGACCGGCCCCGAGCGCAGGGCGTACCCGCTGTCAAAGCGGCTGTTCGGGCGGTGCGGTTCGTACTACGTAGGCGGGAAGGGTGGGCGGAAGGACCGGCCGAACGGCGCAGGGGTCGGCCCAACCTACCGGTGCAAGGGGCGGGTGGCCCACCACCGGGGGGCGCAGGTGTGCGACGACTCGGCCATCCCGGCCCTGGAGATGGAGGCGCGCGTCTGGGCTGAGGTGGTGGCGCTGCTGGGCGACGCCGACCGGTTGCGCGCCATGGCTGCCGAGTGGGTGGACAGCCAGGCCGGGGCGGACGTGGACCACGCCGCGCGGGTTGCCGAGCTGGACGCGCAGATCGCCGAGCGTTCGGCCACCCTCACCCGGACGGCGACCGAGTACATGCGCGCCGGGGTGGCCCCAGAGGTGGTGAAGGCAGCCACTGACGAGCTGGGGGCCGAGCTGGACGCCCTCAAGCGCGAGCGCGACGACGCCGCCCGGTGGCAGGCCCAGGCCGAGCAGGCCACCGCCCGCGCCACTGACCTGGAGGCGCTGGCCACGGGCGCGCGGGCGCGGCTGGCCGACCTGGGCCCCGACGAGCGCGCGGAGGTGCTCCAGCTGCTGGACGTGCGGGTGACCGTCACGGGGCCGGTGCCACAGCCGCAGATTGGCACGCCGTGCTCGCTGTCGCGCTGGTTCATCGAGAACGACCGCCTGGTGCCGCCGGAGCTGTGCGACCGCGCGTGGGCGCTGGTGGCGCCGATTGTGGCCGAGTGGGAGGCCGGGCGTCGCACGCACTCGGGCACCATGCTGGACGGGCGGGCGGTGCTGAACGCGGTGTTCCACAAGGCGCGCACGCGCTGCGCGTGGCGCGAGCTGCCCGAGCGGTACGGGAACTGGAACAGCATCCACACGCGGTTCAAGCGCTGGGACGCTGACGGCACGTGGGCCCGGGTCATGGACGCGCTGCCCAACGTCGGCACGCCGCACCTGGGCATGGTCGGGCTTCCGCCCGTCCGGATCGAGGGCCGCGTAGACCCTCGGCTGGTCGCCGACACCGGAGCCGGACACGAAACGGGACCCCAGAAAACAGGCGTCCCCCGGATCGTCACCGCCCTCCCGTAGGGTCGACCGGTATGGGGATGGAGAGTTCCGCCGAGGCGCCTCAGCCGGTTCGCGCCGTTCTGAGCGCCGTCGGCGGCTGGATCGAACGCCTGGGCCGCATCTGGGTCGAGGGCCAGATCGCCGAGCTCAACCGGCGCGGCAGGATGGCCTACATCACGCTGCGCGACCCGGTCGCCAACGTGTCCGTGCGCGTGGTCTGCCAGACGTCGGTGCTGGACGCGCAGAGCCCGCCGCCCGAGGCCGGCGCGCGCGTGGTCGTGCACGCCAAACCCGACTTCTACGAGGTGCGCGGCACCTTCTCGCTGCGTGCGCTGGAGATCCGCCATGTCGGGCTCGGCGAGCTCCTGGCCCGGCTGGAGCAGTTGCGCCGCACCCTGACCGCCGAGGGCCTGTTCGACGCCGCGCGCAAGCGGCCGCTGCCCTTCCTGCCCAACGCGGTCGGCCTCATCTGCGGACGTGACTCCGCGGCCGAGCGCGACGTGCTGGAGAACGGCCGCCGCCGCTGGCCCGCGGTCCGGTTCGAGGTCCGGCCGGTCGCGGTGCAGGGCGACCGCGCGGTCCGCGAGGTGACCGAGGCCCTCAAGGAACTGGACGCCCATCCGGACATCGACGTCATCGTCATCGCCCGCGGTGGCGGCTCCCTGGAGGACCTGCTGCCGTTCTCCGACGAGGCGCTCGTCCGCGCGGTGGCGGCGGCGGGCACACCCGTGGTCAGCGCGATCGGCCACGAACAGGACGCGCCGCTGCTCGACCACGTCGCCGACGTGCGCGCCTCCACCCCCACCGACGCGGCCAAGCGGACCGTCCCCGACGTGGGGGAGCAGATGCAGATCATCCGTGAGCTGCGCGACCGCGCGCGCCGCGTGATCACGGGCGGCCTGCAACGGGAGGCCGCCTGGCTGGAGGGCATCCGCTCACGGCCGGCGCTGGCCAGCCCGGTCAAGGAGATCGACCGGCTCACCGAACAGGTCCTGGAACTGCGCGACCGCGCCAGACGGAGCCTGACGGTCTCGCTGGACCGGGCTGGCGACGGCTTGGCGCACACGCGCGCCCGTCTGCACGCCCTGTCCCCGGCCACCACTCTGGCGCGCGGCTACGCGATCGTGCGCCGCGACGACGGTTCGGTGGTGCGGTCGGCGCAGGAGACGGCTCCGGGGGAGACATTGAGCGTACGCCTGGCCGAGGGGAGCCTGGCCGCCACCGTGGACGGGGTCCGCACCGACGAGAGCGAGGAGTGACATGGCGCAGGACAAGGCCGAGGAGCGGGCCGCGGACGAGCCCGAGCTGAGTTACGAGGAGAGCCGGGAAGAGCTCAACAGCGTCGTCCGCCGACTGGAGTCCGGGGGGCTCAGCCTGAAGGACTCCCTTGCACTGTGGGAGCGCGGCGAGGAGTTGGCGCGTGTGTGCGAGCAGTGGCTGGAGGGCGCGCGCGCCACGCTGGCCGCGGCCATGGACGAGCGCCGGGGCGAGGGACACGAGGAGGGCGACACGCCCTTCTAGCGCCCGTTGAACCGGTCGTTCAGTTCGCGGATGTTCCCGGGCAGCCCCCGGAAGACACCGATGATCAGGACCAGGGCCGTGCCGAGGAACAGCCAGGGGGCGATCTCGGCCAGGCGTGAGGCGAGCCCGAGCAGGAGGACGCGGGAGAAGCCCTCGTGGCCCAGCGCCATGAGGACCTCGGCGGCGGTCACGGCGACGAAGTAGGCGATGGGCGGGCTGACCGAGAGCGACAGCAGGTCGCTCGGGCGGACCAGGGACGCGGTGGCCGTGCAGGCCGCGGTGAAGGCCAGGCCCGGTACGGCGGGCACGGGCACCGCGTGCGCCACCATCGTTCCGGCGAAGCTGAGCACGCAGATCAGGAGGACGGCGCCGCGCCCGGTCAGGCGGGGCGCTCCCCGGGCCGGGGCCGTGTCGGGGGGCGGACCGACCCGGTCGGGTCTCCTCCCGCGCGAGGCACCGCGCCCCTGGTCCCAGGGGCGCGCGAGGCGCGGTGCGTGTCCGGGCTTCGCCGCTTTCCTCGGGGGCATCGTGGTTCGCCCTCCCAATGTGTTACTCACGGTGTTCAGTGTGTCATTCGCCGTGAGGATCTTGTGACTCCCTCTTGGGCCGTGTCGTCGTTTCGGCGGCCGACGACTTCCGAGGTGATCACGTTCTCTCCCGTCAGCGCACCGGTATGGGGCGTACCGGTTGCGCATCGCGTGCCGGTCACTCTCAGTGAGCACTCCCCTCGGCGTTCATTTTGGGATGTCCTTGCTGGCCTTTGGCCTCTGTCCGTATCTCGTCGAACTCGGGTTCCGGTCGTTCCTGCTCCAGCAGTTCGGGGGCGGAGGCGGTCCGCGGCACCTCCTCCACCCCCGTGGGGCGCTCCAGGTCCGCCTCCACGATCCCGAGGTCCCGGAACCGGCGGGCCGTCACCAGCACGCGGCTCTCCAGGGACCCGACGGTCTGGTTGTAGGCGTGCACCGTCCTGCCCAGGGCCCGGCCCAGCCCCTCCACGTGGCCGCCGAGCGTGGACAGGCGCCCGTGCAACTGCTTGCCCAGCTCGAACACCTCCCGGGCGTTCTCGCTCAGGGCCTGCTGCTGCCACGCGTACTGCGCGGTGCGCAGCAGGGAGATGAGCGTCGTGGGGGTGGCGATGTGCACCTTCCGCGCCATCGCGTGCTCCAGCAGGCCGGGGTCGTGCTCCAGGGCGGGGGCGAGGAAGGCCTCACCGGGCACGAACAGCACCACGAACTCCGGTGCCGGGGCGAACGACTCCCAGTACGCTTTCGCGGCGAGCTGGTCGACATGGGTGCGCAGGTGCCGTGCGTGGGCGCGCAGCCGCTCGGCGGACACCGACTCGTCCACGCACTCCACCGCGTCCAGGTAGGCGGCGAGGGGCACCTTGGAGTCGACCACGATGCTCTTCCCCCCGGCCAGCCGCACCACCATGTCCGGGCGCCGAGCCCCGCCCGCCGCGCTCACCTGTTCGTCGAAGTCGCAGTGGCGGCCCATCCCGGCCAGTTCCGCGACCCGGCGCAATTGGAGTTCGCCCCAGCGTCCGCGTGCCTCCGGTCGGCGCAGGGCGGCCACCAGGGAACGCGTCTGGTCGCGCAGGCGCTCGGAGCCCTCCCGCACCATCTCCACCTGCCGCGACAGTTCGGCGTGGGCGGCGGCCCGTCCCGCGTCCGCCTCGCGCAGCCGGGCCTCCACCCGGTCGAGTGTGGCGGTCAGCGGCTCCACCATGCGCTCCACCGCGCGCCGCCGCTCGTCCAGGTCGCCGCCGGCCTGGGCGCCGACCGCCCGCAGGCGGCCCTCGGCCAGGTCGAGGAAGCGCTGGTTGGTCTCGTCCAGCGCCTGCGCGGACAGGGCGCGGAAGCGGTCGGCCAACCGTTCCTCGACGTAGGCGGCGCGCTCGTGCGCGGCGTCGGCGCGGGCGCGCTCCTCGGCGGCCCGGGCGCGGGCGAGGATCCAGCCGACCGCGATGCCGAGGGCCGCGCCGATGAGGAGCACGATGACGTAAGGGAGGCCGTCCATGGCGCCCCATGCTGCCAGGATCGGCGGTGATCGGGGGTGAGCCACGCGCTCCGGTGCGGCAAGCCGGACGGATCGGGTATGTCAGGGTCTGTCGCCGCCCCCGGACGGACCGGCCGCAGGGACGCATAGACTCTGACGTTGTGAGTCTGTCTATCGGGATCGTCGGCCTGCCCAACGTCGGCAAGTCCACCCTCTTCAACGCGCTGACCAAGAACGACGCTCTGGCGGCGAACTACCCGTTCGCGACCATCGAGCCCAACGTCGGGGTCGTGGGGGTGCCCGACGCCCGCCTCGGCGCGCTGGCCGAGATGTTCGGTTCGGCGAAGGTCCTGCCCGCGACGGTGGACTTCGTCGACATCGCGGGGATCGTGCGGGGCGCCTCCACCGGTGAGGGCCTGGGTAACAAGTTCCTCGCCAACATCCGCGAGAGCGACGCCATCTGCCAGGTGATCCGCGCCTTCGAGGACGCCGACGTCACGCACGTGGACGGCGACGTGGAGCCCTCGCGCGACATCGAGACGATCAACACCGAGCTGATCCTGGCCGACCTCCAGACCCTGGAGAAGGCCCTCCCACGCCTGGAGAAGGACGCCAAGCGCAACGCCAAGGACAAGGACGCCCAGGAGCTGCTGTGGGCGGCCGGCCAGGCCCAGGACATCCTCGACTCCGGGCGGTCCCTCTACGCGGCCGAGGGCGTGGACACCGACCGGCTGCGCGAGCTGAGCCTGCTCACCGTCAAGCCGTTCATCTACGTGTTCAACCTCGACAGCGGGGACCTGGACAACGAGGCCCTGCGCGCCAAGCTCCAGGAGCTGGTCGCCCCGGCCGAGGCGATCTTCCTCGACGCCAAGATCGAGGCGGAGCTGGCCGAGCTGGACGAGGAGGAGGCCCAGGAGCTCCTTGAGTCCATGGGGCAGCAGGAGGCGGGCCTGGCCCAGTTGGCCAGGGTCGGCTTCGCCACCCTGGGGTTGCAGACCTACCTGACCGCCGGGCCCAAGGAGGCGCGAGCCTGGACGATCAGGAAGGGCGCGACCGCCCCCGAGGCCGCCGGGGTCATCCACACCGACTTCCAGCGCGGCTTCATCAAGGCGGAGGTGGTCTCCTACGACGACCTCATGGCCGCCGGTGACATGCAGGCCGCCCGCGCAGCGGGCAAGGTCCGCATGGAGGGCAAGGACTACGTGATGGCCGACGGCGACGTCGTGGAGTTCCGCTTCAACGTCTGAGGCGGGCGAGCGGCGGGGGCGCGGTCACGGCTGGGGTGCGACGTACTCGTGCCGCAGGTCGGACACCCTGGCGATGTGGTCGAAGTCGCGGTCTGCGGTCAGCACGGTCGCGTCGTTGGTGATGGCGTATCCCGCGATGAGGATGTCGACCGCGCTCGCCGCGCGGACGAGGCCCGAGTTCCACAGTGCGTTTTGGATGCCCAGGACCAGTGATTCGTCCGGTGCGTGCTCCAGCGGGAAGCCGAGCGAGATCTGTTCGCGGTAGTGGCCGTGCTCCTGGGGTGTCCGGGCACTGTGGCAGAACTCGAGCACCTGTGGCGGGCAGGTCACGAAGAGGTCCGACGGCGCGCGCTCGATGCGGCGCAGCCTCGCCGCGATGCCCGTGTCGCCGGACGCCAGCCTGGCCCAGACCGAATTGTCGACCAGGTAGTCGGTCACGGGGCCTGGCTCTCCGGGGGTGAGGCGACCGGTGCGTCGAGGCCGGCGGGGAGGTCGCTCAGCGCGGCGATGCCGTCGATCATCGCGCCCTTCTGCTTCGAGGCGATGAGGCGGCGCAGCGCGAGATCGAGGACGGCGCGGTTCGACCGCTCGCCAGTGAGTGCCCGGGCGCGCTCGATCAGCCGCGGGTCCAGGTCGACACTGGTGACTGCCATGGTGTGCCCCTCTCTTTATATGAGTGATTATATATCATTGTGCCTGTGCCGCATCGGACCGGCGAGGTCGTGGAGTTTCGCCTCCACGCCTGAGGCGGACGAGTACGGTGTCGGTCGGCCCACGGTTCACCCCGGCTGTTCGCCGATCGGCCACTTCACCTCCGTCAGCCACTGCGCGGGATCCGGGACCTCGCCCGGGTCGGTCAGGTACAGCTCCCACGGGGCGCCGGTCGGCTCGGCCCCGGTGCCGGAGATCCACCGCTCCAACGCGGCGTAGGCGTCGCCGAGCCCCTCGTAGGGGCCCTGGTGGACGGTGGCGGCGACCGTGCCTCCGGGCAGCTCGCCCCGCACGATGCCGCTCTCGGCCGGAGGCTCGTCGGGCGCCCCCTCGACCAGGGGCACGCCCGCCTCGATCGACAGGTACGCCGGACTCATCCCGACGTGGCGCACGTACGGATGTCCGGCCGGGGCCAGCCCGGCCTTCACCGCGTACTCGAACACCACGGGGAGCACCTCGCCGAGCACGGCCCCGAGTTCGTCCCGGTCGACCTTGCGTGCCTGGTAGAGGACGGGGACGGGATCCACTGCGCGAGTTTCGATGTCGTAGCTCATGGCAGGGTCCTTTCTGGTGATGGAGCGGCGGTAGAGCCGGACACAACGGCTGGTCGACACCACTGCGTCGGCCTCGTTCATCGAGAGGGAACGGCGTTCATGGCGCCATTCGGTCGGGCTTCGGCCGAACCGCTGGCGGAACGCGCGGGTGAAGCCCTCATGGCTGTCGAAACCGGATGCGAGAGCGACGTCGATCACGCGGGCCTCGGAGGCGATCAGCAGCATGGCGCCCAGGTCGAGGCGGGTACGGCGCTGGAGAGACTTCGGGCTCTCGCCCGTCAGCGCCGTGATCACTCTTTGGGCTCGCGAAGGCGAGAGGCCGACCATCGCCCCCACCTCGTCGAGCCCGTGCCGTGAGCCGGGGTCCGCCAACGCCGCCAGTACTGGCAGCAGGTGGCGCAGTTCGGTGCCCATGGACGGGACACTACGGCAGCTCGCGGGGGCTGTCTTGACCGATCGTGCCGATGGTGTGGCCGGGTTTCGCGGCGGTCGGGGCCTCGCGGTACTGCCCGCCGTCACGCTCGTTCTCCACCAGGCCGTCCGCGCCCTCAGAGAGGCACCCGGCGAGCACGGACTCCCGCCGTCTTGAGAAACGGAGTTCTCCCATGAGCATCACCGTGAGTGAGGCACGTGCTTCGCTGCTCTCCCTGATCAGGCGGGTCAACGAGGCGCACGAGGCTGTCGAGATCGCCTCGAAGCACGGAAACGCGGTCCTCGTCTCCGCTGAGGACTACGCCGCGCTCCGTGAGGGCGCCTACCTTCTGCGCTCGCCGGAGAACGCCCGCCGCCTGGTCGAGTCGTACGGAAAAGCGCTGTGGGGCACCGGTTTCGCCGAGCGCGATCTGATCGTCCCCGACACCGTGCGTACCGGGGACCCCGGATGAGGTGAGGCGTTCGTGCGGTCGCGGGAGACTCAGCGGCGGTCCGCGTCGCCGGAGCCGCCGAGGTCGATCCCGCCGTGGATGGTCTCGGCCTGCACCACGGTGCCCGACACGTCTCCGGAGACCGTGTTCCTCGTCGATCCGACACCGGCGGAACCGCTCCGCCCGCCGCCCGCTCTGCGCTGGCCGACCGCCGTCCACACCGCGACCGCCAGCGCTGCCAGGCCCATGGCCAGGGAGCCTATGCCGGACAGGTCGGAGAGGTCGTTCAGTCCCAGGTCCAGGTCGGGCAGGAGCCGGGGCAGCGCCCAGGCCCCCGCGAGTACGAGTGCCACCGATCCCAGAACCGCCGTCCACAGCCATCGCATGAGCGCATTGTGTCCCGCCGCCGACCGCGGAGGGTAGGGCAGGGCCGGATCCGGCCAACGGGAGGACCGGTGCGGGGGTGTCCATGCAGGGAGACGGGTCACATCCGGTCAACGTTTTTCCGCCGGACGGGGAGACGGCTCGTTTTTATCGAGTCAGTAACGGCCATCTTGGATGTCCGAAATTGCCTGACCTGAAGGATGGTCGTTCCGGTTGCCCGAGATATCTACCCTTTGCGCGTGCTTTGCGTATTTTGGGAAGCACGACTTGTCCACAGTTGCGGAAACGCGAAGGGACGATGTCGGCGCCCAACCCCCACAATGGCTCACTATAGGGATGGGGTAGACAAGGGCATGGCGAAGAGGCCGTCCACACCGGGCGGCGATGACAGCGCAGGAGGCGGGGATGGCGAAGCCGTCGCGGTACGGCGACAGCGGTACCGGGTCCGACGCCCCTCCGGCCCGACGGCCCCAGGCGGGGGCGGGCGGACGCTGGTGGGTCGGCGTGGGGCGGGCCGTGCTGTGGGCGTTCATCATCGTCGTCGTCTTCAACGGCATCTGGTTTCCCCTGCGCGGCGGCCTCGCCCTGTCCGGCGGCGCGGGGGAGTCGGCGCCGACACCGCCCGACGCCTATCCCGAGACCTCCTCCGCGGCGTTCGCGCTCCGCTTCGCCGAGGTCTACCTGGACACCTCCGACCCCGAGCGGCGCCTCGGCGAACTCGCCGCCTACGTACCCGAGGGCGAGGCCTCCGGCCTCAACACCGCGGCCGACAGCCTCACCGGTGAGAACCTCACCGTGATCGCGGTCGACGTCCTCGACGAGCACAACGCCGTCGTCGTGGTCCGCGCCGACGTCAACGGCGATCCCATGCGCCTCGACGTGCCCGTGTACGCCGACGGCGGCGCGCTGGTGGTCTCCGGGCGCCCGGCGCTGCTGGCCGCGCCCACCACCGCGACCCTGCCCCAGGCGGCGGCCTTCGAGACCGACCCTCTCGCCGCGCAGCGGCTCCAGGAGGTACTGCCCGGCTTCTTCGAGGCCTACGCGGGCCAGCCGGAGTTCCTGGAGCGTTTCGTCGAGCAGGGCGCCTCGATCGCCCCGCTCCCGGAAAGCAGCCTGGAATTCGCCGAACTGTCCGACATCACTGTGCCGGTGCGGTCCTCGACCGGGGATGATGACGTACGACAGGTACCGGTCACCGTCCACTGGACGGTCCCGGGCTCCGACGACGGAGAAGCGGGCGAACTGGTACAGGACTACCTGGTCACCGTCGTCGACTCCGGCGACGAGTGGCACGTGCGGGACATCCAGGGTGCCCCGCACTCGTTCGGCGGCTGACGGGGCCGTAGGCAAGGAGACGAGGAGAACCATGCGCACAGCAGCGACCACACCGGAGGGCGACGCCTGACATGCTCCCCCTGTTGTCCTCCACCGCCGACGCCCTCACCCAGGCGGCCGGTCCCGGCCTCCTCCACCTCGCGTCGGAGAGCCCGCCGGCACAGGCCCCCGACACCGGAGGCCTCGCCGACTTCCTGCGCGGCTTCTTCGGCCCCCTGTTCCTCGTCATCGTCTCCATCGTGGCCGTGTTCTTCCTCTTCACCCGGGAGATCACGCGGTTCGCGCAGTTCATCATCCTGGCGATCTTCATCGGGATCGTCTTCTACGTACCCGGCATCATCGAGGTCATCGCGGTGGCGCTCGCCCGAGCCATGGGCGTGACGACGGAATAGGCGAGGGAGGCCGGGAACGTGGATCTGCCCACGTACACCAACATCTGGCGTATCGAGAAGCGGCTGTACAAGCTCTACGATTTCCGGCTGCCCATGCCGCTCCCCGTGGGGACCTTCGGGGTCGCGCTGGGGGTCTTCGCGCTCTGGGTGGTGCTGCTCAGCATCCTCAACGCCCCGTTCACCTTCGGCAACGGCTGGCACCTCGTGCTGTGGGTGGTGCCGCCCGGTGTGATCACCGTCCTGGCCACCCGGCCGGTGATCGAGGGCAAGCGCCTCACCGAACTGCTCATCTCCCAGGCCCGCTTCCTCACCGAGGCCCGGGTGTACACACGGTTGGCACCCGAGTACGAACCCGGCCAGGTCCGGGTGGAGGTACGGGTGTGGCACCGCCACCCGGACGCCGGGCCGCTGCCCGGGGCCGGCCGGCGCGGAGCCGAGCCGGCCCGGCCCGCCGTGTCGCTCGACGGGCTCCCCGCAGGGGAGGCGCTCGGACGCCTCCCCGCGGAGGCCGCGCCGCCCCTGGCGGGGCCGCCCGAGCCGGTCGCGTCGGAGAGCGGGACCGCTCCCGGACCGGTTCCGGCCCCCGAACCGGTTCCCGTTCCGGAACCCGCCGCCGGGGAGCCCGTGCACGCCGGGACGGCGGCCGAACTCGTCGCCGCCCGCGACACCGGGCCCGCCGCGGACCGGCGCGGTGTGGGCCGCCGCGTCCTGAACTACTTCGGCTTCGCCCTTCCCCGTGCCCCCCGGGAGGAGGTGGAGGAGACCGGCCCGGACGAGCGCTCCGGCCGCCGCGCACGCGGCTCCGAGGCGGCGCCCCCCTTCTGGTCCCCGCCGCCCGCAGACGGCGTCCGGACCGCCGCCGGCGGTGCGGGGGACGACGAGGACGGGCGTCCCAACGAGGAGTGGCTCGCCCGCCTGCGCGCCTCCTCCGGGGAGACCCCCGTAGGACTCAGCGCAGGAGACGCCTACCGGGTCGGCGACACCGCGGCACTGAGCTCAGCCGAACTCGCCGACGCCGTCGCCCCCGAGGACGTGCGTGCGGACGAGCGCCGCCGTGCCGAGGAGGTGATGGCCGCGCCCGATCCGGAACCCGACCCCGCGGACCCGGCCCCCGCACGCCGCCTGCGCGGCCGCGTCCAGGGCATCAGGGTGGCCAGGGAACTGGACGAGCGCCGTGCCGGGTACGAACCCCCGCCCCGGGACCCGGCGGAGGGCAGGGGAGCCGCTTTGCCCGCCGACGGCCCACCGGAGCTTCCGCGCCGCCGGCCGCGCCCGCACGCAGCGCCCTGGGAACTGGACGCTCCCGAACGGCGGACCGATCCGTCCGGCCCCGGAGCGGACGACGGCCCCTACGGTGACCTGTCCGACTACGCGGCGCGGTTCGCCGCGGCCACCGGCCGTCCCGCCGAGGAGGAGCCCGCGGCCGCACCCTGGCTGGTACCCGGGGCCGCGTCTCCCGGGGAGGGGGCCTCCGCTGAGGCGGCCGATCCCGCCGAGGCCCCCCGGGACACCGTCCGCCCCGGAGAGGACACCCACGCCGGGGCGCCCACCGCGCCCGAGGCCGTCGAATCCACGGAGGCCGCCGGGGCCGCTGAGGCGTCCCCGGGCTCCGAAACCGTCCCGGAACTGGACCACGGCACCGGTGAGCAGGACGCTCTCGCGGCCCTGGACGGCGGCGGCCCCGGGCCCGCCGCGGACCGGGAGGAGGAGCGGAGCGAGCGCCTGTCCGTGCTCGACCGGCACCTCAGCAGGGCCGACACCCCCGCCCCGCCCCGCCCCGCCTTCGCCGACGCCGTACCGGCCAAGGAACGCGGTGCGGAGGACCAGGCATGGTTCGAGGACGCCAAGAGGCGTCACCCCGACCAGCCCAAGGTGGGCGACCGCGGCAACCCGGTCATCCACGCCAGCGAACTCTATGAGGAGAGCACCGCCGACCCCGGTGCCGACGCGGCCGGAGACGGCGCTCCCCGGGCCGCCGAGGCCGCGGGCCCCGACGCGGCCGGAGCGGACGGGGACGCCGCTGAGAGCGCCAAACCCCCCACACAGCTCGATCACGGCACCGGCGAGCTGGCCAGCTTCGTCGAGGTCCGTGAGGAGCCCGCGCACCCAGCCCACCCCGATCAGGATCGGGAAGCCCGTTCCGACGCCTCCGCAGTTGCGCGGCGCACCGAACAGGACCTGGAACAGGCCGAGGCCGAGGCCCTCGCCCGCCGTCGTGGGGCCGCCGGGGAAGCGGAGGGCTCCGTCCGCGACCCCCGCGCCAACCCCAGCATGGCGAACATGCTCGCCCAGCAGCGCGCCGCTGAGGCTGCCTCCGGGGAGGCGGGGCGCGACGCCGTGCCGGAGCCCTACGACAGCGAGTCCTTCCACCGGGTCGCACGGAACGCGCGCCGCCTCGGAGACCTCTTCGGCAAGCCGGCACCGGGCGAGGAGCCCGTGCGCGGTACCGGGGACCGGGCATCCGCCTCCGCCGACCCCGGCCGGGACTCCGGGAACGGCCTCGAACTCGACCACGGCACCGGCGAGCAGGACCGGCTCGGCGACACTCCGCATGGGGTCCCCTCCAGCAGCCCCGCGCCCTCCGGTGCCGGGCGTAAGGAGGGGGCCTCCGACGGTTCCGGTGGCACACGCGGCTGGCGCCGCCTGGCCAAGGTGGTCACCGGAGGCAGCGCGCCGACCCGCTCCGACGTCTCGGACAGCGACACAGCCCGGCTGCGCGCCGCCCTGCCCGGGCCGCGGAGCGTCGTGGTACTCGGCTGCACCGGTGGGGCGGGACAGAGCATCACCGCGCTGATGGCGGGGCACACCCTGGCCGCCCACCGCGACGAGCCGGTCGTGGCGGTCGATGTCAACCCCGGTCCCAACGGGCTCTCCCGACGCGTGGGCGCACAGACCTCAGAGACGCTCACGGCCCTGCTGGCCAACGCGGAGGGGATCGAGGACCGCGAGCGGATGGACGCCTACACGGCCCGGACGGGCAGCGGCCTGGAGGTGGTCCAGACCCTCGACGACCCCTATGTCCAGACCCTGGACGAGCGCGACTACGGCCAGCTCACCGACCTGCTCGGCCGGTTCTACGGGGTGACCTTCCTCGACCCCGCGGCCACGGGTGTGGCGCGGGCGCTGCCGGTCGCGGATGGCCTGGTCCTGGTGGCCCCGGCAAGCGCCGACGCGGAGCGCGCCGTCTCCATGACCTTCGAGTGGCTGGACGGCAACGGCTACGGCTCCCTGCGCTCGAACGCCGTGCTGGTGGTCAACGGGGTGAGCAAGAGGAGCCTGGAGGCCGTCGACGCGGCCGAGCGGGTGGCCCGGGGCCGGTGCCGCGCGATCGTCCGCATCCCGTGGGATGACCACCTCGGCTCTTCCTACAGCAGGATCGACGTGAACGCTCTGCGCCCGGCCACCCGGCGCGCCCACACGGCCCTGGGAGGGGTGCTGGTCAGTGCCCTGGCCCGCCCGACGGCCTAGGCGTCGGGCGGGCCAGGTGCGCCGCCGAGGATCCGGCCCCCGTGCCGGGGGGACGGCCCTGTGTGTCCCGGCGCCCGCGCCGTTCGCCGCACGCGGCCTCGCCCCGTTGAGCGTCCGCTCGCCGGGGCGAGGCGGCCGGGTCAGCGACCCGCAGGGGCGAAGTCCCGAGCGGACAGGAACTCCGGGCGCGGGCCGCTCGCGGCGAACGGCCGCGCGCAGGCGTTCTCGACACTGTTGAAGACGATGAACACGTTCGACCTCGGGTAGGGCGTGATGTTGCCGCCGGATCCGTGCATGCAGTTGGAGTCGAAGACGGTCGCACCCCCGGCGCCGCCGGTCAGCACGTCGATGCCGTGCCGCTCGGCCAGCACGGTCAGCGAACCCTGGTCCGGGGTGCCTACGTGCTGGCTCTTCAGCGAGGACCGGTAGTGGTCGTCCGGGGTCTCACCGACGCACGACACGAACGTCCGGTGCGACCCGGGCATGATCATCAGGGCGCCGTTGTGGGGGAAGTTGTCCGTCAGCGCTATGGAGAAGCTGACGGCGCGCATCCGGGGCATGCCGTCCTCGGCGTGCCACGTCTCGAAGTCCGAGTGCCAGTAGAACGACCCACCGCCGAACCCGGGTTTGTAGTTGACCCGGCTCTGGTGCACGTAGACGTCCGAGCCCAGGATCTGGCGTGCCCGGTCGACCAGGCGCGGGTCGTGGACGAGGTCGGAGAAGACCTTGCTGATCCTGTGCACCTCGAAGACCGATCGGACCTCGTCGGAGGTCGGCTCGACGATCACCCGCTCGTCCTCGCGCAGTCGCGGATCGGAGCCGAGACGCTCCAGTTCGGCCTGGTAGGAGCGGACCTCGTCGGTGGTGACGATGTCCTCGATCTGCGTGTAGCCACGCTCGTCGTAGGCCCCGAGCTCGTCGGAGGAGAAGGGGCCGTTGTCGCCGGAGCCCCAGACGACGGGGTCCCTGCGGTACAGGAGGGCGGGTTCGCCGGTCTTCCGGGTCGGGTACTCGTCCGTGGTCGTGGTCGGAGCATCCATCTGCAGAGTCATGGCCGATCCCCTTGCGGGTCTCATCCTCTCACTGGGGTAGACGGTTGTCCTTGCGACACGTGAACTTAACAAATATCCCAGATGCTTTATGGCGAGAATGCCGGGCGTGATGTTTGCCTATTAACCCTATGGGTATGATAGTAATACTATATGGGCGAAAATTGAATATCGGATCCCTTTCTTTTGGCCTTTTTCTCAATTTTCGGCGTGTGAAGGTGTGCCTTACCTGGGGTCTCGTGCGGACCGTGGTCTCCGGTCGATGCGAAGAGAGTCTTCCCAGGTCGTCTCGTTGCAATGGTGTCCGGGCGGTTTGATTGCTCCTCGGGGCGTACTTTTATTGTGTGCTACATCACAGAAATCTGCTACAGGATATGGTTTTCCGGCGGCGGTCGCCTTCCCCGGGGCTGATTCCTCCGCGCCGCAGCCCCACCGTCCACCCGGTCCTCGCCTGTCGCCGCCCCCTCCCCACCGACACCGCTGTGCCCTCCCCGGGCCGCACCGCGTCCGTCTTCGCCCGGAAAGGGTGGGTTCCCCTGGCGCTGCGGATTCGGCCACGCCGGAACCCCCGTCCGCTTCTCTGCCGCAGCGCCATGCACCACTATGGGAAGGTGGCACAGGCGGTGGGGAGGCCCTGGGAGGTTCCGGGAAGGGCGCCCCGCCGAGAGCGATCAGGAGGGTTACCGAGATGGCCGGCACCTGGGGAACCCGAGGCGCGACCCGCCTCGCGGTCCGTTACTTCGACGACCGCGTGCTCTTCAGTGACACCGAGGCCTGGGCCTACTTCCGTCTGCCCACGGTGTCCTACGAGTTCACCACACCGGAGGAGCGCCAGGCCCTCGCCACGAACATCACCATCGCGCTCGCCGCCATCCGGATGAACGACGCCGAGATCCACCTCCGCATCGCCCACCGCACCTATCCGGCCGCCACGTGGGCCACCGCCCTGGACTCCACCTCCGACTCCGGACCCGGATGGTACGACTACCTCGACGAGACCTACCGCCACGTGTGGGCCAAGGACTTCTGGACCAAGGAGGTCTACCTCGGTGTCCGCCTCGGCCAGCGCACCGGCGGGGCGGGCCTCGGCCTCTTCTCCCACCTCTTCGGCGCCTACCAGCGCACGGAGCAGACCCTGGGCATCAACGACGACGCCTTCGACGACAAGGAGATCGCCCGCTGGACCGAGCAGTCCGAACGCCTCGGCCGCGCGCTCGCCGCCAGTTCCCTGCACGCCCGCCACGCCACCGCCGACGAGATCGCCTGGCTCGTCCGCCACGCCGTCAGCGGCACGGTCGAGGAGATCAGACCCTCCGCCGCGGGCCGCCGCACCTGGGGCCGGGGCGAGATCGAGGCGCTCGTCGACGGGGTCGTCCACAACGGCCGGTCCGCCCTGCGCCTCGAACAGCCCGCGGGCTCCACCCACGTCGCCTTCCTGTCCTTCGCCCGCTTCCCGGACCTCATGCCCTTCCCGGACGGCGAACCCTGGATGCACCACGCCGACGCGCTGCCCTTCCCCGTCGAGATGTCCCTGCGGATGAAACTCATCCCGCCCGCCAAGGCCAGCAAGGACGTCGGCCGCAAGCTCGCACACGCCCGCGACATGGACGCCCACATCCGCGAGGCCGGGGTGGAAGCACCCATCGCCCTCGCCGAGCAGATCGACGCCGCCCGCATGCTCGAACACGGCATCACCAAGGAGCGCCTTCCGTTCGTCTACGGCTGGCACCGGCTCATGGTCTCCGCACCGAGCGAGCGCCTGCTCGGCCAGCACGTCGAAGCGGTCATCGAGCACTACCGCGACATCGGTATCGACGTCATCAACTCCACCGGCGACCAGTTCTCCCTGTTCAGCGAGTCCCTGCCCGGCGACCGAATCCGCCTGGGCGCCTACGCCCAGCGCCAGCCGCTGCGCACCATCGCGGGCGGCATGCCCACGGCCACCGTCGACGTCGGCGACCGGGGCGGCCGTTCCTCCGGCGGCTGGGTGGGCCCCTACATCGGTGAGACCATCGGCCGCGCCCGCGCCATCGTCCACTTCGACCCCATGGTCGCCGCGGCGCGCAACCGCCCCACCGCCATCGCGATCACCGGAGAGCCCGGCGGCGGCAAGACCACCCTCGCCCTGCTGCTCATCTACCAGCTCGCCCTGCGCGGCGTCACCGTCGCCGCCATCGACCCCAAGGGCGACGCCGAGTCCCTCGTCGAACTCCTCCAGCGGCGGGGCCGCAAGGCCCGCATGATGTCCCTGGGGTCGGCCCAGCCGGGCCTGCTCGACCCGTTCGCCTTCGGCGACGACCTGCCCGCCAAGAAGACCATGGCCACCGAGACCCTCCGCCTCCTCCTGCCGAGGATGAGCGAGGAGCGCGAGTCCGCCATGATCCAGGCGGTCGCGGCGGTCGCCAACCAGCCCCGGCCCTCCCTGGCCAAGGTCGTCGACCACCTCGTCTCCTCGTCCGGGGCGGCCTCCCGCAACCTGGGTGCGGTCCTGCAGTCGATGTCGGAGATGCGCCTGGCCAGCCTGTGCTTCGACCCCCAGGGCGACGCGCGCGTGGACACCGAGGGCTGGACCACAGTGTTCACCCTTGGCGGGCTGACCCTGCCCGACTCCGGTGTCGGACGCGACGACTACTCCTACGAGCAGCGGCTGTCCGTCGCCCTGCTGTACCTGGTGTCCCAGTTCGCGCGCCGCCTGATGAACGGACTCGATCGCAGCCTGCCCAAGGCGATCTTCCTCGACGAGGCGTGGGCGGTCACCTCCACCCCGGAGGGCGCCAAACTCGTCCCCGAGGTGTCGCGCATGGGCCGATCACGCAACACCGCCCTCATCCTCGTCTCGCAGAACGCCGGCGACCTGCTCAACGAACAGGTCACCAACTGCCTGTCCTCGGTGTTCGCCTTCCGCTCCAGCGAGCGGCACGAGGTGGGGAGCGTCATGTCGCTGCTCGGCGTGGAACCGACCGAGGACCACCTCGCGGTACTGCGCAACCTCGGCAATGGCGAGTGCCTGTTCCGCGACCTCGACGGCAGGGCGGCGCGCATCGGCGTCGACCTGGTCTCGCAGGACCTGCTGCGCTGGCTGGACACCAACCCCACCCGGCGCCGGCCCGAGGGCGAGGAGGACCCGGTGATGGCCGCCTCGGGCCACGGGGACTGACACCGACCCGCCACGGACGGCCGCGGCGAAGGGGACGCCGGTGCCAGGTTCGGGCCCCGCCCGGGATGGGGATGACCTATTCCGACCGGGTTCCCCCGGCACACCCCGATCGACCCACCTCTCACAAGGGCCGCCCATGAGTGAGGACGTCGTCCAGCCCCTGCCCGTCGTCGATCCCGCCCTTCCCGAAGACCTGCGCGAGCTGATCGCGCGGGAAGCCGCCGCGAGCCCCTGCCCACCGCGGACCGACACCGGTCCCCTCACGCGGCCGGCCCGCTTCCGGGAGGGCGCCGTCCACGTCCTCGCCGCCGGGTTCACCGTCGCCGTCGCGGGCGCCGCCGCGGGCCCGGCCCCGGGACTGGTCGTCGCCGCCGTGATCCTGGCGGCCTACGCCCTCATCATGTGCTGCGGTCGCGGCACCCACCCCGCCATGCGATTCCTCGGTCTGCTCACCGGTGTGGGAGCCCCCCTGGCCGTGGGCGTGTGGTTCCTGGGCACCGCCCTGGCCGACGTTCCCGCGGGGCTGCCGTGGCTGCTGTTCGGCTGCTTCACCGCCCTCGTCGGCGCCGACGCGGCCACCGGGCGCGTGCACAGGGAGCCCGGGGACTACGGGGATCTGGTGCTGACGGCGGAGGACGTCAGCGACGCCGACCACCCGCGCCTGGCCGCCGTCCAGCGCGTGATCGCCCTGGTGGAGCGGGCCCGCGACGAGATCGGCGACGCCTCCCTGGACGCCGGACGGGCTCTGGCGGTGCTGCGCGACCAGGAGTGGCGCATCGCCTCCCTCCTGGCCCGGCAGAGGGAACTGCGCCGGGCCCATCTGCGCCGCTGGCAGCGGGCGGCCTCACCCCGCGTCCGGGAGGCTCTCAAGGCCCAGCGGGAGGCCCTGGACACCGTCGACGGCGCCGTGCGGGTCCGGGTGGAGCAGATCACCGCCTACGGCACGGCCGTGGAACGGGCACTGGAGGCCCACCGGGAGTGGGAGCAGTGCCAGGAGGCGCTGGACTCCATGGACGAGTACACCGACCACCTGGCCTCAGCCGCCTTCCTGGACACCCCGTCGGCCGAGGTCGGCGACCTGTCGGCCGCCGCCGTGCTCGCCCGCCGCGTCCGCGACGAACGGGTCCGGGCCCTGGCGGGCCACCCGCTCCCGCCGTCCGGTCCCGGGCATCGGACCCCCGAACCCGCGGCGGGCGGGGACGTCTGACGGCCGAGCCCGTGCGGCCCTTCGGGAACAGGGGCCGAAGGCCTCTGGCATATTGGCCGTATGAGTGAAGTCCGGCAGATCGACGACAGTCCTCTCGCCCGTGCACGCAGGCATACGGCCGTCATGGTCGCCTCGGGCCGGGGCGGGTTCGTCGAGATCCGCCGCGGGACGTGGGAGGCGGTGCACGGCCTCTCCGGGCACGACCCCTCCGGAACCGGCCCGGAGGCGGCCCCGGCCGACCCCGCCGCACTCGACGCCCTCGTCGACCGCGCCCTCCACGACCACCTGCACCGGCAGCGGCTCTGGCCCGCCCGCACCGACAGCGAACGCCTCACCCGGGCCTTTCGCGCCCTCGACGAGTCCGGCATCCTCGCTCGCGAGGACTGCTCCTGCTGCGACCGGTGCGCCCGGAGCGCCGTCCAGGCCGAGGCCGAGGCCCACAGCGCCGTCGCCGAGGGGCCGAACGTGCGCGGGTACGCCTTCTTCCACGAGCGGGACGCCGAGTCCGCGATGGGCGGGGGGTCGCTCTGGATCGGGTTCGGCGCCCTGCACGAGATCCGCCACGCCGCCGTCGGCGACGAGATAGCCCAGACACTGCGGGCCCACGGGCTCACCGTCACCTGGGACGGCGACCCCGACCGCAAACTGGAGGTCGGCCTCGACTGGCGGCGCCGCCGCTGGGACCGCGGCGCGGCCCGCCCGGGCGTCCCCGTCGACGGCGAGCCGGAGGTGGAGGTCGCCTACACCGGTCCGGGACCGTTCGGGGTCCCCGAGTGGATGGACCACTACCAGGGCCGGGTCACCGTCCGCGAACTCGCCCGCATGGTCCTGCCCTGGCTGCCCGGAGGGTGCGCGGCCACGCTGACCAGCGACCGGGGCCACGTGATCGCCGTCGAGCGCGACGCCGACCTCCTGCGCGTCTCCCGGCCGCGGCGGCTGCTGGCCCGTGAGCGCCTGGAGGAGCCGCTCAGCCGGTGGGCGGTCGGCGGCTGCTGGCCGACCGAGGACGCGTCCTCCCCGAGGACCGGGGTGCTCGACGTCAAGTACAGCGACACCTGCGGCACCGGGATCGGGTTCGTGGAGTACCCCGAACCCATGGAGACGGCGGCCGCGTGCGACCTCGTCCACCGACTGACGCCCGCCGAGGGGAGTTTCGCGGTGTTCGACGCCCCCGGCGGCACCGTCGTCCAGATGGTGTGGGAGGCCGGCCCCCGGCTGTGGATGGAGAGCCCCTCCCCGGAGGAGTCGCTCTCACGCGGCCGCCACGTCACCGCCTCCGAAGCGGAGGAGATGGTGCGGATCCTCGCGGAGGAGGGCCGCGTCGCCCTGGCGGACCTGGGCGCCCTGGCGGTCACCTCCTGGAGGTGACCGCCAGGGCGGCGCCTCACCCGGAGGCCTCCAGTTCGAGGACCCGCGTCTCGTAGCCTCCCGAGACTGCCACGGACACCTCGAACACGCCGAACGCGCGGTCCCCCGACTCGTCCCAGGCGAACCGGCCGCTCGCACCCCGGTAGGAGATCTCCTCGCCCTCGGCGAGCATGTCCCGGCAGGAGGCGAAGTCCTCGCACACGGTCCCGTCCCGCGTCACCCGCGCCATGTGCTCCACGAACACGGCGGGGTCGGTGCTGCCGGCCGACTCCGCGGCCAGCGCGGCGACGGTGACGCAGTCGAACACGTAGGGTGCGTGCCGGAGGTCCCCCGTGTCCGCCCCGAGGACGGCCAGCTCCTGACGGAACCCCTGGCCGCCGTCGTCGTCCCGGGCCACACCCGTGGTCCCGTCGGGCAGCGCCGCGGGGTCGTACAGGTGGGAGTGGTCGAGGTAGATCGGCGGCACCGCCTCCTCCCCCGTCCTCGCCAGCGCCTGGACGAGCTCGGGGCCCATCACCGAGGAGAGCACCGCGAAGGCGTCCGCCTCGACCGCGGCCGCGTCACCGGCGACCGTGGCCGCGCCGGTGGTGATCCCGTCGTGGAGCAGGTAGGTGTACGAGACCCCGTGCCCGTCCAGCGACGCGGCGAGCGCGTCCGCGTACAGGCTGCGGCTCTCGTCCATGAGGATGGCGACGCTGTCGTGCCCGTCATCGGCGATCGTCCGCCCCAGGGCCTGGGCCAGGAACGCGACCCCGGGCCTGCTGCTGAAGTAGTAGCCGCCGTCGTCGATGCCGACGGTGGAGTCGAGGTTCTCCTGCGCGCACTGGACCGTCCGCTTTCCGGTGACGGCGGTGTGGGTGGCCAGCGCGGAGTGGGTCGGACCGAGTACGACGTGCGCCCCGTCCGCCAGCAGCCGCCGAGCGCCCTCGACGGCCGCGGCCTCGGCCTGGACCTGCTGCCCCTCGCTCGCGTCGCCCTCGTCGGCGGTGTGGACGTCGGGTACGGGTGTGCCCAGCACACCGCCCGCGGTGTTGATCTCGTCGATCGCGTACTGCGCGGCGACGGGCAGGTGCGGTGCGGCCAGCGCACCGCTCTGCGGATACAGCAGCCCGAACGTCAGCGCGTCGTCCGTGGCCACCGCGGCCGCGCCGTTCTCCTCGCCCCCGTTCAGCAGCACCAGGCCGCCGACCGCCGAGACCAGCAGGAGCGCGCCCGCGGCGGCACCCAGGACCCAGCCGGTGCGCCCGCGTCGGCGACCGCGGCGGCCGCGTCTCGCGGGGAAGGGTTCGGTCTCGGTTCCGGGGTCCTCGGCGCGTGCGCGGGGTGGTGCCTCGGCCGGTGCGGAGGGGCCGCCCGGGACGCGGACGGTGTCGGGGAAGGGTGCCCAGTCGCGGTCTGCGAGCGCTGCGACCGCGTCGGCCCTCTCCTCGGGGGTGGCGGGGGCGGTGCCCGGACCGGTGGCAGTCAGAGCGCGCACCAGGTCGGAGGGGCGGGGGCGCTCCCCGGGATCCTTGGCCAGGGTTCGGCCCACCATGTCCCACAGGTGGTCGGGCAGGCCGCGCAGGTCGGGTTCCTCGTGGAGCAGGCGGTAGGACACGTGCTCGGCCGGTCCCGTGCCGAACGGCGGTGTCCCGGTCGCGGCGTAGACGACGAGCGCGCCCCAGGCGAAGACGTCGGACTCCGGTCCGCCTCGGCCCCGGAGGAGTTCGGGAGCGGTCCAGGGGGTGACGGTCTCGGGCGGGGAGGAGGGGCCGTCCAGTGCCTGAGCGATGCCGCAGTCGATCACCTTCGGCCCGTCCGGGGAGAGGATGACGTTCGACGGCTTCAGGTCGTGGTGCGCGCCTCCCGCCGTGTGGATCGCGGCGAGGGCCTCGGCCATACCCGCGGCGAGGACGCGGACCCGGGCCTCGGGCAGCGGGCCCCGGGTCTGCACCTGTTCGGCCAGGGACGGGCCGGCGTGGTAGGCCGTGGCGATCCAGGGGCGTGCGGCGTCGGGGCCGCCGGACAGGACCGGGGGCAGGGACCGTGCCCGGATGCGTCCCGTGGCCTGGACCAACCGGGAGAAGCGTCGGCGGAACCCCGGGTCGTCGGCGTGCTCGGGGTGGGCGACCCGGACGGCGCTCCAGCGGCCGTCGGGAGCCTTCGCGGCATAGACGATGCCGGTTCTGCCTGATCCCAGCCGACCATGGATTTCGAAAGGTGGGATCATTCTGGGATCTGAGGATTCCAGGGGCAGTGTGGGGGGAGTACCGGATATGGGGGGCACAGGATTGCTCCCGGTGGGGAAGGGCGATGGTCACGGTGCGGCTTTAGTCAACCACTGTCGCAGGCTTCCCTGTACATGACTTTTATCTCTTTGTGGCCACTACGGTCACATCTTTCTGAGTGAAATACGGTCTTTGTTGTCTTGTGTCTGATTTTCCGTGCTAGACGACTTTCGCGATAGGAGTTCGCATTCGCCCTCGGTGGCGAGTGCGCCTCGCGCCTCCCGGGAAGACACACTCCTTTGGGTAGCATTTCGATTGCTTAAGGTGACCATTGTGTGGTCGGTGGCCGCACGAACGTGAGGAGCGGGATGGGTATCGTCGAGCGGATGGCGTCGGTGGCGGTGGCGGCCCTGGCCGTCACGGGCGTCGCGGGTACCGCGACCCCGGTGTCGGCGGACGGGGTCTGGATCGACCGGGATCGGGTCAACGCCATCAGCGGACCGCGGACCGCCCTGGAGCGGGAGACCCCGGTCGGAACCGTCCAGGTCCGCCACGGCGTCGACGGCGAGGGCACCCGGTACGTCTGGGCGCGCGTGCTGAACGGAACGGCCCGGCACGAGATCGTCCTGGAGGTCGACCTCGATGGGGACCGGGTCCCGGACGACCGGGCCGCCCACTACCTGGCGGGCGGCGGCACCGGATGGACGTGGGGACGCGCCGCGCAGGCCGGCCACGCGTTCCGCGCCTGTGTCGTCTCCGGCTCCGCGGGGTGTGAGGACGAGGCCACTCGCACCGCCTGGCGGTAGGGCCTCAGGCCGCGCCCACCCCGAAGAAGGCGCGCGAGCGCGACGGGATCAGCAGCAGTCCGCCGATCACCAGGTTGAAGACTAGGAGCAACAGGTACCAGGGCACCAGCTCGGTCGAGTAGACGAGCACCGAGAACATGCTGAACAGCACCAGTACCGACATCAGGACCTGGACGGCCACCACCGCCACGAACAGGGACCGGGAGCCCGTCATCAGGCCCAGCGCGGAGAACGCCGAGAACAGGCCCCAGGCCCCGACGAGCAGGACCGTGCCCCAGCCGGCGGAACCGGAGCCGCTCGCCACGGAGAAGGCCTGGAGGGCCGTGATCACCATCAGGTAGAGCGCGTTGACCCCCAGCATGACCGAGGCGGTGATCAGCGTGCCGGGCTTGCCCCCGGCGGACCCGCCGGGGAGCGGCCCGCCGCCGGTGGTCGAACCCGGGTAGCCGTACCGCGGCCCCGCGGTGACGTACCCCGTACCGCCGCTCACGGGGGCGCCCGGTCCGAACCTGCCGGTGGAGACGGTGCGCGGCGGCCCCTGCGGTCCAGAGGGGTGCTGCGGCCGCCCGGCACCGCCCGGGTACACCGGGTGCGGCACGGGGGAGTGCTGCGGGTGCGTCGTGGGCGGCACCACCGGTCGGGGGCCGGTCGTCGGGGGCCGTTGCGGGCCGCTGGCGGGCGCCTGCGGGCCGCTCTGCGGCCGATGCGGTCCGGTCTGCGGAGCCTGGGGTCCGCTCGCCCCCTCCGCGGGGCCTCCGCCCATGGCCAGGGCCGCCCTCTCACTCCGCAGCAGGTCCAGCGCCTCGTCCGGTGTCGGCCGCGTGGACGGGTCGCGGTCCAGCAGCGCCGCGATGAGCGCGTGCAGGGGCGACACGGCGCCGTCGCCGGGTTCGTGCAGGTCAGGGCCGGTCGGGTGAGGAGGCAGCGGGGCGGTGAGCACGGCGCTGATGATCCCCGTGATGCTGTCCCGTTTGAAGGGGGAGCGCCCCTCCAGCAGGGCGTACAGCGTGACGCCCAGACTCCACAGGTCGGACGAGGGCAGGGCGCGCTCGCCCTCGAAGCGCTCCGGTGCCATGTACTCGGGGGAGCCGATGAACACGCCGGTGTGGGTGAGGGCGGTGCTCCCGTCGACGTTGGCGATCCCGAAATCGGTCACCACCGTCCGCTCGTCATCGGTGAGCATGATGTTGGCGGGCTTGATGTCCCGGTGCGTGACCCCGGCCGCGTGCGCCGCCTTCAGACCGCGCAGCACCGAGACCGCGGTCTCCTCCACCCGGTCCGCCGGCATCGGGCCGAGGGCCTCCAGGTGCTGTTGGAGCGAGACACCGCTCAGCAGCTCCATGACGATCCAGGGGCTGCCGTCCTCCTCCAGCACGTCGTGGACGGCCACGACCGCCGGACTGTGGACGCGCGCGGTCGCCTGTGCCTCTCGCATGGTGCGCTCGTAGGCCTCGGTGCGGGCTTCGGGGTCCATCCCCTCGGGGAGGCGGACCTCCTTGACGGCCACCTCGCGCTGGAGGGAGGGGTCCCAGGCGCGCCAGACCGTTCCCATTCCACCCGAGCCGAGTCGTTCTCGCAGTTCGTAACGGCCGACGGAGGAGCGACCGGGGGAAGTCATGTGCGGCCTGTTCCTTTCTGGCGGTGGGACGGTCGGAGCGGGGGAAGTGCAGGCCACAATCTATCGGGAAAAGAGTGATTTTGCCTGACCTGGGATATCAGATGCCGTTTTCTCGGCTCTGCACACTCTAGACCGCGTCACCGATCTTCCCTCGGCCAGGCCACCGGCTTGACCGGAGCCGGTCGGGTACGTCGGGTACACGGGGCCGACGCCTTCGCCGACCCCGCTCACGCCCTGGTCGCCGGACGGCGCGCCCGCTGCATCGGTGCGTCGGCTACAGCGGCGCGTCGTCGACCAGGATGTCCCACCCGACGTAGTCGCCGTCGACGGAGGTCGCCGTGACGGTCACGCCGTAGTTCATGCCGCCCTGTACGAGGTTGCAGCGGATCTCGGCGCCCACCTGCGCGGGGAGGGGCTCGGAGCAGGAGAAGTCCTCGAAGGGCTGGCCGATCGCCGCCAGTTGCGCCGCCGACTGCTCGGCGACCGTCGCGGCGGGGACCGATCCGTTCACCGCGGCGGGGGCGTCCTCGGTCACGGTGTCGTTCCCAGCGGTGTCCTGGGCCGCGCCCTCGTCCGCGGGGGTCGTGGCACCGGTCGGGGCCTCGTCCACCTGGACGTCCCAGTTGACGTTGCCGCCGTCGACGGAGGTCGTCGTGAGGGTCACACCGTAGGTCGCATCGCCGTCGGTGAGTTCGCAGCGGATCTCGGCGCCCACCTCGGCTGGGAGGTCCTCGGGGCAGGTGAAGGCGTCCGGGGCCTCGCCGACCTGCTCGGCCAGGATGCGGCTCGACTCCTGGGCCACCTGCTCGGCGTCGACGGCGCTGGGGCCGCCGATGCTGAAGTTGAACGAACAGCCGGTGAGGAGCAGGGGCAGCGCGCCCAGGGCCGCTCCGACGATGACCGGTTTCCTGCTGACCTGCCGCATCGCGGCCTCCTTGGTCTCTTGTTGACGTGCCATGCGGACAGACGCGCGGGAGCGGGGGTTGGTTTCAGTGCAATGCACCTTGATGCACTTTTGTGGTCTTAAGTCCTGATATTCGCTCGGTGTCCGTCCCGGGGTGCCGTGTCCGCGGGATGTGGTCCGTCGGGCGCGCGGTGCGGAGGGAAGCCGTGTGGCGCGGTCCTCCGGGCGGGCGGGGCACGGAGGTTTCGGCCCAGCGGCAATAGGGGCTGCGGGTACCTCAGAAGCCGAGCCTCAGGTGGGCGTTAAGACCGTTTAGTGCCTTTATGTCCTTTTTTCTGTGGCAAGGTTCATGTGACGCCCCTCATACTCAAGTCTGAGATACTTAATTGCGGACTGCTGGATTATGGGAGTTCCGGAAGGACCGTTGATGTCCACTAGCTGGGGAAACGTAAGATTACGGCCGCTTTGCATGCCTGCGTTGTGGCATGAGAGGGGCAGGAATCGGAAATCTCCGGGCGTTGCACCCATCTGGCGGGTCTTTGGTGGAGCACCATAGAGGATGGGGTAAAGACATGCGGGGGCCTGGGTCCGCGCACGCCGGGAGAGGGTGTGCGCGGACGACCCCTTCGACCGTCCGCCACGCAGCACGACCCACGGCGCCGACCACGACGTAGGAGCCCATCCGATGACGCATCAGCATGTCCGACGGCCGGGATGGCGACGGCCCCTGATGATGCTGCTCCTGCTCGTCGGGTTCATGGTCCTGCTTCCGACCACCGCGCACGCCAACACCCTGTGTCCCGGGGAGCCCGCCCCGCTGCCGGAGTCCGCCGGAAGCGGCTCGGACGGCCTGCTGGTGCCACCGAGGTCGCAGTCGGCGATCGAGGGATCGCCCGACGGCCTCCCGCCCGACGCCAGCATGTACGGGCAGTACGGCACAGCCGGAACCCAGTGGCACATGATCACCGAGTCGTGCGTCGACGGTATCTCCGACGGAGCCCAGGCCACCCTCGCCAACACGGTGTGGGACCTGTCCAAGACCATCAACCAGTCGACGATCACCGTCTACCAGGCAGCCACCTCCGACGGCCTGCTCGCGAGCTTCAACGAGCTCGTCACCAACGTCGTGGTCACCCTGCGGGAGGGTATCTGGCGTCCGCTCATCCCCACCGTGGTCATCCTCGGCGCGGTGTGGCTCGGCTGGTACGGGCTCATCCGCAAGCGGGTGACGCTCACGATCGAGTCCGCGGTGTGGATGGTCGCCGCCACCGCGCTGGGCATGTGGATCCTGGTCAACCCCGCCCAGGTCATGGGACTGGCGAGCGGGCTGGTGAACTCCGGCACCCAGTTGGTGACGAGCACGGTCGGCCAGGTGCCCTACGGCGGAGGGTCCGGTGCTTGTCCAGCGGGGGCCCAGGCGCCGGAACGCGCCGACTGGGAGTCGGAGTCGGACTTCCAGGTGAGGCGCAACGCGGACATGCTGTGGTCCAGCCTGGTGTGCCAGCCCTGGGTAGCGGGACAGTTCGGGAGCGGTGACGTTGCTGAGATTGCTACTCAGGAGCATGCTACTGATCTCATAGCCGCCCAGGGGATCAGTAGGATCGAACTGCAGCAAATATCAAGTGGTGAAGTCGATGCTTCTGTCTTGTCTGAGGGCAAGCAAGAATCTTATGAATCCATAACGGAAAGTGTGGAATCTTCTTTTCCCAGTGTCTATCCAATCTTCTCTGGTCAGGATCAGGGTAGTCGTCTAGGGGTTGCCACGCTGGCTCTTTTCGCGTCGGTCTTTGCAGGTGGTCTAATTCTTGCGGGTTCCGTTGCGCTCATCGTCCTGAAGATTGCTTTTCTGCTTCTCTTTCTTCTTTCGCCGATATTTCTGCTTATCGGAATCCACCCCGGATACGGGCGCATGGTCTTGCTCCGGTGGGTGGAACTGATGGTCGGATTCCTGCTCAAACAGATCTTCGTCGTGCTGTTGATCGCCCTGTTGGTCATGTGTTACGGGCTGGTCATGTCGAGCACCCTCGGCTGGGGTCTGCAGATGATTCTGCTGGCCCTGTTCACTCTGGCCCTGTTCATCTACCGCAAGCCCTTCGCCTACCTGTTCTCCTCGGTCAACGCCAACACCTTCACCTCGCGGATCGTCAGCGACGCCGCTCAGAGCCAGACCCTCGGCAGGAGCGCGGCGGTGCTGCCCCCGATCGCCAACCTCAGGGCACAGGCGTGGGGGCTGCGCAGGTCTTCGCAGATCGCCTCGGTCGCTTCAGGGGTGCCCGCTGGAGGGGGCGGTGCGAACGGTGTCGCCATCGAGAGCGTCCCCGGTGAGGAGAGCGTCGGTGAGGGCGGTCCTGCACGTGCTCGCGGGCAGGCCGGATACGGCCGGGTCCGTGGAGACGGCGCACCGCCTCCGCTCAACGTCACCAGGACCTCTTCGTCGTCCACCCCTGGTGGAACCCGCCCTGCGGAGAAGAGCAGGAGCGTCGACGAAGCACCGAGTCTGGGCGGTGACGGGGGTTCCATTCCGCCCCGGCCGAGCGGTGGTTACACCGGAACCGGGGACAGCGGCTGGGCCTCCGTGTTCGGAACCGCTTCAGGCAGTGGCGGGGCCACCGTTCGGCGAGACGACCACGGCGGTGGAGGGGGCGGCTCCCTCTTCGGGGGCGGCCGGGCCGCCAGCGCCGAGCGCCCGGATTCCGGTACAGGCCGCGGTATCTTCGGCGGGCGTGAAGCCACCCCGCCCAGGGGGAGCGTGGGCGACCGGGGTTCGCGGTGGGGCGCACCGAGGGATCGCCGGGACCGCCCCGCCCCCCAGCGCCCGGCACCGGCCGACAGCGCGAGCCGCCGTGGAGACGGCGAGGGCAGTTGGCTCTCCGGGTCCGGCCGACGCGGGAACGACGCACCCATCACCCCGTTCTGGGGCGAGAGCAGTTCCTCCAAGAATAGGGACCGTCGACGCGACGTCCCGTTCTGGCTGAACGACGACTGATCGACGAAAGCCCTGAGCGATGCCGAACTCACTGCCCGAACGTGCCCAGAGGCTCATCTTCGCCAGCCTGATCGTGGTCCTGGTGGGGTTCGGGATCTACCTCAGCCTCGGCGGTTTCGGAGGCGGTGAGGATCCGGAGGAATCCGAGGCCGCCCCCGCCGAGACCGAAACGGGAACGACAGAGGACCCTGCCCCCTTGTCCGGACCGGACGTCCTGTCCACGGTCGCGCCGAGCCCGATCGAGACCAGCGACGTCCAGGACACGGACGTCCTCACATGGTTTCCGTTCACCGAGGACGAACTCCGTGCGGCGGGTGCGACGGCCCAGGCCTTCTCCGAGTCCTACGGAACCATGGACTACACCCGGTCGCCCGAGACCTACTTCGCCGCGCTGGAGGACCTGGCCACCGACGAGTACGCGAACGTGCTCTCCGACCCGAGTCGGGTCGGGGCCTTCTGGCAGGAGATGTCGGAGGCGGAGGCCGTCGCCGAGGGGCGCGCCGAGATCGACACTATCCGAAGCTTCGGTGAGGACTCCATCACCTTCGTGGTGACGGCGCAGTCCATTACCGAGACCGGGAACGCCGAATTCGACGAGGAACTCGGTGAGTTCGCCGTCACCGTGGTCCGCAGCGGTGGCACGTGGCGCGTCTTCGACTTCCAGCCCGCGGACGTAGGACAGTTCGGGGAGGAATAGAGCTTGAACCCGCACCCCGCCCCCACCCCCGTCTCCTCACTGAGGTCCGCGGACAGAGGCGCGTCCGGATTCTGGGTCGCCATGATCGCCGCCGGCCTGGCCGCTCTGACGATCCTGGTGACGATGGTCGTCGTCCCCCTGGTCTCGAACTCGACGCAACAACTCGGCAGCCTGCTCTCCAGCGGACTCGTCTGCGGCCCCAATGCCGATGCCCAGCAGCCCGATGCCAGCGGCTACGCGATGGACTCCATACCGGAGAACTATCTGGAGCTGTACCAGGAGGTCGGGAAGGACCGCGGCATCCCCTGGAACATCCTCGCCGGGGTCGGACAGGTGGAGTCCCACCACGGCAGGTGGGACGGCCCGGGGATCACCGAAGGGCACAATGACTGGGGTGCCGCCGGACCGATGCAGTTCGGTGCTCTCGACGGTTCCGCCGCGGGGAACAGCTGGGGCGGTGAACCCATCCAGCCGGTGGAGGACCGCCCCGATGAGGGATATGGGCTTGACGGCAACGGTGACGGCATCGTCAACGTCTATGATCCCGGCGACGCCATCCCGGCGGCGGCGGACTACCTCATCGCGCACGGACTGCGGGACGACGTGCGCCAGGCGATTTACGGGTACAACCACGCCTGGTGGTACGTGGACGACGTACTGGAATGGGCCGGGCAGTACGCCGACGGTGATTTCGACACCTCGGGCTCGGTGCGTACCGCGGTGCTGTGCCAGTTGAACGAGGACGGGATGCTCATCGGGCGAGCCCCGGACGATCTGACCCAGGCGGTGGTCGACTGGGCACTGGCCCAGCGGGGGAAGCCCTATGTCTGGGGCGGAACCGGACCGAATGGTTTCGACTGCTCGGGGCTGATGTACAAGGCCTACGAGAGTATCGGTGCGGCCATCCCTCGGGTCTCCCAGACCCAGTGGAAGTTCGGTCCCGAGATTCCGATGGGTGAGGAACAGCCGGGGGACCTGGTGTTCTTCGATACGAGGCCGCGAGGCCAAGCGAGCCCCGGTCATGTGGGAATGGTGGTCGGCAACGGGCTGATGGTCGAGGCCTGGTGCACCAACTGTGGTCCGATCGCGGTCCGTGAGTACGATGACCCCAATCGTTCGGACATCGTGGGGTTCACACGTCCCTTGCAGCACCCGGATGTGATCGCCCAGTTGGAGGCGCTGGATAGCCGTGGCTGACGTGAAGGAATCGCCGCAGAAGAAGCAGGGGCTGCACGGCTGGAAGGCCGCAGGAGCGGTCTTCGGCTGCGGGACACTTGCGGCCTTTGGTGTCTTTGGTGCTTTTGTTGGTGTGGTGGCCCTGTTTATTGACGCAACTTCTTCAGGGTTAGACTTATCTTCAGGAGATTTTGATTCGTCTTCTGCGGAGCAGATCGGTGATTCGCGTTCGTCTTTGGGTCTCGGAGAGATGAACGTTTGTGATGAAAACCTTGAATTTCTGTCGACGGTTAATGTCACTCGGCAGGACAGCGGCGATGACTACGTTGATACGAGTGTTGCAGGTGATCCGGGGATCGAAGGAGCATCGCGTGTTGTGCGCGATGAGTGTTACTGGGAGATAATCCCAGAGGGTGGCGCGACTCCGTGGAACTTTGAATTCAAATATGAAGCCATTATTGATGCGGAGGGCGGGGAGTCGGCAGAAGGTATTGCCATGGTCAGGTTTGATGATCTCCGTTCGGATGTTAATGGCGAATTTGATAGTGTTGAATCGGAAGTCAGTGGTGGGTTTGGGGAGGATTCTTACTCTGTTTATGGGGTTGGAGTGGATGGAGAGTCGACCTATGTAGCTTTGGTGAGAACTCGTAGTGCCGTCTATCGGATTCGTTTTTCCGGTCAAGGTGAAAGTTCTGTTGGCGAAATATCTGAGAATGCTTTTATGAATGAAGCGAGGAAAATTACTAACTTCCTCGGTTACGGATTCCAGTATTGGATTCCAGAATGAGGCCGGTCTGCCTCAGGCCACGCCGGCCATGAAGTGGTGTCGGCACAGGGTGGTGTAGGACTCGTTCCCGCCGATGTGCACCTGCTCGCCGTGGTAGACCATCACCCCGTCGACCACCCTGGCGTTGTGCGTGGCGCGGTCGCCGCACCAGCAGCGCGCGTACACCGGCAGGACCTCGATCCGGTCCGCCAGTTCCACCAGCCGCTGGGAGCCCGGGAACAGCCGCCCCTGGAAGTCCGTCAGGATGCCGTAGCAGTACACGTCGATCCGCATCCCGTCGACGACGCCGGCCAACTGCCCCACCTGTTTGGCCGAGAGGAACTGCGCCTCGTCCACGATCACGTACCGGGCCTTGCGCTCGGCGATGTCGTCGTACAGGTCCAGACCGTCGCCGACCTCGACGGCGGGTGACTCCAGGCCCAGCCGTGAGGAGATGATGCCCTCTCCGGCCCGGTCCTGCTTCGTGTACAGCACGCCCTCGCCGCCCCGAGAGTGGTGCTCCTGGAGAGCCATGGTGCTCTTGCCCGAGTTCATCGACCCGGTGAAGTATTTCAGCTCCGCCATACCTCTTCCTCGATCGCGGGCGTGCTCCGGCCGTTCGGGGTCCTCGCCGCGGCCGACAGCGAAGGTACCAGCGGAGCCGGTCACTCCGCGCACCGCGCTGGCCGCCTCGCCGGCGTTCCATCCTCACACGGGGTTTCGACGGCCCGGTTTCCGAAAGTTGTTCGGCACGGCGGAACCGGTGTGGGATAGGGCACGTGACCGCGTCGGCCGACATTCCGGTATAAGTGGGTCGCCGCCTGACCGAATCGAGGGCGGCTTGAAAGGGGACGGGACGTTGCGGCGTGATCGGGTCGCCCGGCTGGTCGAGAGCCGACGGTTCTCCACAGTGATACTTCTGGTCATCCTGGCCAACGCGGTCATTTTAGGATGGGCCACTTATGGCGGGCCTGCTCTTCCCTATCTTCTCGTGGTGGAGCACGTTCTCGTCTTCGTCTTCGTCGTCGAGATGGCGCTCAAGGTCTACGCGTGGCGCTGGGGCTTCTTCCGCGACCCGTGGAACTGGTTCGACTTCGCCGTGGTCCTGGTCTCGGTCGTCCCGGTGGCCGGCCCGTTCTCCGTCTTCCGCGTCCTGCGCGTGCTGCGGATCCTGCGGATCATCACCGCCGTCCCCGAGATGCGGATGATCGTCTCCGCGCTGTTCCGCTCCTTCCCGGGGATGGGGACGGTCATCGCCCTCCTCCTGGTCATCGTCTACACGGCGGCGATCCTCGGCCAACTGCTGTTCGGCGCGAGCGTGCCGCAGTACTTCGGGGACCTCGGGACGTCGCTGTACACGCTCTTCCAGGTCATGACCACCGAGAACTGGCCGGACGTGGCCGACGCCGTGACCGCCCACCACCCGGGCGGCTGGATCTTCTTCGTCCTCTACATCGTGGTGACCGCCTTCATCGTCCTGAACCTGGTGATCGGTGTGATCGTCGCGTCGATGAAGGAGGAGGTCGACCGCAACCGCTGGGACGAGGACCAGCGGCTGGAGGAGGTCCAGCACCGGGAGGTGATGGACCGGATGGCCGAACTGGGGCGGCAGGTGGAGCGTCTGGAGCACCTGCTGCGGGAGCGTGAGGGGGACCGCCCGCCGGTCGTCGAGCCGGTCGTGGCGGAGGGGGTCAGCGAGCCGGGGCCGAGGAGTTGACGGAGGGGCCGGTACCCTCGGGACCCATTCCGCCGCGGCCCTCGGTTTCTGGCTGGTTGCCGAGAGTAGTTCCGGGGGCCGGACGTACCCCCATGCCGTCCGGCCCCCGGTTCCTGGGAAGCCATCGAGCGGTACCCCCTACTTCACCGCTCGAGTGCGTTCCCCCGGTGCGCGGCGCTCACAGCGGCGCACCGGTTCTCCGGGAGTGGTTCGTGTGGGCCGGGATGGTGGCGAGGCCACCGCGCCGACCCTGATCCCACACGGGCCCTCCGCCTGTTCCAATATGGAGCGCTCCTGTCGGGATCTGATGACCAACAGTACTGTCACTATGCGCCTCGCGGGTGGCACTTCGGGAAAACGCCACGCCGATTCGTCTGCGGACCCCTTCCGAAAGGGGGGTGAGAAAGACGAAACGTGCATCGTCCACGGCCCGTGCGCGTGTGTTCAGGTGCCCTGACCAGAGGGAACACCAGTGAGCACGGGTAACTCACATGCCCCACCGGGCACAGGGGGAGTCATGGACGACCTCACCGATGAGGAACTGTACGACGAGTTGATCGCCTCGCTGGCCGCCGAGGGGGTCCGCGCCACACCGGGGCTGGACCGTGCCTCGATCCTGATCCACAACGACTGGGCCCTGGGCGACGAGGCACCGGAGCGCTTCGACCCGCCGCTCGAACTCGCGGTGAGCCCGCAGATGCTCGGCCGTCACCTGCGCGCGATCGCGCCGGAGGCCCAGGACGCACTGGGGCAGGCGCTGTCACCGCTGGGCGCGGCCATGTCCCTCTTCCTCGTGCACATCATGGCGGCCGTCGAGACCAAACCCGGTCGGCACTTCACCATCGACCCGCCGAACTGACCCGTGCCGCCGGCCCCGGATTGACGGGGCGCTCCACCGGGCAGACCAGGGAAAACCGGCCTCAAGCGGGTTTCTTCGGCCAGGGGGGAGTCATGGACGACCTCACCGATGAGGAACTGTACGACGAGTTGATCGCCTCGCTGGCCGCCGAGGGGGTCCGCGCCACACCGGGGCCGGACCGTGCCTCGATCCTGATCCACACCGGCTGGGCGTTCGGCGAGGAGCAGCCGGAGCGGTTCGACCCGCCGCTCGTCCTCCACGGCGGCCCCGAGAGGATCGGCCGCCACCTGCGCGTCCTGGAGCCCGACGCGGAGGAGGCCCTGGGCCGCGCGCTGCCGCACTTGCGGGCGGCGATGTCGCTCCTGCTCATCCACATCATGGAGACCGTCCAGACCGTGCCCGGCCGACGGCACCTGGTCATCGTCGAGGGCGGCGTCGACGCCCTTCCTTCCCCGCCCACCGGGTCCCGGCCGGTCCCGAGTCCCTGACCGGCCGCCGCGACCCGTTATGCGTGCGCCGCATAGGCCGCCTGTCCGGCCCCCGGCAGCGGCCTTCCCGTACCGTGGGAACGGTCGATCCGGATCTTCCGCCCCCACCCCCAGGAGACGTATGAGCGGCAGGACCCCCAGGCTTGGCGGAACCCACAACACCCTCGACGGGGACGTCCGCGGTCCGGTCGTCCAGGCCGGGCGGATCGACGAGCTGCACCAGCACGTCGCGGCCGGCCCTCCCCGGCCCCTGGAGGTGCCGTCGCCGCCGGCGGACTTCGTCAACCACGAGGCCGCCGTCGGATGGGTGCGAGGCCTCCTGGACCCCGACGCCCCGCCCAGGGTCGTCGTGTGGGAGGGCCCGTTGGGCATCGGCAAGAGCTCCCTGTTGCGCAAGATCGCCTACGCCACCGAGTCCCACTTCACCGGGGGACAGCTCACCTTCGAGTACGCGCGCGGAGTCCAGGAGGACAGCGCCGCCGCGCTCGCCCAGTTCCTCCGCTCCCTGGGGGTCGCCAAGGAGGCGCTGCCCGCCGACCCCGGGGACTGGCCCGGGGAGTACCGCACGCGCACCCGCGGCCTGCGCCTGCTCGTCGTGGTCGAGGGCGCCTGGGAGCCGGCCCAGGTCCGCGCGCTGATCCCGAGCGGGCCGGGGAGTCTCGTCCTCGTCTCCGGGGACGGCCCCGATCTCGGGGAGCTGGCGATCGACGCCCAAGCCCGGATCCGCGACCTCGAACCCCTCCAGGACGGGGCCGCGCGCACACTGCTGGGAAAGCTGGCCGACTCCGACCTGTCAGCGGAGGACCCCGCGGCCGTGGCGCGGCTGCTGGAGGTGTGCGGCGGGCTGCCGCTCGCGCTGGTGCTCGTCGCCGCCCAGCTCGCACGCATGGGGCCGGGCGGTGCCGGGTCCCTCGCCGCCCGGGTGCGGGACGCCAGGACCGGGCTGCGCGCCATCGGTGACGGCCGCGGCAACCTCGCCCTGGTCTTCCAGGACGCCTACGGCCAGCTCTCCTCCGGGGCCGCCGGACTGTACCGGGCACTGGGCGTGTGGCCGGGGCCGGAGCTGGACCGCTCGGTGGTCGGGGCCGTCGGCGGGGAGGGGCTGGTCGACGAACTCGTCGCCGCCAACCTGCTCACCCATGACGGACACGGCGCCCTGCGGTTCCGGCACGAGCTGATCCGGACCCACGCCCGCGAGCGCGTCGAGGACGAGGAGGGGGAGGAGGAGCGCGGCGGTCGGCTGCGCCGGATGCTCGACGCCTACATGACCGCACTCGGACACGCTGAACTCCTGGCCCGCGGGCCGCGGCTGCGTGTGGTCGACCTGGACGCCCTGCTCGACGGAACCGAGGACCCCTTCGAGGGGAGCGCCGAACGGGCCAGGGCGTGGCTGCTGCGACAGCGCGCCACGCTCATGGCGGTCGTGCTGGGCAGCCACGACGCCGGGCTGTGGGGGCACACGTGGCGGTTGGCCGAACTCGCCTCGGCCCTCTACCTCGACCAGCGTTTCGTGCACGACTGGGCGGTGACCGGCGAGACGGGTGCCGACGCCGCGCGGATGGCGGGCGACGCCGCCGCGGAGGCCCGCCTGTCCTCCCTGGTGTCTCGGCCGCTGCGGGACCTGGCACGTGACGGGAAGGGTCGGGAGCGGGCACGGTCCCGGATCACGCGGGCTCTCGAACTGGTGGAGCCGGTCGACGACGAGTTGCTGCGCGGCTCGGTCTGGGAGTTCTACGGGCGCTACCTGGAGCAGGAGGATCCGGAGGGGGCGATCGCCGCCTTCGACCGCTCCATACGCCACAACAAAGCCAGTGACGCTCCCGAGTCCGAGCGCGGCGCGGCACTCGCCCTGCTCTTCCGGGGCGGGGCCCTGGCCACGGCGGGCCGCACGCAGGAGGCCGTCGCCGGCATCGAGGCCGCTCTGGGGGCGCTGCTCGCCCTCCCTGAGGGGCCCGACCGCCGGATGGCGGCGCGCGCCCGGGTGATGCTGGGGCGCGCCCGTGCGGCCGCCGGCCGCGACCGGGACGCCGCGGACGTCCTGTCGGAGGCGCTGGAGGAGCTCACCTCGCAGGGGCTCGGGTACTACGCGGCCGAGGCCCACGGTGAACTCGCCGACCTCCTCGGCCGGCTGGGGGACCCCCGTGGGCGGCGTGAGCACCTGGAGCGGGCCCGGGACCTCTACCTGGACGCGGGCAGCCCGCGCGCCAGGGCGCTCACACGGACTCTGGAGGACGAGTCCGAGGAGGGGTGACGGGCAGCGCCTCCACCGAGCACTCCCTCGGCAGGCTGCCCACGTGCAGCTTCCAGGTTCCCTCGGTGCGGTCCACCGTGCGTAGGAGGGTGTACACCGCGCCGGAGGCCAGGACCGGGTCCAGGGGCAGGCTGGTGCGGACGAGTAGGGGACGGCGGCCGCGGATCGTCACGAGCGTGCCGTCGCCGGTCGGCGAGGCGGCGATCAGGGCGCCCGGTAGCAGCTCCAGGACCTCCTCGGCCCACGCCTCGGGGGTGTCGTGGGCGTCGGTGTCTCGGCAGACCACCGAAGCCGAGCGCGCCAGGGAGTGCCGCTCCTCGGTTTCGAGGACCGACAGGTGGCGGACGGATCCGGGACGCGGCGCGGGTGTGTGCCGGGAGGCCGCGGGAAAGCGTTCGAGTGCGATCTCCCCCTGCCCCTCCAGTCGGCCGTGGACCTCGAAGGCGCGGGGCGGGGTTCCGGAACCGTCCGGGACGGGATACGGGAGCGTCCGCGCGGTGCCGTCCTCGTCGGGGGGGAGGAGGTCCAGGAACCCGTAGAGGAGTTCGGCGAGTGCGCGGCCGCCCTGCCCGGGGCGGCCGAAGGCGAGGTCGGCGGCGGCGCGGTGCCGGTCCGGGGTGTGGTCCTCGATGGCCGACTCCACCTGGCCGCGCAGGTCCTCCGCGGCGAGCCGGACGGCGCTGCGGGCCAGCGCGCCCGCGGCTGTGCCGGGTACCGACTCCTCCCCGAACGCCGCGAGGAGGACGGGCAGGTCGAGGGAGGCACCGTAGAGGGTGACGCTGCCGTGGTCGCCGACCACGCAGTCGGCGGCGACCATGGCAGCGCCCCAGCCCGCGTGCGGAGGGATCAGCAGCAGTCCGGAGTCCAGTGCGTCGGCGAGCATGTGCCGTACCGACCAGGGGCTGTGCGCGAACCAGATGTTGGGGTGCAGGACGGCCGCCACCCGGTAGAGGTCGTGGGGAAGGGAACCGAGCAGGGCCCCGGGCAGGTCGGGGCGGGAGCCGATGGCACCTTCGGGTCCCCAGGTGGAGGTGAGCAGGAGCAGGCGCTGGCCAGGGTGCAGCCCGAGCCGGGCTCGGTAGCCGTGGCGCAGGCGCCGGGCGTCCACGAGGCGGTCGCGCGCCGGGTCGCCGACGACGCGGGCGCGGTCCAGCAGGGCCTGCGGAATCCGCGCCTCTCGCAGTTGCGCGAGCTGCGCCGGGTGGGAGAGCAGCAGGTGGACGTTGTCGGCGCTCTGGGACTCCTCCCTGACGAGCCCTGACAGGCGGCGCCCGCCGGTCCGGTGGTCGGGGACGAGTTTCTGGAATCCGATGCCGTGCGGAAGGACCGCGACCGGGCAGGTGAAGCCGGTGAGGTCCACGTTCTCGGACGCGGTGAGGACCAGGCGCGGACGGACGCAGTGGCGCAGCTTCCAGGGGACGAGGGCCGCTTGGAGGGATTCGAGCAGCTCCCGTGTCCCGGCGTTGAAGGCGGTGCTCTCGCTGAGGGCGAAGACGATCTTGACGCGGTCGTCGCCCCGGAAGACGGCCAGGCCCTCGACGGCCCGTACGGCGGAGGTGAAGGTACGGGCCAGGACGAGGACGGGGGCTCTGCCGGCCAGGGTCTCCCACAGGTGGGTCTCGGGGCCGGCGGCGGTACGCGCGTAGGGCGAGTGGAGCAGCGCCGACCAGGGACAGGGATCGTTCTCCGTGCCCGGGCGGCAAGGAGTGCGGCATGGGTGCAAAGGTCGCTCCTGCCCTCGGGAGCCGTGACGCACCAGGGTAGTGGCCGGTCCCCGTGCACCGACCGGCGGCCGTCCGGCCGCTCGTCCCTGGACGGCCGGCCCGGCCGGGTCGCCCGCCGCGCGGTCAGGAACCGAGGGTGCGGCGGTAGGGCCGCTTGAACGCCTCGAACCAGGTCCACTCGGGATCGAGCTGGCTGCGCAGCTTGACCTTGCCCTCCGGCCACCCCAGCAACTGCTCCTCGAAGGAGGGCAGCACCCCGGACTCCGGGTCGAGGTAGTAGTGGTAGTGGCGCTCACCGCGCTCGGTCTTCTGCGCGAAGAGCGCGCCGTTGTCCCCGAGCGTCTCCTCCAGTCTCGACTCCAGGTCGGCCAGCGCGGCCTCGGAGGCGTCAACCGGGCGCTTGTCCGCGTCCATCGTCGCGAACGGCACCACCACCTGCACGTACAGCGAGAACGCCGGGAAGTCGCGGCGTGTCAGCGGGTGCCGGAGCCGGATACGCACCGAACCGAACAGCGGGTGCGCGCCCTCCAGCGTCACCCAGCCGTCGACACCGCCGAGCATGTCCGCCATCTGCCGGGCCACCGCCGGCATCGACGTGGGCGGGAGCGGGTCCAGCGGGCGCTCCTCCAGTGCCTCCACCTTCCCGATCCACCGCACGGTGTCGTCCTCGCCCAGAGCCAGCATGGTGACGTGTTCGGCCAGCTTGTGGCGGATCTCGTCGGGCAGGAACATGTTGTCGGGGTGGTACACGCCGGCCTCGATCTTTCCGGAGGCCTGGTCCACCCGCAGGGAGACGGAGGTGTGCGACAGGTCGAGCTCGTGGTCGTCCAGGGTCAGGACGGAGGACAGCCTCCCGTGGTCGGCGGGCAGGGCGGGCCGGAAGACCCACTGCTCGTCGTCGGGGGCCGACCGCGACCAGCGCTCCGACATGACCCGAGCCTCGTCGGAGATGCCCGGGCGGAGGGTGAACGCGTAGGCGGGGCCGCCGGTGAGCTGGGAGGGGTCGTCGAGCGCCGCCAGTTGTTCGAGGAGCTTGCCCGGGTCCACGTCCGGGGACAGGTCGATGTCCTCGACCGTGCCGGGCCTCTGCTCGGGTGCGCGCCCGATCTCCCAGTCCAGGTCGCCGTGGACCGCCTCGACCAGGGCGGTGACCCGGTCGCCGACGTCGGGTGGCGCGGCCCGGCCGGCCTCCACCGCGCTCGCGAGCGCGTCGCGGAGCTCGGGCCAGGCGTCCCAGAAGGCGGTCACTGCGGTGGTGGTGTCGGCGGTGGAGCGGCGACGACGGAACAGAGCCATACCCTGATTTTCGCAGAAGCGCGTGACCACCCTTGCCCGGTATCCCCGTGGCGCGGACCCCCGCACGGCGCATACGCTGGAGCGCACTATGACTTTGCGTGTACTGGCAGCCATGTCCGGCGGGGTCGACTCCGCGGTGGCCGCGGCCCGGGTGGCCGAGGCCGGCCACGACGTCACCGGTGTCCACCTGGCGCTCTCCAAGAACCCGCAGTCCTACCGGACGGGAGCGCGGGGCTGCTGCACGGTGGAGGACTCCCACGACGCCCGGCGCGCCGCCGACGTCATCGGCATCCCCTTCTACGTGTGGGACATGTCGGAGGAGTTCGACCGCGAGGTCGTCCAGGACTTCGTCGCCGAGTACGAGGCGGGACACACGCCCAACCCGTGCCTGCGCTGCAACGAGAAGATCAAGTTCGAGGCGGTCCTGGACCGGGCGGTGGCCCTGGGCTTCGACGCCGTGGCCACCGGGCATCACGTCCGCAAGGTCGACGGGCGCCTGGTGCGCAGCATCGATGGGCGCAAGGACCAGTCCTACGTGCTCGGCGTGCTGACGGCCGAGCAGTTGGCGCATGCGGTGTTCCCGCTCGGAGACTGCACCAAGGACGAGGTGCGCGAGGAGGCCGAGCGGCGGGGGCTGTCCGTGGCGGACAAGCCCGACAGCCATGACATCTGCTTCATCGCCGACGGCGACACCGCCGGGTTCCTCCAGGGCAGGATCGGCGCCCGGCCGGGTTCGATCCGGGACGAGGACGGCAACGAGGTGGGGCGGCACGAGGGCGCGCACACGTTCACCGTGGGCCAGCGCAAGGGGCTGGGGCTGGGCGGTTCCCCGCACCCGCGCTACGTGCTCTCGATCGAGCCGGTGGACAACACCGTGACCGTGGGGCCGCGCGCGTCGCTGAGGGTGGACCGGATCACCGGGGTACGGCCGGTGTGGAGCGGAGGCGCGCCGCCGGTCGAGCCGGTCCGCTGCCACGTCCAGTTGCGCGCCCACGGCGAGGTGTACCCGGCGACCGTCGTGCAGCGGGACGCGGAGGGCGGCCCGGAGCTGCACGTGGAGCTGGCCGAACCCGCGTCGGGTGTGGCCTCGGGTCAGGCCGTGGTGGTCTACGACGGCGACACCGTGCTGGGGTCGGCGACGATCTCGGCGAGTGCCAGGGCGGAGGGCCCGGTGGCGGCCGGATAGGGGCGAAACGGTATCTTCTTCGCCTTCACCCTTGCCAGATTTAGGTAAGGCACACCATAGTTAAGGGCGAGAAGAGGGGGCCTGGTCCATGCCTGAGTTCGGTTTCCTTGAGGGGCGGCCCTTCTGGATCGTCTACCTTGTGCTGCTCGCGGTCATCTTCTGCCGCGTGCAGGCCACCTACTGGATCGGCCGCGGCCTGGGCGCGGGGGTGTCCCTGAGCCCGATGGGGCGCCGCCTCGGTACCAGACTCGACACCGCCAGGGCCCGCATCGACCGCTACGGCGCCCCCGTCGTCACCCTGAGCTTCCTCACCGTGGGCGTGCAGACGGCGGTCAACCTCGCCGCCGGGGCGATGCGCATGCGCTTCGGCGTCTACCTCCCCGCCATGTTCGTCGGCTCCCTCATCTGGGCCGGCGTGTGGGGCGTGGTCCTGTCCGGGATGGTCGGCGCCTGGTGGACGCTGTTCCTGCGCTCCCCCTGGACCGCGGCCGGGGTGGCCGCGGCCGCCGTCGCCGGGGCCGGCGCGCTGGTGGTGCGCGCCCGCCTCAGGGCCGCCGGGGACCAGGGCGCGGGCACCGAGCCCTCCGAGGAGGCGGAACCCGCGCGTCCCGTGTGAGCGGACCGCCGGTGCCCTAACCTTGGGCGGCGTGAGCGAACAGTATTCCCATCCCTGGCCCGACGCCTCCTCCACCGGGGTCGGGTCCTGGCCGGGGGAGGACCCCCACGAGGCCGTGCGCACCGTCCTCGGCGAACTCCCCGACCTGCCCCACCTGCCGGAACTGCCCGGCCGCGGTGTCGGCGCCGACATGGTCGGACGCACCGCCGGACTCCTGGTGGACCTACCCGTCGAGGTCCAGCCCAGCGGGTGGCGGGTGGCAGACAGCCCCGGCCGGGACCTGGCACGGGCGCACAGCCTCATGTCCTACGACCTGGACGCCCTGACCGAGCACGCCCACGGTTTCGAGGGGACCCTCAAGATCCAGGCCGCCGGCCCCTGGACCATGGCCTCCTCGGTCGAACTGCGCGGCGGTCAGCGCCTGGTCTCCGATCCCGGGGCCCGCCGCGACCTGGCCGAGTCCCACCTGGAGGGCGTCCTCGCGCACGTCGCCGACGTCCGCAAGCGTGTTCCGGGCGCCCGGCTCCTCGTGCAGATCGACGAACCCTCGTTGCCCGCCGTCCTGCTCGGCTCCCTGCCCACGGCCAGTGGCTACGGTCGCCTGCCCGCCGTCGACCGCGTGGACGCGGAAGCCGTACTGCGCCCGCTCCTCTCCGCTCTGGAGGAGGCGGACACGGTCCCCGCCGTCCACTGCTGCGCCCCGGGAGCCCCCGTCGACCTGCTGCGGCGCAGCGGCGCGCGCGCCCTCGGCCTGGACGCGCGCCTGCTCACCCGCGACCACGACGAGGCGCTCGGCACCGCCGTGGAGGCGGGCACCGGGCTGCTCCTCGGGGTGGTCCCGGGGATCGACCCGCCGCCCGCGGGGACGGTCCGCGGCGGTCCCCGAGTGTCCGACCCCGCCGCTACCGTCGATCCCGTACGCGAGTTGTGGAACCGGCTGGGCATCAACCCTGACCTGCTCTCCCGCACGGTGGTCACCACGCCCGCGTGCGGGCTGGCGGGCGCCTCGCCCGGCTACGCCCGGGCCGCTCTGGAGACAGTGCGGGCCGGGGCCCGCGTCCTGCGGGACGACCCCCGCGGGCGGGCCGCCGTCCGCGACCGCAGCAGGTGAGTACGAGAGCAGGAGGAAGGCAGCCCTTGAGCGCACACGAGAGCACCACCCACATCCCCGACGGGGTTCGTGACCGCCACCAGGAGCTGTGCCTGGAACTCGACGACCACAGCTACCGCTACTACCTCGGCAGGCCCGTCGTCTCCGACGCCGAGTACGACGCCCTCATGCGGGAACTGCGCGGTATCGAGGAGGACTTCCCCCTCCTCGTGACCCAGGACTCGCCCACGCAGAAGGTCGGCGCCCCCATCAGCGGCGACTTTGCCGACGTCGAGCACCTGGTCCGGATGGAGAGCCTGGACAACGCCTTCGACTTCGACGAGCTCGGCGCCTGGGCCGACCGGGCGAGCGCCGAGGTGCCGGTGGACGCCTACCTGTGCGAGCTCAAGATCGACGGCCTGGCCGTGGACCTGGTCTACGAGAGGGGCCGCCTCGTGCGTGCCGCCACCCGCGGCGACGGGCGCGTGGGCGAGGACATCACCCTCAACGTGCGCACCATCGAGGCCGTGCCCGAGCGCCTCGACGAGTCCGAGCACCCCGCACCCGTGCTGCTGGAGGTGCGCGGCGAGGTGTTCATCCCCGTCCAGGGGTTCACCGAGCTCAACAAGCGCATGGCCGACGCGGGCGAGCACGTGTTCGCCAACCCGCGCAACGCCGCCGCCGGTTCGCTGCGGCAGAAGGACCCGCGCGTGGCCGCCGCCCGGCCGCTGTCGATGATCGTGCACGGCGTGGGCGCCTACGAACCGGCGGCCGACGGACCCGCTCTCACCAGCCAGTCCCGGACCTACGAGCTCCTCGGTGCGTGGGGGCTGCCGCTCAGCGACCGCTACGAGGTCGTGGACTCGGTGGAGAAGGTCCGCGCCTACGTCGCCCGCTACGAGCGCGACCGCCACGTGCCCGCCTACGAGATCGACGGCATCGTCGTCAAGGTCGACGACTTCGGGCTGCAGCGCCGGCTGGGCTCCACCAGCCGCGCGCCCCGGTGGGCGATCGCCTACAAGTACCCGCCCGAGGAGGTCACGACCAGGCTCGTCGACATCAAGGTGGGTGTGGGCCGCACCGGCCGGGTCACCCCCTACGGCGTGATGGAGCCGGTGACCGTCGCCGGGTCCGAGGTCGAGTTCGCCACGCTCCACAATGCCCAGGAGGTCGCTCGCAAGGGCGTGCTCATCGGCGACACCGTGGTGCTGCGCAAGGCGGGTGACGTCATCCCCGAGATCCTCGGCCCGGTCCTGGACAAGAGGGACGGCACCGAGCGCGCGTTCACCATGCCCGAGCACTGCCCCGAGTGCGGTTCCCGGCTCGGTCAGCAGAAGGAGGGCGACGTCGACCTGCGCTGTCCCAACGCCCGCTCCTGCCCCGGCCAGTTGCGCGAGCGGGTCGCCTTCATCGCCGGACGCAAGGCGCTGGACATCGAGGCGCTCGGGTACGTGGCCGCCACCGCGCTCACCCAGCCGCTGGAGCCCGCCCAGGCGCCGCTGCGGGACGAGGGCGACCTGTTCGACCTCACCGTCGACCAACTGCTGCCCATCCGCACCCACGTGCTCGACCCGGACACCACCGAGCCCAAGACCGACCCCGCTACCGGTGAGCCCAAGGTGGTGTCCTTCTTCGCCAACAAGGAGGGCGAGCCGAAGAAGACGGTCGAGAAGCTCCTCGAACAGTTGGAGGAGGTCAAGAGCCGCCCGCTGTCGCGTGTGCTGGTCGCGCTGTCCATCCGGCACGTGGGCCCCAGCGCGGCCGAGGACCTGGCCCGCCACTTCCGCTCCCTGGACGCCATCCGGGAGGCAGACGAGGAGGAACTGGCCTCCGTGGACGGCATCGGCCCGACCATCGCCCGGTCCATCCGCGAGTGGTTCGAGGTGGACTGGCACCGCGAGATCGTCCGCAAGTGGCGCGCGGCCGGGGTGCGGATGGAGGACGAGGAGCCCGAGCACCGGTCGGACGCGCTCGCGGGTGTCACCGTGGTGGTCACCGGCGGTCTGGAGGGCTTCACCCGCGACAGCGCCAAGGAGGCCATCGTCGAACGCGGGGGCAAGGCCACCTCGTCGGTCTCCAAGAAGACCGGGTTCGTGGTGGCGGGGCAGGCGCCCGGCTCCAAGTACGACAAGGCGGTCACCCTCGGTGTGCCGATCCTCGACGAACGGGGCTTCGGCGTCCTGCTGGAGGCGGGGCCCGAGGCCGCGCTACGGGAGCGCCTCAACCCGCCCGCCGAGGAGAGTGCCGACTGACGCCTCCCGGGCATCGCGGGTACACCGGTCTCGGTCGACCGTGCCCGTGATGTCTGCCCCTGTTACACACCGTATTTCACGGATAGTCCCGAGTATGCGACGTTTGGTGATGCCGCGGCGTAAGCTGGGCACCACCGCGGATGCGGACGCATCCCGACCCCCGATTCGGTCGTGGAGGGGCGACCGGGCCGGGGACCGCGACACACAGGAGCGCCGGCCGCCCGGGCCGGACCGCTCCGCGGCCCCCTCAAGAGGACCTGCATGAAGGATCCCAACAGCTCACGGGACATCGGTCCCCGGGCGGGGACACCCCTGTGGTGGTACACGGCGAGCACCATGCTCGCCGGGACCGCCCTGCTCGTGTCCGCCAGTCTGGAGATCGGCCTGGCCGAACTCCGCGGCCTGGCCGCCGAGCCGCTCATCTGGGTCCTGCTGTGCATGATCGTCCTGGGCGAGCTCAGACCCGTCTACTCGCCCGGCCAGCCGCGCAGTAGCGGCACGCCCACCTCGCTGCCCTTCTCCTTCGCGGTCGTGGTGTTCTTCGGGCTGCCGGTCGCCGCCGTCCTGCAGTCCGCCGCCACCGCCGTCGGCGGCACCGTCCGCGGCCACGCACCGCACCGCACCGCGTTCAACGCCGCCCAGTACACACTCTCCCTCGGCGTCACCGACGCCGTCCTGCGGCTGTCCCTGCCGTACCTGCTCCGGGGGCCCTGGCCCCCCGCGGCCGGCGAGCTCCTCGCCATGGCCCTGGCCGGGACCGCCTACTTCGCCGTCAACCGCATCCTGGTCATCTGCGCCGTGGCCATGCACGAACGCGTCCCCCTCGCCCAGGTCCTGTTCAAGGGGGTCGGCCGGCAGGCCTACGTCAACGCCGTCCTGCTCAGCCTCGCCCCGCTGGTCGTCACCGCCATGACCCACTCGGTGCTGTACGTACCGCTGTTCGCCGTCCCCCTGGCCGCGCTCCACACCAGCGCCCTGCTCTCGGTCAAACGCGACCACCAGGCCAACCACGACGAACTCACCGGCCTGGCCAACCGCAAGCTCCTCACCGTCCGCGCCCGCGAGGAGATCTCCCACGCCCGGCAGCGGGACGGCAGGGTCGGCCTGATCCTGCTCGACCTGGACCGGTTCAAGGAGGTCAACGACACCCTCGGCCACCCCACCGGCGACCGCCTCCTCCAGACCGTCGCCCGGCGTCTCTCCCACAGCGTGCGCCCCGGCGACCTCGTCTCCCGGCTCGGCGGCGACGAGTTCGCCGTCCTGCTGCCCAAGGTCCGCGACACCGAAGCCGCCCGGGAGGTGTCCGAACGCCTGCGCTGCGCCCTCGCCGAACCCGTGCGCCTGGAGGGCATGGACTTCGACCTGGAGGCCAGCATGGGTATCGCGCTCTTCCCCGACGACGCCCCCGACTTCGCCCTGCTCATGCAGCGCGCCGACGTCGCCATGTACGTGGCCAAGGGCGGTCGGACCGGCGTGGAGTCCTACGACCCCGGCAAGGACCGCAACTCCACCGCCCGCCTGAGCCTGTACAGCGAACTCCGCCGCGGCCTGGCCGAGGGCGCGCTGGAGATGTACTACCAGCCCAAGGTCTCCCTCGCCGACGGCCGCCCCGTCGGCCTGGAGGCCCTGGCCCGCTGGCGCCATCCCACCCGCGGCCTGCTCACCCCCGACGAGTTCATCCCGGTCGTGGAGCAGTCCAACCTCTTCCGCGCCTTCACCGGGCAGGTCCTGCACACCACCCTCGCCCGCGTCGCCGAGTGGCGCGAGCAGAAGATCGACCTGCCGGTCGCCGTCAACCTGTGCATGCGTGAACTCCTCGATCCCGAACTGCCCTCCACGGTGGCCACCGCCCTGCGCGAACACGGCGTCTCCTCCCGCGACCTCGTCCTGGAGATCGGCGAACAGGCCCTCATCGCCGACACCGAGGCCGCGACCGCCGCTGTCGAACGCCTGCGCGACCTCGGGGTCGGCCTGGCCCTGGACGACTTCGGGACCGGCCACTTCACCCTCGCGGCGCTCGCAGGGCTCCCGCTGGACGAGGTCAAGATCCACGAGTCGTTCACCGCCCGCCTCGCTGACGACAACGGCGGCCGCACCGTCGTCTCCGCCGCCATCACCCTGGTCAAGGCCATGGGGATGCGGGCCACCGCCGAGGGCGTCCAGTCCGGCGAGCTCACCGCGGCCGCACGCGACACCGGGTGCCACGCGGCCCAGGGCCACTTCTTCTCCCCACCGCTCTCCCCGCGCGACGTCGCCGGGTGGATCGCCGCCCGCGAACACGGCACCCTCACCAGCCCGTGAGACCCGCCCCGCGCCGCCACCGGCGCCGGGAACGGCCGCGGAGCCCTAGGATTGGTGCGGTAAATCCAGTCCGCCGAAGAAACGGTTCACACACGATGACCGCCATCACCCGCGATGAGGTCGCACACCTCGCCCGGCTGTCGCGGCTGGCGCTCGACGAGAGCGAGCTCGACACGCTCGCCGTCCAGCTCGGTGACATCCTCACCGCCGTGGCCAAGGTGCAGGAGGTCGCCCAGGGCGACATCCCGCCCAGCTCGCACGCCCTGCCGCTGACCAACGTCTACCGTCCCGACGAGGCCCGGCCCTGCCTCACCCCGGAGCAGGCCCTGTCCGGGGCCCCCGCGGTGGAGGACCAGCGCTTCCGGGTCCCGCGGATCCTCGGAGAGGAGGAGTAGCGATGAGCGACATCGTCAGCCTGACCGCCGCCGAACTCGGCGCGGCCGTCCGCTCCGGTGAGGTGTCCGCCGAGGAGGCCGCCACCGCCTACCTCGACCGCATCGAGGCCGTGGACGGGGAGATCGGCGCGTTCCTGCACGTGGCCCGCGAGTCCGCTCTGGGGCAGGCACGGGCCGTGGACGCCCGCCGGGCCGCCGGTGAGGAGCTCGGACCGCTCGCCGGGGTCCCCATCGCCCACAAGGACGTGTTCACCACCAAGGACATGCCCACCACCGCCGCCTCCAGGATCCTGGAGGGCTGGCACCCGCCCTACGACGCCACCGTCACCGCGCGCCTGCGCGAGGCCGGTCTCGTCATCCTGGGCAAGACCAACATGGACGAGTTCGCGATGGGCTCCTCCACGGAGAACTCCGCCTACCAGGTGACCCGCAACCCGTGGGACACCGACCGCATCCCCGGCGGCTCCTCCGGCGGCTCCTCCGCGGCCGTGGCCGCGTTCGAGGCGCCCCTGGCCACCGGCACCGACACCGGCGGCTCCATCCGCCAGCCGGCCGCCGTGTGCGGCCTGGTCGGCGCCAAGCCCACCTACGGCGGCTCGTCGCGCTTCGGCCTCATCGCGTTCGCCTCCTCGCTGGACACCCCCGGCCCGTTCGCGCGCAACGTGCTGGACGCCGCCCTGCTCCACGAGGCGTTCTCCGGCCACGACCCCCGCGACTCCACCTCCATCGACGCCGCGGTGCCCCAGGTCGTGGACGCCGCCCGTGCGGGCGGTGTCGAGGGCCTGCGCGTGGGCGTGGTGAAGGAGCTGGGCGGTGAGGGCTACCAGGAGGGTGTGCGGCAGCGCTTCCAGGAGACCGTCGAACTCCTGGAGTCCCTGGGCGCCAAGGTCGTGGAGCTGTCCTGCCCGAGCTTCGACGCCGCGTTGTCGGCCTACTACCTCATCGCGCCCAGCGAGTGCTCCTCCAACCTGGCGCGCTTCGACGCCATGCGCTACGGCCTGCGCGAGGGCGACGACGGCACGCGCAGCGCCGAGGAGGTCATGTCGCTGACCCGCGCCAAGGGCTTCGGCCCCGAGGTCAAGCGCCGCATCATGCTCGGTACCTACGCCTTGTCCAGCGGGTACTACGACGCCTACTACGGCAGCGCCCAGCAGGTGCGCACGCTCATCAAGCGCGACTTCGACGCCGCCTTCGAGAACGTGGACGTGCTGGTCTCCCCGACCACGCCGACCACCGCCTTCCCCATCGGCGAGCGCTCCGACGACCCGATGGCGATGTACCTGGCGGATCTGTGCACCATCCCGTCCAACCTGGCGGGCAACGCCTCGCTGTCGGTGCCGTGCGGCCTGGCGCCCGAGGACGGCCTGCCGGTGGGTTTCCAGATCATGGCCCCGCCGCTGGCCGACGACCGCACCTACCGGGTGGCGGCGGCCGTGGAGCGGGCCCTGGCCGAGCGCGGCGGCGCGCTGCTCGCCCGCAGCCCCTACGCGGTGGTCTGACCCGGCTTCTCACGTCCACAGCGCACGAAACGAGGGCCCGTCCGGTGGACGGGCCCTCGTCGCGTTCCCTGCCGCTCCGCGGCGCGGAGGCCGTTCGGCCTACAGGCGGCCTACTCGGCGCTCTTGCGCTTGCGGCTCAGGTAGATCGCACCGGCACCGGCACCGACCACGGCGACACCGGCGACGATCAGACCGGTCAGGGCGCTACCGGTGAGGGGCAGCTCCGGCTCGTTCTGGTCGTCGGGCTCGTCGCTGGGCTCGTCGGACGGCGTGTCGCTGGGCTTGTCAGAGGGCTTGTCGGACGGGCTGGGCGTGTCGCTGGGCTCGTCCGAGGGCTCGTCGCTGGGCTCGTCGGTGGGCACGGTCCAGGAGGCGGTGGCGGAGGCCTCCACAGAGACCTCTTCACTCGTGGCGGTGATGAGGGTCTGGGTGGGCTTGTTCTCGTCCTCGCCGCGGAACAGGCGGCCGGTCTGGACGATGCCGGTCACGGACAGGCCGAAGGAGGCCGAGCCCGCCTCGGTGCCCTCGGGGACCTCGAAGCCGACGGTGTCGCCGTTCTCCACCTCGGTCACGGGGTCGCCGGTCTCGGCGTCGACCAGGACGACGCCCTCGGGGTTGCCCGCGGGCACCTCGACGGTGAGGGTGCCCTCGACGCTGGTCTCCACGAGGAACTCGCCGACGGTCTCACCGGCCTCGCCGGAGGCCTCGGCGGGCGTGATGCTCAGGGTGGCCTCGGGCTCCTCGTCCTGGGCCAGCACCTCGGCGTTCTCGATGAGGTAGTCGTAGATCGCCTCGACGTCGTCGTCGGCGTCGGTCAGGTCGGCGCCGTTGCTGAAGTGCCAGATGGCGGCCTGGGTGGCGGCGAGGGCGTCCTTGTCGGAGGCGGGGGAGGCCAGGCCGGCGTCCTCGGACAGGTCGGCGGCGCTCACCTTCGGGTAGCTGTTCTGGAGCACCCAGTGGACCAGCGGCGGGTCGGAGAAGTGGCCCTGGCCGGGGTAGGTGCTCCAGTCGTCCTCCAGGTACCACGCGTCGCCGACGATGCTCGTCTCGAGGTCGATGCAGTACGTGGTGAGGGTCTCGCCGCCTTCGAGGGTGAGCTCGAAGAGCACGGTCCCGACATTGGCACCGTCCATCTTGACTGAGGAGCCGGTCTCGGCGTTGCCGGTGTACTGCGCGCGGACCGCGCTGTCACCTTCCTCGGGGTCGGCGGCGGCGGGCGCCGCGCCGAGGCCGAGGGCCAGGAGGGCGGCGGCGGTGGCCGCGAGGCCGCCGCGCACGGTGCGTCGGGGGGAGGAGATGAGGTTGGTCAAAGCCGTGTCCCATGGTGTGCGGAGGGTGTCTGTGTGAGGGCACCCTCGAACGGACGTTGAGGTCATGCGAGCGGTTCACGCGGAGCGGGGCGTGAAGGGACTTCCTGGGGGTTGTGCGGGCCGCCACCGGGGGGTGCGGATCCGATGAGGGGGAACGCGGTGCGCGTGCGCCGAGGGTCGGGTGCCATCGGTGGATCGTGCCGCGGTGGTGGCGAGAGAAGACCGCCTGGAATGTCCGCTACGCGGCTGATACTAGCGACCCCCGGGCTCACTTCCAACCGGTACTCCGGAAAATGTGGTCAAAATCGGCTGTCCGGGAACCGGGTCAATACCTGTCCCTATCAGGGAAACGACCTGGTCAGCGGTGGCGCTTGCGGCCCAGAGTGAGGATGAGCAGACCGGATACCACCAAGGCCCCGGCGATGGTCAGCAGCCCCGACACCCAGGTTCCGGTCAGTGCCAGGCCCCCGTCGCCGTCCCCGCCCTCCGGGGCCTCCTCGCGGGCCTCCTGGCGGGTGTCGTCGTCCGTGTCGGTGTTCAGAGCACGCGGCTCGGGCTCCCCGGGCTCGGCGGCGGCCGCCGCCTCCGCCTCGGGGCCGACCACGGAGAGCGGCTCCTCCGGGTTCCAGGTGAAGGTCGCCGTGGTGGAGCGTGCGGTCGTCCCCGGCTCAGCGGTGACCAGAGCCCCGGTGCGCACCCCGTCCCGCCCGGTGAACAGGCGCCCCTCCGGCAGGGGGACGTCGCTGCCCTGCGCCTGGAGGGTGACCACCCCGGCCGGGACCGACGGGTCGACGTCCAGGTAGACCGAGTCGCCGTCCGTCACCTGGTTGACCTGCTCGCCCCTGGCGTCCACGAGCCAGGAGGCGGGAGCGCCCTGCAACGAGACGCGTACCGGGGAGGAGCCCGACGCGGTCACGGTCGCGGGTCCGAGCGGCTCTCCGGGGGCGACGGCGTCGATCTGTGCGGGCGTGATCTCCAGGGAGCGCACGGTGGAACCGGGATCCGCCTCCGCGCTCCCGGACACCAGGTGGTCGTAGAGGGCGACCACCGCGGCGTCGTTGCTCAGCTCGTCCAGTCCGGTCCCGTGCAGCACGTGCCACAGCGCGGCCTGGGTGGCGGCGATGGCCTGCCCCTCGCTCAGGAGCAGGACCTCCGCGGCCAGCGACAACTCCGCGGGCTCGGCGTTCGGGTAGGAGTGGGCGACGATCCAGGCGGCCCGGTCCGCCGGTCCGGCGGAGCCCGCGTCACGGGATTCGTTCCATCGGGGGGTGTCGCTCCACGGTGATTCCACGTATGCTGCGCGCGGAAGCACCCCCTCCTCGGGGGTGGCCCGGTAGGCCGCCACGGACTGGCTGTCGGCCACACGGAGGCTGAAGAGCGCGGTGCCCTCCTCACTCCCGTCGGTGAGGACCACGTCGACACCCTCCACGGGCTCCCGGTCCACCCGGGAGAAGTCGTCGGCCCACGCCGCGGGGGCTCCGCCGAGTCCGCCCGCCAGGGCGGCCGACGCCAGCACGGCGGCGCATCGGCGCAGGATGCTCCACATGCTCGCTCCCAGAAGATCGGGCGGTGGTCGGCGCGGCGGTGCGCCGGACCTCAGGTCTCGGACCCCTCAGCGTAACCGTCGGCGACCCGTGCGGAGCGCCGAACCCCCGCGATAGCGACCCAATCGTGCGCGCGCCGTGACATCCGGGCAGCGCGGGACGGCGCAGCCCCCGGCCCTCGGTAGGCTGGGGCGCGAACGCACGTCCTCTACTGAAACGGGTTTGCGGCGATGTCCCACGCGGTAACTCCCAGCACCGACAGCGGCACCCTCGACCCGGTGCCCTTCGAGCGGGCCCTGGACCGGTACGAGCCCGTGCTCGGCCTGGAGACCCACATCGAGCTGGGAACCGCCTCCAAGATGTTCTGCCCCTGCCCCACCGCGTTCGGCGCCGAGCCCAACACGCAGGTGTGCCCGGTCTGCCTGGCGCTGCCCGGTTCGCTGCCGGTCGTCAACCGGACGGCGGTCGAGAGCGCCATCCGGCTGGGGCTGGCCCTGGGCTGCTCCATCGCCTCCTGGGGCCGGTTCGCCCGGAAGAACTACTTCTACCCGGACATGCCGAAGAACTACCAGATCTCGCAGTACGACGAGCCGATCTGCGTGGACGGCCACCTCGACGTCACCGTCGACACTCCTGACGGCCCGCGGGTGTTCCGGGTGGACATCGAGCGCGTCCACATGGAGGAGGACACGGGCAAGACCTCCCACGTGGGCGGTGCCACCGGCCGCATCCACGGCGCCGACCACTCCATCGTCGACTACAACCGCGCCGGCATCCCGCTGCTGGAGATCGTCACCAAGCCGATCACCGGAACCGGCGGCCTCGCGCCCCTGGTCGCCCGCGCCTACGCCGCCGAACTGCGCGACCTGGCCCGCTCGCTGGGCATCTCCGACGTGCGCATGGAGGAGGGCTCCATGCGCTGCGACGTGAACGTCTCCATCAACGAGCGCGGCGCCGACACCTGGGGCACCCGCAGCGAGACCAAGAACGTCAACTCCCTGCGCTCGGTCGAGCGCGCCGTGCGCTCCGAGATCGAGCGCCAGGCCGCCGTCCTGGACGCCGGGCAGCGGGTCGTGCAGGAGACCCGCCACTTCCGGGAGGACCTCGGCCGCAGTACCTCCGGCCGAAGCAAGGAGGAGGCCCAGGACTACCGGTACTTCCCCGACCCCGACCTGGTCCCCGTCGCCCCGTCGCAGGAGTGGATCGAGCAACTGCGGGCGACCCTGCCCGAGCTGCCCGCAGCCAAGCGCGCCCGGATCCGCGCCGAGTGGGATCTCACCGACACCGAGATGCGCGACCTCGTCAACGCCGACGCCATCGACCTGGTCGAGGCGACCGTCCAGGCGGGCGCTCCGTCGGCGGAGGCCCGCAAGCTGTGGCTGAACGAGCTGTCCCGCCGCGCCACCGAGCAGGAGACCGACCTGGCCGCCCTGCCCGTCACCCCGGTCCAGGTGGCCCGGATCATCGCGCTCGTCGCCGAGGGCACGCTCACCAACAAGCTTGCCCGGCAGGTCGTCGAGGGGGTTCTGGCAGGTGAGGGCGAACCCGACGTCGTCGTGGAGGCCCGCGGCCTGAAGGTGGTCAGCGACGACGGCGCGCTCGGCGCCGCCGTGGACGAGGCGATCGCCAACAACGCCGACATCGCGGACAAGGTGCGCGGCGGCAAGGTCGCGGCGGCCGGCGCCCTGGTCGGCGCCGTCATGAAGGCCACCCGCGGCCAGGCCGACGCGGGCCGCGCCCGCGAACTCATCCTGGAGCGGCTGGGCGCGGGCTGATCCCGGTGCCGGGAACCGCCTCTCACCGAGGGTCACCGTCTCGACGTCAACTCTCAGCCGGTCCTCAATCGGTGTGTGACCTTGGTTGCGTAGAGTGGCCGCAGGCGGGCAGCGCGCCGCGGTCGCACCCGTGATCGAGCCGGTGCCCCCATGTTCGAGGAGAGAGCGCGACGGCGACGAAGCGCCGGACCGCGCGTCCCGCGCCCTGGGAGGTCGGTGATGGACGGCAGGGCACGCCGGGTGTGGGTGGCGGTGATGGGAGCCCTGTTCCTGGTCTACGCCGCCACCGCCCTCATCCCCGTGGGCGGGTCCACACTCACGGTGCTTCTGGGCGAGTGGCCCATCGCGCTGGCCGCGGGCGCCGCGGGCGGCTCCCTGCTGTGGGCCGCCTACCGCCGCACCGGCCCCGACGACGATGACGCGCCGGCCGAGGGCGGACCCGACGTCCGTTCGGCACTGCGCAACCTGGCCTGGGCCGCCTTCGCCTGGTGCGCGGGCGCCCTGGCCTACGGGGTCACCGGTTTCCTGGGGCCGGGGTCGGTGGTCTCCCTCACGCTCGGTGACCTGTTCACGCTGGCGGCGTTGCCGCTGTTCGTGGTCGGCTTCACCCGGCTCGCCCCGTGGCCGGGGGGCATCAGGACCGCCACGCGCCACATCACCGACAGTTACGTCTGCGCCGCCGCCGTGTTCTCCCTGGTGTGGCTGCTGGTCTTCTCCCCCCTCTACGAGGAGCTGGGGGAGGGCTCGGGCTCCCTGGGCTTCGCCCTGGTCTACCCGGTCGCCGACATCGCCGTGCTGTGCCTGGTGATCCCCCTGGCCTTCATGTCGCCGCCCGGTGCGCGGCGCGCGGTCCTGCCCGCGATCGGGGCGCTGACCCTCATCACCGGCGCCGACCTGTTCGACGCGGTCGGCAGGCTCACCGGACAACCCGTCGCCGGGGGCATCGGATACGTGGTCACCTTCGCGGGGATGGCCCTGCTGGGTGCCCTGCCGTGGCTGGCGCAGCGCCGGTGGACGGCGGCGCGGATCACCGGTCAGGGCCTGTACCGGTTCGCCCCCGAACTCTTCGCGGTCGGCGCCCTGTTCACGGCCACCGTCGTCCTGACCGGCGCCGCGCTCGGCACGCCCGGTACGGCCCCGGTCCTGCCGCTGGCCGCGGGGACCGCCGTCGTGGTGCTGCTGGTACGCGTGCTGGGGATGCTGGAGGAGAACGCCACGCTCTCGCGCATGGTGCACAACCGCGAGGGGCACTTCCACGAACTGGCGCGCAACAGCGGTGACGTCATCCTCATCCTGGACCGCGACGGCACCGTGCACCACGTCAGCCAGGGGACCGCGGGGGCGTTCGGCTACCGCCTGGAGGACGTGCTGGCCGCACCGGTCACCGCACTCATCCACCCGGAGGACGTGGCGCACACCCGGGCGGTCGACGACCTGTTCACCGAACGCGGCGGCCAGGGCGTCCACCTGCGGCTGCGCGTGCGGGCGGCGGACGGTACCTGGCGGCACACCGAGTCGACCGTCTCCCTGTACGAACAGCCGGGCGACCCGCCGCGCCTGCTGGTCACCACCCGCGACATCAGTGCGCAGGTGGCCCTGGAGGACGAGGTCAAGCACCTCACCTTCCACGATGGTGTCACGGGTCTGCCCAACCGGGCCTACCTGGAGGAGCGCACCAGCGACGTGCTCGCCCATCGGGCGATCAGCGACGAGCCCACCGACGACGTCGCCGTGGTCTTCCTCGACCTGGACGGCTTCACGGCGGTCAACGACACGGCCGGACACGTGCGCGGCGACCACCTGCTCGGGCAGGCGGCGCTCCGGCTCCGCGGCGAACTGGACTCCTCGGTCCTGCTCGCGCGCTGGGGCGGGGACGAGTTCGCGGTGCTGGTCGAGGGGATGCCGCACGCTCAGAAGGCGGTCGACCTGGCCGAGCGCCTGGGGAGGTCGATCGCCTCGCAGCCCTTCCACGTGGCGGACCGGGAGATCGTCCTGACCGCGAGCATCGGGGTGGCCTTCGCCGCGCCCGGTGGCGACAGCGGGGAACTCCTGCGCAACGCCGACGTGGCCATGACCCGGGCCAAGGAGCGCGGTTCGGGCCACGTGGAGGTGTTCGCCGCCCACATGCACGACATGGTCGTCTCCCGCGTGGAGTTGCAGATCCGGCTGCGCCGGGCCTTGGAGGAGGGCGAGTTCTTCCTGGAGTACCAGCCGATCGTGGACCTGGGCACCTCCCGCGTCACCGCGGTCGAGGCGCTGGTGCGGTGGGACCGCGACGGCGAGGAGGTCGGACCGGACGCCTTCCTCGGAGCGGCCGAGGAGTCGGGCCTGATCGTGCCGCTGGGGGAGTGGATCCTCCGGGAGGCGTGCGAGAAGGTCGCCGTGTGGCGGGTGTCGGACTGGGACATCGGCCTGTCGGTGAACCTGTCGGCGACACAGGTGCTGTCGCCGCGCTTCGTGGAGACGGTGGGGACCGTGCTCCTGGAGACGGGCCTGTCCGCCGAGGTGCTCACCCTGGAGGTCGACGAGGAACTCCTGCTCGACGACGGCGAGGAGGCGGTGCGGCGCCTGCGCGAGCTGCGCTCCCTGGGTGTGCGGCTGGCCATCGACGACTACGGGATGGGTTATGCCTCCCTGGCGCACCTGCGAGAGCTGAGCGTGGACGAGATCAAGGTGGACCCGTCCTTCACCGCCGACCTGGGCCGCGACGACACGGTCACGCTCATCACCCGCACCATCGTCCGGCTCGGTCGCGAGCTGGGCGTGCAGGTGGTCGCCGAGGGCATCGAGCGGACCGAGCAACTGGAGCAGTTGCGTTCGATGGGCTGCGACTACGGCCAGGGGTTCCTGGTGGCGCGGCCCATGCCCGCCGCCGGGGTGGAGGCGCTCGTCGGTGGAGAGGCCGACGTCACCCTGTAGGACGTGACCGGTTCCGGCCACCGGGTGCCCCGCCGGGGTCATGCGAGCTCTCTGACCTGGTGCGACGGTCCGTGGCGGGTCGTGCTGGCCGCCCTGTTCAGGACCATCGGCCCATGAAGAACCACCTGAAAACCTGACAGAATCGGGCAAGACTCATACGTACGGTTCCACCCCCGACGCGGGGTGTGTCCGTGTGCGTGGTGGCCAGCCTGCCAAGGAGAGGGTGGAATGAAGTTCGACGTCGTGCTCCCCGACCCCGGGGAAGAGGACGGGAACCCGCACCCGGAAGTCGCCGAAGAGGACACCGGCCACGGCCCCCGGCGCCCGGCCGCCGCCACCCGCATGTCCCAGGTCTTCACCTACGCCCGGACGCGCTCCGACGTCGACCTCGCACGGGTCCGCTCGGCCCTGAACCGGATGCACCACACCATTGAGACCGCCCAGGCCCCGGACCGCACCGACGGTACCGGTACGGCCGGCGCGGTGGTGCCCGAACTCTTCCGCCCCGAGGCGTTCGGCCCCCGCGCGTCCGGATAGCGGACGCCAGACCACCGAACCGCAGAGGAGCCCCTGTGCCCAGTTGGGACATCGACCCCCAGGAGGTGGGCGGCGTCCTGTCCTCCACCGCCTCCCACATCGGCGAGGAGGAGGGACCGGACGGCCTGCTCGGACAGATGAGGAGCCTGGAGTTCGACACCACCCTCACCGAGGCCCACATCAACAGCACCCCCGTCACCATCGCCCTGGAGTGCACGAGCGAGGCCACCACCCACTACATGGACGGCCAGTACGAGATGGCCGAGGAGGCCCAGAACAACGCCGGGACGGTGCCCTTGCCCCCGCCGCCGCCCTACACCGTGGACCCCACCCACCGGCCGGTCTGACCTCCGCGCACCCCCCTATGCCCCCTGGTAGTGAAGGACCCCTTCCGCGATGCCCGACGCCCCCTCCCCGATGCCGCTCGGAGCGCCGCTGACCATCGAGGAGCAGACCGGACCGCTCACCGACGGCGAGGGCAAGATCAGCCCGGCCACGTTCCCGGTGCTCACCCCCTCGCCGGACTACATCGACTCCCTGGCCGGATCGATGCGCATCACCGGCGCCGGCATCGGTGACACCGGCAGCGACATCACCGCCGCCTGGGGCGGTCTGGCGAGCTGCTACCACGCCCCCGAGGCCGCCGACCTCTACAGCGCGCTGAACCCGGTGGCCACCGACGGTCGTACCGTCTCCCTGGCCGCCGACCGCGCCGCGAACGCGCTGGAGGACTTCGCCGACACCCTGCGCCGGTTGCGGATCGACTGGGCGTGGCTGCGGGCCGACGCCGAGGACTTCCGTGCCCGTATCGACGCCCTGGGCGATGAGTGGCGCGAACCCGAGGAGGGCGTGGCCGGGTTCTTCGGGATCGGTGAGGGGCCCAACGTGGCGGAGAACCAGGGCTACTACGACCGCGGCGTGGCGCTGATCGAGGCCTACGCCGAGGCTGAGCGGACCTGCGCCAACGGCATCAACCGCTTCATCCCCGACCGGACCCGTTTCGTGGAGATGCCCGAGGGCGCGGACCAGATGCCCGAGGGGGTGTTCTACCACGGCTACGAGCAGGACCTGTCGGAGCTGGCCACCGAGTGGGAGGCGGATCCGGCCGCCACAGACGAACACTGGTGGGTGGACGTGGGCGCGGCGGTGGGCGACTTCGTGGTGGGCGCGGTGGAGGATACGGGCGCGATGGTGGGCGCGCACAGTTCGGCGGGCTGGTTCGCCATGGACTGGGACGAGGCGATGGTGGAGCAGTGGGAGGGCACCGCCCAGTCGCTGGCCTCGCTGGCGGGGATGTACGACGCCTCCTCCGATACGTGGGGGTGGGCGGGCTGGGGGCAGACCGGTGAGGCGTGGAAGGACCTGGCGCACTCGGTGGTGCCCTGGGAGGAGTGGGACGAGCGGCCGGGCTATGTGATCGGCACGGCGCTGCTCAACCTCGGGGTGACGGCCGCGGGGGTGGCGCTGTCGGCCACGGGTGTGGGCGCGGTGGTGGGGGCGCCGCTGATCGCCTGGCGCGGGGCGAGCATCGTGAGCGGTATGGGCGGGCGGGTGCCGGATGTGGACTTGCCCGGCAGCGGTATCGACGTGAACCTGAACCTGCCGGACTTCGCCGGGGGCCGCGTCCGCTGCTGCGCCTGGATGCCTCCGCTTTCGATACGGGCCGGTTCAGCCCGGCCCAGTTGACGGAGGTGCGGGGGGCGTTGGACCGTCTGGCGGCCCGCTTCGGCCCCGGAACCGGTGGCGAGAGCGACGCTGGTGGGGGGCCGGGCGGGGCGGGTGGCCCGCGCCCGGTGGGCGAGGAGACCGGAACCCCTGAGGGACGCGGTGGCCGTGGCGGTCGTGGTGACGGTGTGGGGGAGGAGGACCCGACCGCAGGGGAGTTGGATGACGCCCTGACGGCGGTGGAGGCGCTGGACCCGGACTCGCGCCGCCGGATCGAGGAGGGGCTGGCGGCGGAGGAGGAGGCGTGGGTGGCCGCCCAGGTGCCCGAGGACGTCTCCACGGTCCACGACACCCCGGTGGGCCGCTACGAGGGCGATGGGCCCGAAGAGGTGCGCGAGCCCGCTCTGCTGGGCCCGCGTGCCGGTACGGGGGACGCTGCGGCGTCGCCGGATGCTCCGCAGAGCCGTGTGGACCTGGCGGGCGACGACGGTGATGGCCACGACCGGCCTGATGGTGATCGCCGCGGTGACGTCGAAGCGGGCGACCGTACCCCCGACGTGGTCAACAGCGTCGACAGCGGCACCAGCCCTGAGAGCGTGCCCGACGGTTCCCCGACTGACAGCGTGCGCGTCGTTGATGGGCAGGACGGCGGTTCGACGGGTGGTACGGGCGGCACCGGCGGGTCGGACGGGCGGGAGAGGTCTTCGCGCAGGTCGTCGCGGAGCTCGCGGGTGTGGACCAGGTCGCCGGGGTAGAGGCGGCAGGGCCAGCGCCGCCCCGCGAACCCGGCTGTGGATATGTGCAGGGGTGGACGCGGCTGAGGCACAATGAACATGTCGACGGGTTCCTTCTTCTTCAACGTGTGGGTGGTCGTCGGCCTTGGGCTCTGGGGGCGCGCCAATCGCTCCCAGAGCCCGTTTTCGTGTGGCCGCCCGTCGGGCAGCCCTCCCGACGGTAACCAGCTTGAATGGCGCCGCCCGATGCTTCCTGTGCGCAAGCATCAGGACAACGGCTATGCGGGCCTCCACTCGGGATCGAGGGCTTCATCACCACGAAGTGTGTGAAGCCGACTACAGTAAAACCCAGCAGGCATCAACTTACAAGCCTGCAAGTTAAAGGCGTGTATCTTGCGATAGAAGATCCGCTTTGGTCGATAAGGCGCAGTTCAGAAGCACGACTGAGCGCACCCGCAACGTTGACGAGTGAAGGACGCGATGCCCGAACCGATCCCCACCGTGCGGCAGTACCGACTCGCGCAGTCCCTGCGTGAACTCCGCGCCGAGGCCAAGATGACTCAGGAACAGGTCGCAGCACGCATGGACTGGCATGTCTCCAAGCTCTTCCGCTTGGAGAACGCCCGGAGCCCCCGTGTGAACTGGCTGGACATCCAGGGGCTGCTCGACCTCTACGGCGTGGCCAGCCCTCAGCGGGAAGCCCTCATCCAACTCGCCAAGGACGCCAAGAAGCGTGGCTGGTGGACCTCCTACCAGGATGTCTTCACCGGTTCCCTCGTCGCTTTGGAGGACGAGACCGACCTCATCAGGCGCTATTCGTCAGAGCTCGTCCCTGGTCTGCTCCAGACCGAGGCGTACGCCCGCGCCGTCATCCAGGCTCTGCGTCCGCGCTACGACGAGCAGAGTGTCGAACGCCGGGTGGCGGCCCGTATGGCACGTCAGCAGATCCTCAAGCGTGACAAGCCTCTGCACTTGGACTTCGTCCTCAACGAAGCCGTACTCACTCGCCGGGTCGGCAGCCCTGAGCTGATGGCCGAGCAACTACAGGCCCTGCACGAGGCCGCCGAGAACCCCGATGTCAGCCTCCGGCTGCTCCCCTTCGAGGCCGGTGCGCACAGCGCCATGGAAGGCGCCTTCACCGTCTTCTCCTTCCCCGAGGGCCAGTACCCGGACGTCGTCTACATCGAGGGCATGATGGGGGACCTCTACTTGGAGAGCGTCGACAGCGTCACCAGGTACAGGACGGCGTTCACGAGCCTGTGCGATTCGGCTCTCTCACCGTCTGCGACGATGGACTCCATCGCCTCGGAGGTAAGGGAGTTCCGGTGATCCAGTGGTTCAAGTCCAGCTACAGCGGCGGGGACAACGACTGCGTGGAGGCGGCCCATATACCGGATGGCCGGTGGCACACCGCCAGCTACTCCCAGAGCGAAGCGGCATGGGTTGAGGTCGCCGAGGGGCCGGTCACTGCCGTGCGCGACACCAGGCACCGCGAGTTGGGTGCGCTCTTCTTCGGTACCGACGCGTGGCGTGCCTTCCTGGCCAGCGCCAAGGGTGCCTGACCGGACCTCCCCCCAGCCCTGCGGCACGTGATCTTGCTACCAGCGCAGGTGTCGGCTATCCGAGCCCTGTGCCGGTAGCAAGATCAAACACCTCCGGCCCCGGCCCGCGAACGTGTTCCGCGTTACACGGTTCGGGCGTCTCGGCCGCATCCGTCCTGTTCAACGCCGCAGCGTGCCCCCGGGGAGGGTCGGATGCTGACACGGTCGTCTCGCATGGTGGGACAATGTTGCGATCTTGTTGACGTACGCCCACCCCGTCCGTCAATGTTGTCATCGTGCAGAGCAACTCCCTGATTCTCGTACTTGGTCGGCGCGCAGCCAGCTGACCTGGTTTTGCTGCGCGCCACCCCTCAACCGCACTGGCGGTGGGGGTTTTTTTATTGCCACACCAGGCCTTGAGTCAGACCCACCAGACCAGAGCGCGCGCAGCGGCTCTGGGACCTCGCTGAAGGATCTTGAGATGACCGAGCAGATGACCGGCGCACAATCGCTGATCAGGTCGCTGGAGCACGTCGGCGTTGACACAGTCTTCGGGATTCCCGGCGGTGCCATCCTTCCTGCCTACGACCCCCTCTACGACTCGGCCAAGGTGCGCCACATCCTGATGCGCCACGAGCAGGGAGCGGGCCACGCGGCGGAAGGATACGCCTACGCCACCGGCCGCCCCGGCGTGTGCATGGCCACCAGCGGACCCGGCGCCACCAACCTCGTGACCCCCCTCGCCGACGCCCACATGGACTCGGTCCCCATGGTCGCCATCACCGGCCAGGTGGCCTCCCCGATGATCGGCACCGACGCCTTCCAGGAAGCCGACATCTGCGGCATCACGATGCCGATCACCAAGCACAACTTCCTGGTCAAGGACGCCCGGGAGATCCCCAAGACCATCGCCGAGGCGTTCCACATCGCCAGCACCGGCCGCCCCGGCCCCGTGCTCGTCGACATCTCCAAGGACGCCCTCCAGGCCATGGCGGACTTCCGCTGGCCCGAGCGCATCGACCTGCCCGGCTACCGCCCGGTGACCAAGCCGCACGGCAAGCAGGTCCGCGAGGCCGCCCGGATGATCGCCGAGGCCAAACGCCCCGTCTTCTACGTCGGCGGCGGCGTCCTGCGCGCCGGGGCCTCCGCCGAACTGCGGGTCCTGGCCGAGCTCACCGGCGTCCCCGTCGTCACCACGCTCATGGCGCGGGGCGTCTTCCCCGACGGCCACCCCCTGTTCGTCGGCATGCCGGGCATGCACGGCGACGTCTCCGCGGTCGGCGCGCTCCAGAAGGCCGACCTCGTCGTCGCCCTGGGCGCGCGCTTCGACGACCGTGTCACCGGACGCCTGGACAGCTTCGCCCCGGACGCCAAGATCGTCCACGCCGACATCGACCCCGCGGAGATCTCCAAGAACCGCCACGCGGACGTGCCGATCGTCGGTGACTGCCGCGAGGTCCTCGCCGACCTCGTCGTCGCCGTCCGCGCCGACCAGGAGAAGGGCCGCGAGGGCGACTACGCGGCCTGGTGGAAGCAGCTCAACCGCCTGCGTACCACCTACCCCAAGGGCTTCGACGAGCCCGATGACGGCCACCTCTCCCCGCAGGGCGTCATCCAGCGCCTGGGCAAGATCGCCGGCCCCGAGGCCACCTACGTCGCCGGCGTCGGCCAGCACCAGATGTGGGCGGCCCAGTTCATCGACTACGAGCGCCCCGGCGCCTTCGTCAACTCCGGCGGCCTGGGCACCATGGGCTTCTCCGTCCCGGCGGCGCTCGGCGCCAAGGTCGGCGACCCCGACCGTGTGGTCTGGTCGATCGACGGCGACGGCTGCTTCCAGATGACCAACCAGGAGCTCGCCACCTGCGCGGTCGAGGGCATCCCCATCAAGGTCGCCGTGGTCAACAACGGCAACCTGGGCATGGTCCGCCAGTGGCAGACCCTCTACTACGACCAGCGCTACTCCAACACCGACCTCCAGACAGCGCCCAAGGACGAGAAGGTCCGGGTCCCGGACTTCGTCCGCCTCGCGGAGGCGTACGGTTGTGTCGGTCTGCGCTGTGAGCGTCCCGAGGACATCGACGCCACCATCGAGAAGGCCATGGCGATCAACGACGTCCCGGTCGTCGTGGACTTCTCCGTGAGCCACGACGCCATGGTCTGGCCGATGGTCGGCCCCGGTATCAGCAACGACAACATCCAGTACGCGCGCGACATGGCGCCGGACTGGGAGCACGAGGACTAGGAGAGGCCCTACCCGCCATGAGCCGTCACACGCTTTCCGTTCTGGTGGAGAACACTCCGGGGATCCTCGCGCGCGCCTCGGCCCTGTTCTCCCGCCGTGGCTTCAACATCGACTCGCTCAGTGTCAGCACCACTGAGTACCCGGGCCTGTCCCGGATGACGATCGTGGTCAACTGCGACCTCCACCCCTTGGAGCAGGTGACCAAACAGTTGAACAAGCTGGTCAACGTCGTCAAGATCGTGGAGATGGACACCCCCGCGTCGGTCCAGCGCGAGCTCCTGCTCGTCAAGGTCAAGGCCGACGCCAACAGCCGCACCCACGTGCTCCAGACCGCCGAGCTCTTCCGCGCCTCCGTCGTGGACGTCAGCCCGGACATCGTCGTCATCGAGGCCACCGGAGACCCCGGCAAGCTCGATGCCCTCGTCAAGAACCTGGAGCCGTTCGGCATCAGGGAGCTCGTCAAGTCGGGGGTCGTGGCCATGGGCCGGGGGCCCCGCTCGATCACCGACCGCTCCCTGCGTGCCGTCGACCGCAGCGCCTGAGCCGGCCGCGGGGACGGGACCTCGGCACCGTCCCCCGGCCACGAACGCAAGAAGCAAGGAGTAACGCCAAGTGGCAGCACAGATGTACTACGACGACGCCGCGGACCTCGCGCTCATCCAGGGCAAGAAGGTCGCCGTGATCGGTTACGGCAGCCAGGGGCACGCGCACGCGCTGTCGCTGCGGGACTCGGGCGTCGACGTGCGGATCGGCCTCGCTGAGGGGTCGAAGAGCCGCGCGAAGGCCGAGGAGGAGGGGCTGCGGGTCACAACCCCCGCCGAGGCCGCTCGCGAGGCTGACGTGGTGATGATCCTGGTCCCCGACCACATCCACCGAGACCTGTACGCCTCGGAGATCGCGCCCAACCTGGAGCCGGGCAACGCCCTGTTCTTCGGGCACGGCTTCAGCATCCGCTATGGCCTCATCACCCCGCCCGAGGGCGTGGACGTGGCCATGGTCGCCCCCAAGGGGCCGGGCCACCTGGTGCGCCGCCAGTACGAGGCCGGGCGCGGCGTGCCCTGCCTGGTCGCGGTCGAGAAGGACGCCAGCGGGCAGGCCTGGGACTTGGCGCTGTCGTGGGCCAAGGGCATCGGCGGCACCAAGGCCGGGGTCATCAAGACCACGTTCAAGGAGGAGACCGAGACCGACCTGTTCGGTGAGCAGGCCGTGCTGTGCGGCGGCACCGAGGAGCTGGTCAAGGCCGGTTTCGCCACCCTGGTGGAGGCGGGCTACCAGCCGGAGATCGCCTACTTCGAGTGCCTGCACGAGCTCAAGCTCATCGTCGACCTCATGTACGAGGGCGGTATCTCCAAGATGAACTGGTCGGTGTCGGACAACGCCGAGTACGGCGGCTACACCCGCGGCCCGCGCCTGATCACCGAGCAGACCCGCGAGGAGATGCGCAAGATCCTGGGTGAGATCCAGGACGGCAGCTACGCGAAGGAGCTCATGAACGAGTTCGACGCGGGCCAGCCGACCTTCACCAAGCGCCGCGAGGCCGAGCAGAACGAGAAGATCGAGAAGGTGGGCGCCGAGCTGCGTCCGCTCATGAGCTGGCTGAAGGCCTGACCCCGGGCGTGTCGGGGGGCGTGCGCAGCCGCCCCCCGACACACGCGGCCACGGCCGGGGCGGGGGTTTCGTCCACGACTCGCCAGCGGGCTTCCCTACCTCGGCGATAGACTTTTGATCGGCCATCACACCCGGTCCGGGCCCACTCCGTCCGCCCGTTCGACCGGGTCGCGCACCACCCGAAAAGGAACCCTCGTGTCCAAACCCGCCGTACTCGTCGCGGAAGAACTCTCGCCCGCCGGAATCGCTCTGCTCGAAGAGGACTTCGAGGTGCGCCGCGCCGACGGGGCCGACCGGTCCCAACTGCTGTCGGCCATCGCCGACGTCGACGCCGTGATCGTGCGCAGCGCCACCAAGATCGACGCCGAGGCCGTCGCCGCCGCGAACCGTCTCCAGGTCGTGGCGCGTGCCGGTGTCGGACTGGACAACGTGGACGTGGACGCGGCGACCAAGGCCGGCGTCCTGGTGGTCAACGCCCCCACGTCCAATATCATCAGCGCCGCCGAGCAGGCGATCAACCTGCTGCTGGCCAGCGCGCGCAACACCGCCCCCGCCCACAACGCGCTGATCAACGGTGAGTGGAAGCGCTCCAAGTACACGGGTGTGGAGCTGTACGAGAAGGTCGTCGGAGTGGTCGGCCTGGGCCGGATCGGTGCGTTGGTCTCCCAGCGCCTGCTGGCGTTCGGCACGAAGGTCATCGCCTACGACCCGTTCGTGCAGCCCGCACGTGCCGCGCAGATGGGCGTGGAGCTGGCCACGCTGGACGAGCTGCTGGAGCGCAGCGACTTCATCACCATCCACCTGCCCAAGAACAAGGACACCCTGGGCCTGATCGGCGACGAGGCGCTCGGCAAGGTGAAGCCCAGCGTGCGGATCATCAACGCCGCGCGCGGCGGCATCCTCGACGAGGACGCCCTGTACCGGGCCCTCAAGGACGGCCGGGTGGCCGGTGCGGGCATCGACGTGTTCGCCAAGGAGCCCTGCACGGACAGCCCCCTGTTCGAGCTGGAGAACGTGGTGGTGGCGCCGCACTTGGGTGCCAGCACCGCCGAGGCGCAGGAGAAGGCGGGCACGCAGGTGGCGCGCTCGGTCAAGCTGGCGCTGTCCGGTGAGTTCGTGCCCGACGCGGTGAACGTCCAGGGCACCGGTGTGGCCGAGGAGATCAAGCCGGGCCTGCCGCTCACGGAGAAGCTGGGCCGGGTGTTCACCTCCCTGGCCGGGGCGATCGCCAGCCGCATCGACGTCGAGGTCCGTGGCGAGATCGCCGCCCACGACGTCAAGGTCCTGGAGCTGGCCGCGCTCAAGGGCGTGTTCGCGGACGTGGTCGAGGAGACGGTGACCTTCGTGAACGCGCCGCTGCTCGCCAAGGAGCGCGGTGTCGAGGTCAACCTCACCACCAGCGAGGAGAGCGGCGACTGGCGCAACCTCATCACCGTGCGCGGCGTCCTGGCCGACGGCACGCGCGTGTCGGCGTCGGGTACGCTGACCGGCCCCCGCCAGTTGGAGAAGCTGGTGGAGATCAACGGCTACACCATGGAGATCGGCCTCAGCGAGCACATGGTCTTCCTCTCCTACGAGGACCGGCCGGGCATCGTCGGCAAGGTCGGCGCGCTGCTGGGCGAGGCCGGGGTCAACATCGCGGGCATGCAGGTCAGCCGGGACACCGAGGGCGGCAAGGCGCTGATCGCGCTCACGGTCGACTCCGCGGTGCCCGACGGCACGCTGTCCTCGATCTCCTCGGAGATCGACGCCGACATCACCCGCCAGACCGACCTGGAGGTCTGAGCCCCTCACGGCAGGTTCAGGGGGCGCGGACACCGCTGGGTGTCCGCGCCCCTCGCCGTCTCCCGGGGCTTTCCGCGTACCGCCGCTGAGCGGTGAGGGCACACGTGTTTCTCAGATACTGAGAAATCCTGGCCGTATAGTTGGACTTCCGATATTCTGTCGTCCTAGGAGTTGTGTGCACCGGGGTCGACCGCCCTACCGCACAGGTGGCCACCCGGCAGGCGATCCCGCCGGGGCGCCCCGCTCCTTCCTTCTGCGGCCACCGCCGCTCGCACCGCCCGGCGCCCCGAGCGCTCGGGCTCACGCCGCCGTTCCCGTACCGGGGTCGCGCCGCGTATTCGCACCGACGTTCGTGACGGACCGGGCCGCCCGGCGTCACCGGCCGCAACCGGAGGATCACATGTACGACATGGTCGAGTACCCGTCCACGCCCGACTCCGAGGACGAGGTCCGCCGTGCGCTCCAGGCAGCCCTGGACCGCCGGGACAACAGCGACCCGATGCGGTTCTGAACGGTGCCGGCCCGCGGACCACTCGTATGGCCGGGTCGGGGGACAGGATCGGCCGCCGTCGCGCATGCCCTAGTCTTGTCTCATCCACTGTTCATTCAGATCTCGCTATGTGAGACATGCGAGGTCGCATCCGAGTCGAAGTGAGTCCGTATGGCAGCGCGCACGGTGAAACTGGCCGTCATCCCCGGAGACGGGATCGGCCCCGAGGTGGTCGGTGAAGGGCTCAAGGTCCTGGAGGCCGCCGCCTCCCGGTACGGCCTCGCCTTCGAGACCACCGAGTACGAACTGGGCGCGAAGCTGTGGCACCGCACCGGCGAGACCCTGCCGGAGCCGGTGCAGGAGGAACTGCGCGGACACGAGGCGATCCTCCTGGGCGCCGTCGGGGACCCCAGCGTCCCCAGCGGTGTCCTGGAGCGCGGCCTGCTGCTGCGCCTGCGCTTCGACTTCGACCACTACGTGAACCTGCGCCCCGTCCGCCTCTTCCCGGGCGTGGACAGCCCCCTGGCGGGCGTGTCCCCCGAGGACATCGACATGCTGGTCGTGCGCGAGGGCACCGAGGGCCCCTACGCCGGCGCCGGCGGCGTGCTCCGCAAGGGCACCCCGCACGAGATCGCCACCCAGGACAGCGTCAACACCCGCTTCGGGGTCGAGCGCGTGGTCCGCTACGCCTTCGAGAAGGCCGCCGCCCGCCCGCGCAAGCGGCTCACCCTGGTCCACAAGGACAACGTCCTCACCTTCGCCGGTGAGCTCTGGCAGCGCACCGTCAAGGAGGTCGGGGCGGCCTACCCGCAGGTCTCCGTCGACTACTGCCACGTCGACGCGGCGGCGATGTTCTTCGTCAACCAGCCTGCCCGCTTCGACGTCGTGGTCACCGACAACCTCTTCGGCGACATCATCACCGACATCGGCGCCGCCATCACCGGCGGCATCGGCCTGGCCGCCAGCGGCAACGTCAACCCAGACGGCACCTTCCCGAGCATGTTCGAGCCCGTGCACGGCTCCGCGCCCGACATCGCGGGCCAGAGCAAGGCCGACCCGACCGCCACGGTCCTGTCGGTCGCCACCATGCTCGACCACCTCGGCGAGACCGAGGCGGCCCGCCGGATCGAGTCCGCGGTCGCCGCGGACCTCAAGACCCGGGCCCAGAGCACCGCGGTGCGCTCCACCACCCGCATCGGCGACGACCTCGCCGCCCGAGTAACCGAGCAGGGCTGACACGAGGCGGTCGGCCCTGCCCACCCCCGGGCGCGGCCGGCGGCCCATGATCCGACACACCGGCGGGCGCGCCCGGAACCACCGACGCGCGCCCGCCGCCGGGCCACCACCGTGGCAACGGGTGCGCTCTTTCCGTCAGACTAGAGAGCGGGTCGACGCCGCCGTCGACCCGATGCACCCGAGAGGACCCACGACGACATGGACACCAACACCACCACAAGCGGGTTGACGTTCGACATCCAGCTCTCCGACCGGCGGAGGACCCCGGCCGAACGTGAGGCACTGCTGGAGAATCCCGGGTTCGGCCAGGTGTTCACCGACCACATGGTGACGATCCGCTACACCGAGGGCAAGGGCTGGCACGACGCCAGGCTCGAACCCTACGGGCCCCTGAGCCTGGACCCGGCCACCGCATCCCTGCACTACGCGCAGGAGATCTTCGAGGGCCTGAAGGCCTACCGCCACCCCGACGGCTCACTCGCCACCTTCCGCCCCGAGGCCAACGCGGCGCGGTTCAACAGGAGTGCCGCACGGATGGCGATGCCCGACCTGCCCGAGGACCTCTTCCTCGCGTCGATCGGGCTCCTGCTCGAACACGACGGCGCCTGGGTGCCCGACAAGACCGACTTCAGCCTGTACCTGCGTCCGTTCATGATCGCCACGGACGTCGGCCTGGGGGTGAACAACCCCTCCCGCAGCTACCTCTACCTGCTCATCGCCTCCCCGGTCGGCTCCTACTTCTCCGGCGGCGTCAAGCCGGTGACCGTGTGGCTGTCCAAGGACTACACGCGCGCCGCGCCGGGCGGCACCGGGGCCGCGAAGTTCGCCGGCAACTACGCCGCGAGCTTCCTGGCCCAGGCCCAGGCGGTCCAGCAGGGCTGTGACCAGGTGGTCTGGCTCGACGCTCGCGAGCACCGCTGGGTCGAGGAGATGGGCGGCATGAACCTGTGGTTCGTGTTCGGCTCTGGGAAGGACGCTCGGTTGCGCACCCCCGCCCTGACCGGCACGCTGCTGCCGGGCATCACGCGCGAATCACTGCTGAGCCTGGCCCCGGACCTGGGGCTGGAGGCCGAGGAGAGGCCGCTGTCCGTCGAGGAGTGGCGTGAGGCCGCCGAGTCCGGCGAGATGACCGAGGTGTTCGCCTGCGGCACCGCCGCCGTGATCACCCCGGTCGGACGGGTCAAGAGCGACGAGGGAGAGTTCCGGATCGGGGACGGCACCCCGGGCCCCGTCACGATGCGCCTGCGCGAGGAACTGGTGGGGCTGCAGACCGGCCACCGCGCCGACAAGTACGGGTGGATCACCCGCTTCTGAGCCGCCGCGGGCCGCGGAGCGGGGTGTCCGACGCTCTCGGGCACCCCGTGGTCAGAGCCGCCGGTGTCCGCAGTGAGATATGCCTGTCTCGGATCGTGGGATATTCCTGCCCCGGCGTGCGGTGACCCGAACCTCGTGTGGCACACTGTCCCCATGCCGTCTCAGGTGCTCATTATCGTGAGGCGCGCTGGCTGAACGGCTGCCCGTCCGTATCCCGGCAGCCCCACGGACCCTGCCAGCGCGCTGACCTCTCGTGTCCACGAGGGGTCTTTTTCGTTGCTGGGGCCGACTGCCACACCACAGCATCCAGGGGAGTTCCACCGATGAGGGACGACAGTTTCCACGTCTTCGACACCACGCTGCGCGACGGAGCCCAGCGCGAGGGGATCAACCTACGGGTCTCCGACAAGCTGGCCATCGCCCAGTTGCTCGACGACTTCGGGGTGGGGTTCATCGAGGGCGGGTGGCCGGGGGCCAACCCCAAGGACACCGAGTTCTTCCAGCGGGCCGTACGCGAGCTGGACCTCAAGCACGCGCTGCTCACCGCGTTCGGGGCGACCCGCCGCGCCGGTGTGCGGGCCGCCGACGACCCGCAGGTGGCCGCCCTGCGCGAGAGCGGCGCACCGGTCGTGGTCCTGGTCGCCAAGAGCGATTCACGCCACGTCGAGCGCGCACTGCGCACGACCCCCGACGAGAACCTCGCCATGATCGCCGACACCGTCTCCCATCTGCGCGAGCACGGGCAGCGGGTGTTCGTCGACTGTGAGCACTTTTTCGACGGCTACCACCACGACCCCGCACACGCGCTCGACGTGGTCCGCACGGCCTCCGGAGCGGGCGCGGACGTCGTCGTCCTGTGTGACACCAACGGCGGCATGCTCCCCGCCGACATCACCCGTGTCGTCAGCGAGGTCATCGACGCCACCGGCGCCCGCCTGGGCATCCACGCCCAGGACGACACCGGGTGCGCCGTGGCCAACACCCTCGCCGCCGTCGACGCCGGCGCCACCCACGTGCAGTGCACCGCCAACGGCTACGGCGAGCGCGTGGGCAACGCCAACCTGTTCTCCGTGGTCGGCGCACTCACCCTCAAGCACGGCCGCGAGGTGCTGCCGCAGGGCTGTCTGCCCGAGATGACCCGGGTCGCCACGGCGATCGCCGAGATCGTCAACCTGGCGCCCGACACCCACCAGCCCTACGTCGGGGTGTCGGCGTTCGCGCACAAGGCCGGGCTGCATGCCTCCGCCATCAAGGTGGACCCGGACCTGTACCAGCACACCGACCCCGAGCTGGTCGGCAACCGTATGCGCATGCTCGTGTCCGACATGGCAGGGCGCGCCTCGATCGAACTCAAGGCCAAGGAGCTGGGACTGGACCTGTCCGGGGACCGTGAGCTGTCCGGCCGTGTGGTGGACCGGGTCAAGGGCCTGGAGCTTTCCGGGTACAGCTTCGAGGCGGCCGACGCCTCCCTGGAACTGCTGCTGTGGGAGGAGTTGGGCGCCCCGGTCCGCTACTTCGGGACCGAGTCCTGGCGGGTGATCACGGAGCGTCGGCCCCGAGACGGCGCCGGACCGCTGGACGACCGGTACGAGAGCCTCACCGAGGCCACCGTCAAGCTCCAGGTCAAGGGTGAGCGCGTCCTGGCCACGGCCGAGGGCAACGGTCCGGTCAACGCGCTCGACCGGGCGCTGCGCAGCGCCCTGGAGGGCGTGTACACGGCGCTGGCGGGGCTGGAGCTGACCGACTACAAGGTCCGCATCCTGGAGGGCACCTCCGGCACCAACGCCATCACACGCACCCTCATCACCTTCAGCGACGGTGTGCGGGAGTGGACCACGGTCGGGGTCGGTGCCAACGTCGTCGACGCCTCGTGGGTGGCCCTCGAACAGGCGGTCACCTACGGCCTGCGCCAGCAGGGCTACCCGCAGGGCTGAGCCCGGACGACACCGAGGGCCGCCCCGGGAGGCGGCCCTCCGTGTTTCGGGAAGCGGCGGCCCGCTCTAGTCCGTCTCTTCGGGGTCGGGGTGGACCCAGCCGTTGGGCTCGCACCCCTGGAGGAACAGGGTCTGCTGCTGCATCACCGGGGCGGGCTCGCCCGGACTCGGGCAGAAGACGTGCCCGTGCCCCAGGGTGTGGCCCACCTCGTGGTTGATGAGGTAGACGCGATAGGTTTCCAGGTCGCCGTCGAAGTGGTCCACGCCCGTGGCCCAGCGGTTCTGGTTGATGACGGCGCGGTTGCCGTTGGCGCACGAGACGAATCCGTTGGTGTCCAGCGGCGCGCACAGGCGGTCCACCGTGTCCGGTGCGGACAGGAGTACGCGGATGTCGGCGTCATCGGAGTCCACGCGCTGCACCGACCGCTCCCCGCCACCGGTCCAGCCGCGCGGGTCGCCGAGGATCTCCTCGACGGCCGCGGTGAAGTCCTCGGGGTCCTCGGGCAGCCCCTTCTCGACCTCGACGGCGTAGGTCAGCAGCGGGCCCTCGCCCATGACCTCGCTCTCACCCTCCATGGTGCGGAACTCGCCCTCGGCGGTGTCGACCTCCTCCTCCACGGAGCGGAGCAGGACGTTGTCCTCCTCGTCCGTGGTCGCCTCAGGCTCCCCGGTCGGGGAGCCCCCGGCGGTCGGCGTCCCCTCCCCGACCGGATCGGTCCCGTCGGCCGGGGCGTCCGGTGCGGCGGGACCGTCACCGCCCCGCGGTGCGGTGCCCGCCGAGTCCCCGTCCTCGGCCGGTTCACCGGTGCCCGGTGCGGCCGGAACCTCCTGGGCGGCGGGACCGGAGGCGCCCGTCTCCTGGGGGAACAGCCGGGTGTGCTGCGATTCCGGCATCCCGAGCATCAGCGCGATGACGGCGCCGATGGCCAGGCTCAGGCCGAGCGCGAGTCCCAGCGAACCGCGGCGGCGCCGGTCCCGGGCGGCCTTCCGGGGCGAGGAGGATGTGGGCACGGGGTGTTACCTCTCCGATATCGGATGCTGGGTCCAGCATGCCAGAGCCCGTTCCAACCCGGAACCAAGCCATGCTGTGCGCTTCCCCAGCGCAGGGCGCTCCCGATCGGGGCCTCGCGCCCGCGTGTGTGCCTTCGCGGCGCGGCGCCGATAGCCTTCGATGCGCAAGTGGTTCGACGAGGGAGGCACCGGGTGCGCATCGCACGTTTCGCGTCAGGGGACGACGTCGGGTTCGGGCTGGTGGAGTCCGACGGCGAGGGCGGGGAGGAGTACGTCTCCCGTCTCAACGGCCACCCCCTGATCGGCGACATCACGGTGACCGGCGAGCGTGCGAAGCTGGCCGACGTCCGGCTGCTCTCCCCGGTACTGCCGACCAAGGTGGTGTGCATCGGCAAGAACTACGCCGACCACGTAGCGGAGATGGCGGACGTCACCGGGGAGGCCACAGAGGAGCCCGTCGTCTTCCTCAAGCCCTCCACGTCGGTGTGCGGTCCCTACGACCCCGTCATCCACCCGTCCCTGTCCCGGGAGGTGCACTACGAGGGTGAGCTCGCCCTGGTCGTCTCCCGGCCCTGCCGACAGGTGCCGCGCGAGCGCGCCAAGGACGTGATCTTCGGCTACACCGTCGCCAACGACGTGACCGCCCGCGACCTCCAGCGTAAGGACAAGCAGTGGACCCGGGCCAAGGGGTTCGACACCTTCTGCCCCCTGGGCCCCTGGATCACCACCGGGATGGGTGTCGAGGAGGCCCAGAACCTGACCCTCACCACCGAGCTGGACGGGCACAGCCGCCAGCGGGGCAGCACGTCGAACCTCATCCACGACATCCCGGCGATCATCGAGTACGTCACCTCCTTCATGACGCTCCTCCCCGGCGACGTCGTCCTCACGGGGACCCCCGCGGGCGTGGGGCCGATGGAGCCCGGCCAGGAGGTCGCGGTGACCGTGGACGGCCTGGGTACGATCAGGAACCGCGTGGTCGCCCAGGACTGACCGCCGAGCCCCTCACCCGGGGGAAAGGGAGGCCCAGTGAGCGGACTCCGACGCGTCATGATCGCCGGCGACTCCATGACGCAGGGAGCCGACGGCGACCGGACCTGGCGGTACCACCTGTGGAACCACCTCGCCCCGCACGTGCGGGGACTGGACTTCGTCGGCCCCTACACCGCGCCCGCCGCCGAGGACGTGATCTTCCCGTTCCCTATAGAGGGGGCTGCGGCCGTCAGGCCGTCCGCTGAGGGTGGTGGTGGGCTGGCGGGCACCGCAC